>DATFRW010000168.1:0-19317 GCA_035262945.1 Solirubrobacteraceae bacterium
GCGCCAGGGGCGCTTCCGCCCACACGACCTGCTGGTCATCGCCGATCGCGAGGAGTTGCAGGGCGGCGAGTTCGTCGCGCGCGGGCCGGGCGGGAGCGGCGTCACGCCGCGCACGGCCGCGTCGACCGGCCACGGGACGGCGCTGCTGCGCGACACCGCCGTGCGGCGCAGCGTGGTCGACTGGCTGCGCCGGCGCCTCGGCTAATCGGGGCGCGCGAGGCGACGCCGCAGCGTGAACCACAGCGCGACCGGGATGAACGCCGCGCCCGCGAGCGAGCCGGCCACGAAGCGCGCGAGGCGGCCCGGCGTGACCGGCGCCGCGTCGTCGGCGGGCGGGGCCAGCGCGAGCGGCGACGCCCCGGCGCGCGGCTTGACGCCGGCGATCGCGACCGCGTATGGATCCCACGTCGCGTCCCACCACTCGGGTGCCACGTGGAGGCGCTCGATGTCCGCGAAGCCCGCGCGCTCGAACCACGCGACGTAGTCGTCCTCGGCGGGGAACAGCATCCACGCGTCCGAGAGCGCGCGCGCCAGCGGGTGCGCGCGCCGCAGCGGGCCCGCGAGCAGCGCGCGGCCACCGGGGCGCAACACGCGATAGGCCTCGGCGATCGCCCGCTGCGGATCGGGCCAGTACTCGATGCTCCCGGTCGAGACGTAGCGGTCCTGCGAGTCGGTGGCGAACGGCAGCGCCTCGGCGTCGCCGAGGACCTTCGTCACGGCATCGAGCGTGCGCTTGCGCCTGGCGCGGGCGAGCTGGTGCGGGCTCTGGTCGAGCATCGTCACGTTCTCGGGGGCCACCGCGCGGACGATCGCCTGAGTCGCGAAGCCGGTGCCGGCGCCGACGTCGACCACGTCGAGCCCGAGCGCGTCGAGCCGCGCCAGCGTCAGGGCGCGGTCGCGCATCGCCGCGGTCCAGAACAGCGGGTTGATCCAGCGGTCGTAGCCCAGCGAGACGAACCGGTAGAACCAGCGCGCCTCGGCCTTGTGCTGGATGAAGCCCATCTCGTGGTGCCTACCCGATCACGTACGCCAGCGCGACGAGCGCGTACTCGCAGAAGAACAGCTGCCACACGCGCTGGTAGAAGCCGGCGAACGCGACGCCATCGGACGGATCGACGCGCAGCGCCCAGCGCCACAGCGCGGCCACGCCGATCAGGTGGCCGACGACGAGCACCGCGGCGCTCGCCCCGTCGAGCCACAGCGGGCCCGCGACCGCCATGCCGAGCCCGCCGAGCGTCAGCGCGCCGACGCCGGCCCACAGCACCGGCCGCGGCCCGAGCCGCACCGAGAACGTCGCGATGCCGTAGCGCCGGTCGCCCTCGATGTCGGGCACATCCTTGAGCACGGCGATCGCGAAGGAGAAGGGGATGGTGACCGCGGTGAGCGCCCAGACACCGGCGCTCACCGGCTTCCCGGCGACGTGCAGCCAGACGCCGAGGTTGACGACCAGCGAGCGCACGAACGTGATCGAGCCCGCGGCGAGCGCCGGGTAGCGCTTGAGCCTCAGCGGCGGCGACGAGTAGGCCCAGCCGATCAGCAGCGCGACGGTGACCGCGACGAGCTCCTCGAGACCCTGCGTCAGCGCCATCACCACCGGCGCGATCGCCGCGACGGCGACGATCCGGCGCGCGGCCTCGAGCGACAGGTCGCCCGCCGCGATCGGCAGCCACGGCTTGTTGAGCCGGTCGATCTCGACGTCCTCGACCTGGTTCAGACCGGTGATGAAGACGTTCACGCACGCGCCGGCCAGCAGCGTCCACAGCAGGTCCACGATCCCCGAGGCCCGGTCGAGCGAGGCCGCGATGACGTAGAGCGCCACGATCGACAGCGAGGTGCCGATCAGCGTGTGCGGCCGGGCGAAGCGCCACAGCACGAGGACCGCCGACATCACCGCTCGCGGCCGCGACCGACCCACCGCGACCGGGGGGCGACTCATCCCGATGAACGGTACCGTGGCCCGCCCATGCTGGACGCCTACCGCCGCACCGGCGCCGATCCGCCCTTCGGCGACCCCCGCGGCTACCACGGCGTCGGCATGGAGGGCCACTTCTGGCGCATGACCCACCCGGCCACCGGCGCCGTCGTGGTCGCCATCCTCGCGATCAGCCGCGACGCCGACGGCAGGCCGTGGGCGATGGCCTCGCTGGCGACGCACCCGGGCGGCGTGGTGCGATCGGCGACGTTGCCCAGCGCGCAGGCCGCTCCGCGCGGCCTGCAACTCCGCGCGGGAAACGCCTTCACGGCCGACCAGCACGCTCTGCGCGTCGACCTCGGCGACGACGCCCGCCTGGAGGCAACGTTCTCCGACGCCCTTCCCTGGCCGCGGCGCAGGTTCGGCGCCCTCGGTCCCGCCCAGGTCGTCCCCGGCCTCAGCCAGTACTGGCACCCGTGGCTGCTGCGCGCGCGCGTCGCCGGCCGCGCACGCATCGGCGCGCGCGAGATCGACCTCGACGGCGCGGTCGCCTACGCCGAGAAGAACTGGGGCCGCGGCGGGATGCCGCCCGCGTGGTGGTGGGGCCAGGCGCACGGCTTCGACCGCCCCGACGCCTGTGTCGCGTTCGCCGGAGGGCGCGCCGGCCTCGGGCCGCTGCGAACGACCGCCACCGCGCTCGTCGTCGGGCTGGGGCGCGAGATCCAGACCGTCGTCCGGCCTCTGCGCCCCCTGCGCGTGGCGGTCGACGAGCGCGGCTGGCGCTTCGCCGGCGGCGGCGTCGAGGTCGAGGCGCACGCCGACGGCGTGCAGCCGCACCTGCTGCCGGTGCCCGTCCCGCACGAGCGCCGCCGCCTCGACGATTGGGCGCCCCAGCACCTCACCGGGACGCTCCGCCTCCACGTCCACCGCCGCGGGCGCACGGTCTACGAGGGAACCTCGCACCTGGCCGGCCTCGAACGCGGCCGCGGCCACCTCGGCTAGCGCTGCCTAGTTCCGGCGGGGCCTACGCCTCCGACTGCGGTCTGAGGTCGACTCGATCCGGCAGGCCGATGCGCAACCGGACGTCCGGACCTACCCTCGCGGGCATGTCCTATGAAGCGAGTTCGCGGCTCACGCGATCGGAGACCGACCGAGTGATCGCCGGCGTTGCGGGCGGGATCGCCCAGCGGTTCGGCTTCAACGCCACGCTCGTGCGGCTGGCCTGGATCGTGTCCATCTTCTTCGGCGGCTTCGGCATCGTGGCCTATCTGCTCCTCTGGATAGCGCTGCCCAAGGGCCAGCCACAGAATCCCGCGATCCGCATCGTGGAGGTGCGCTACGCGCGCGGTGAGATCTCCGCCGCGGAGTTCGAGCGGATCCGAACCGACCTCCGGGCGACGCCATGACGGCGGTCCTGTTTGCTTTTCCCTGGGGAGTGGCGGGCGCGCTGTTGTGGCTCCTGCCGATCGCCTTGATCGTCATCGTCGTCTCACGCGTGCGGACCTCGGCGCCTCCTTCACCAGGACCAGCCGTCGGCCTGCTGGCAGAGCGCTACGCACGTGGCGAGATCACGCGTGAGGAGTTCCTCGAACGCCGCGACGTTCTCGGTGGAGGGTCCGCCGGCACGTAACAATTGCTTGCGCCGGGTACCGTATACTCGGTATACATACTCAGTATGTTGGCCCCGAGAAGTCTTCGATGAGCGTCCCCCACGCCCTCCTTGCCCTGCTCAGTGAGGGACCGAAGTACGGCATGCGGCTGCAGAGCGAGTTCCAGTCGCGGACTGGCGAGGTCTGGCCGCTGAACGTCGGGCAGGTCTATACGACGCTGCAGCGCCTCGAGCGCGACGGGCTGGTGGAGAGCGACGCCAACGGCGAGCGGTCGCAGAAGCGCTACCGGATCACCTCATCCGGCGCCGACGAGCTCGCCGCTTGGCTGCGCACGCCGCCCGAGCTGGTCCCGCCGCCACGAGATGAGCTCGTCATCAAGGTGCTGGTCGCCCTGCAGGTCCCCGGCATCGATGTCCACGAGATCATGCAGGTGCACCGGCGGCATGCGATCGAAGTCATGCAGCGCTACACGCAGGTCAAGGCGGCCGCCGCCGAGGACGATGTGGCGCTGGCACTCGTCGCCGACGCAGAGCTCTTCAGGCTCGAAGCAATCGTTCGCTGGCTCGACGCCGCCGACGCCCGCTTGAAGCGGCTGCCGCCCGCCCGACCGGCGGCCACGGCGGAGGGGTCAGGCGAACCCACCGAGGCTTTGGAGGTCTCGCAATGACCAGCGCACTCGAGCTGCGCCGCGTATCGAAGGTCTACGGCTCCGGCCCGAGCGAGGTGCACGCGATCAGCGAGGTCGACCTCTCGGTGGAGCGCGGCGAGCTCGTGGCCGTCATGGGCCCGAGCGGTTCGGGCAAGAGCACGCTGCTGACGATCGCCGGCAGCTTGGAGGACGCGACCACTGGCGAGGTGCTCGTCGACGGCATCGACCTCGCAAGCATCTCGCGTACCGAGCGGGCGACGATGCGACGCCGGTCGATCGGTTACGTCTTCCAGGACTTCAACCTCCTGCCCGGGCTGACGGCCGTCGAGAACGTGACCCTGCCCCTCGAGCTTGACGGCGTTCGCGCGAAAGCCGCGAGGGCGACGGGGCTGCAGGCGCTCGAGGAGCTCGCCGTCGCCGACCGCGCGGATCGCTACCCGGACGAGCTGTCTGGCGGCGAGCGCCAGCGCGTGGCGATCGCGCGGGCGATCGTCGGCGAGCGGGGGCTGCTGCTCGCCGACGAGCCGACGGGCGCGCTCGACTCGCTGAACGGCGAAGCGGTCATGCGGCTGGTCCGGGCCGCTACCCGCCGCGGCGTCGCGGGGGTGGTCGTCACCCACGAGGCGCAGCTGGCCTCCTGGGCCGACCGCGTCATCTTCCTGCGCGACGGCCGTGTCGTGGATCAGACCGCAACGCCTCCCGGGGCTGAGTCGCTGCTGGCCACGGGCAGCCGGCAATGACGACGCCCGCGCGCCGCGCGCTGATCCGTTGGGCGGTGCGTCTGCTGCGCCGCGAATGGCGACAGCAGCTTCTGGTGCTGGCGCTCCTGACCGTCGCCGTCGCCACCGCGGTCGCCAGCATCACCTTCGTGCATCACGCGGGCTCGGCGGAGAACGCCGAGTTCGGCTCGGCCAACAGCCTGGTCAGGCTCGACGGCTCAGATCCGCGCAAGCTCCGGGCCGGGCTTGCCTCTGCCCGGCGTTCGTTTGGCACGACCGAGGTCATTGGGCATCGCTCGATCCCCGTTCCCGGTGATGTCGAGAACGTGGACTTCCGCGCGCAGGACCCGAATGGACCTTACGGCCGCGCGCTTCTGGCCATCCGCCGTGGCAGCTATCCGGTGGGTCCCGGGCAGGTCGCCGTCACGGACGGCGCCGCCAGCCGCCTCGGCGTCGGGCTCGGGGGGACGGTGACGCTCGACGGGCGCCGGCGGACCGTCGTTGGCATCGTCGAGAACCCGCGCGACCTGAGCGACGAGTTCGCACTCGTCTCTCCGTCTTCCGCGGGCGCGCCCGACGCGGTCACGGTTCTTGTCAACGCCAGCCCCCGGGCGATGGACGCGTTCATCGCGCAGAGCGCACCGGGCACATCGGCGTTCACGGGGTCCGAGCGTCGCGGCAACGACCGACCCCCGGAGACGCTGATCACGCTCTCCGTGGTGACCGTCTTCCTGCTCCTGGCTTCGCTGGTCGCCGCTGCCGGCTTCGCTGTCGTCGCACAGCGGCGGCTTCGTCAGCTCGGCATGCTCGCCGCCATCGGCGCAACGGAGAGGCATCTGCGCCTGGTCATGCTGAGCAACGGCGCCCTCGTCGGCGCGATCGCCGCGGTCGGCGGCACGATCGCCGGCCTCGCGCTGTGGTTCGTCGGCGCCCCAACACTCGAGTCCGCGATCGGCCATCGCGTCGACCGGCTCGACCTTCCGTGGGGACTGATCGGCGTCACCGTCGTGCTCGCGATCCTCGCGGCCACCGCGGCCGCATGGTGGCCGGGGCGGACGGTCGCCCGCCTGCCCGTCGTGCTGGCGCTTTCGGGGCGGCCGCCGAAGCCGAGGCCCGCCCGCCACGCCGCGGTCGCGGCAGTGGTGCTGATCGCGATCGGCATCACATGCCTTGCGCTCTCGGGCCGAGACCGGCCACCGCTCATCGTCGGCGGGATCGTCGCGACGATCGCCGGCTGCCTGCTGGTGGGCCCGCCGGCGATCCGTGCCTTCTCCGGGCTGGCCGGGCGCAGCCCGATCGCGCCGCGGTTGGCGCTGCGCGACCTCGGCCGCTACCAGGCCCGTTCCGGAGCCGCCCTCGCGGCGGTCAGCCTCGCGCTCGGCATTGCCGCGACGGTCGTCGTCGTCGCCTCGGCCGAGAACGCGAAGAAGGCCGCCGAGCCGCCCAACCTCTCGGACCGCCAGATCCGGCTGTACACGGGCCCGCCGGAGCTCCGCGAAGAGCCCTCGATCCTGACCGCAGCCCAGCTGCAACGACGAGCGGCCGGCGTCCGAGCGCTCGCCGGAAGGCTCGGCCGCGCGAGCGTGATCCCGCTCGCCAGGGCCTACCAGCCCGGCGAGCATGCCATGCCCGTCGGCGACACCCAAGTGCGTCCGACGATCCAACTCACGAAGCGAGTCGACGACCCCGGGGGACGCAGGCACTACAGCCCCGAATCGCAGGTCTTCGTCGCGACGCCCGCCGTGCTCAGGTATCTCGGCATCGATCCCGCCACGATCGATCCCGCCACCGATTTCCTCGCCGACCGCAGCGTCCCCATCGGCCAGCTCGTGATCCCGAGCTTCACGGATCGACGCGACGTCGCGCCCCGGCACGTGCAGAGGATCGATACGGGCGGGCACCTGTTTGGCTCGGCCTTCGACACATCGAAGCCGCCGACCTTCGTCACGCTGGGCGCTCTGCGCCGCCACGGCTGGGCGCAGATCCCGGGCGGCTGGCTCGTCCAGTCGGCCCGGCCCTTGACGAACGACCAGATTGCCGACGCCCGCAGGAGCGCGGCGGAGGCCGGCCTGTCGGTCGAGGTCAGGCGAGTCAACGACGCTCCGGCGAGGGCGATGGCCATCACCACGGCCGCGGGCGCGCTGCTCGCGCTCGCCATCCTCGCGCTGACCGTCGGACTGATCCGCAGCGAGAGCGCCGGCGACCTGCGCACGCTGACCGCGACCGGAGCGACGCCGAGCATCCGCCGCAAGCTCACCGCCACCACCGCCGGCGCACTCGCACTGCTCGGCGCGGTGGTCGGGGTCGCCGGCGCCTACGTCCTGCTGCTCGCGCTGTATCACGACGACGTCGGCTACCTGCGCGACGTGCCGATCGCCAACCTCGCGGTCGCGGTGCTAGGCGTGCCGCTGGCCGCCATCGCCGCCGGATGGCTGCTCGCCGGCCGCGAGCCGCCGGCCATCGCCAGGGCCGCCATCGAATGACGGCCATCCCCGCTTGACGCCAGGTGCGCCCGCTGCATCTCTACTCGAGCAGCTTCACCCACGCCGTCGTCAGGGCATCGAGAACCGCGGCGCGCGAGACCGCTGCGTCCTCGATCCACCACAGGACCAGCGCGGCCATGCCCATGCTCATCAACTCCGCAAGCGGCTCGAGCTCGCGCTCGGGGACCGGCGTTGCGGCGAGCGAGCCGATCACGTCGACGAGCACAGCGCGCGCCCGCGCGTGCACCTCGCGCCGGCGGGCGCCGATCTCGGGGCCGCCGCCCGTGTCGCGAAACAGCATCTTCCACGCATAGGAGCGTGCCTCGACGTAACCGAGCCAAACGTCGAGCACGGTCTGCAGGCGCTGCTCGATGCTGCCCTCCGCGGGGATCGACGAGACGAAGCCGGCGAGGTCATCGCGATGGCGGTCGAGCAGTGCGAGGTAGAGGTCGCCCTTCGAGTCGAAATGGCGGTAGACGATCGGCTTGGTCACGCCGGCCGCGGCGGCGATCTGATCCAGGCGGGTCGCTTCGTATCCGCGCTCGCCGAACAGACGCCCCGCCGCCTCGATGATCACCGCGCGCCGCTCCGGCAGCGGCAGACGTTGTCGCGGTCTGACACTCATGTTACTCACAGGTAACTTAGCTGGTACGGTGGACGGCAGCCACAGACCAGAAGGAGCGCGTCTGATGACCGACGTCCAGGACCCGATCCACCGGGTCTCGTACAGCTTTCGCCGCGAGAACTCAGACCTCTGGGTCTCCACCTGGCTCGAGGATGGGGGCCATCTCCCCGAGCACTACCACCCGTCCCTCGAGGAGCACTGGGAGACGCTTGAGGGCAGGGCAAGGGTGAGAATCGACGGCACCTGGCGCGATCTCGTGCCCGCCGACGGGCCGATCGTCGTCGCGCCCGGCGTTCGCCACGAGCTCAAGAACGACAGCGGCCGGGTGGCCAGGCTGCGGGCCAGGGTGACGCCGGCCGGGCGCCTGGAGGAGTTCCTCACCGAGAGCGCTCGCGCGGCGCGCGAGGGTCTGTACAACGCCCGCAACCTGCCGACCAGCTTTCGCGGCGCGACCTGGATCGCCGACTTCGCGCTGCGGTTCCAGGACGAGACGGTAATGACCTCGCCCCCGCCCGCGCTGCAGCGTCTCGTGCTTCCCTTGCTGGCGCGTCTTTAGCGCAGGTCGCGCGCCGCGTTCTCTGCCGCGACCGGCGGGACGAGACCACCGACGAAGTACGAGACGCCATCGCGCTCGAAGGTCACGAGCGTTCCCAGCGGGGTGGCGAGCTCGGTGCCGGTCTGCCCGTCGATGTTCACCTGGGGCAACGGCAGCTTGGTGCGATCGAGGATCGGGTCGCCGGTCTGCTTGCCCTGGAGGACGAAGATCGAACCCAGGCCCTGGCCATAGATCGTCACGGCGCCCTTGCCGCGGTCGTTCTCGAGCAGGCGGACCTGCCCTCGCTTCAGCCCCGCGATCTCGGCCGGCGCCGCGAGCCGGAAGTCGAGGCGCCTCTGAACGGCGTCCACGCCGGTGACGTTCGTCGGCCGGCCCGCGTGGAGGTCGGCGGAGTCGATGCTGACCCTGTGCGCGCCGGGGTGCGGCGTCGCGGCGAGCTGAGCGTCGCGCACCGGACCATAGGAGACCTCGGTCGCCTTGAGCTCGAGCGTCGGATCGGAGTCGCCTTGGGCATACACGGCCAGGCGCAGCGGGACGCCGCGGTCGGCGTCCCACGCGACCTCGACGGCGCCCAGCAGCGCGCCGTCGTCGCGCGGCGCGATCCGCACCGTGTACGTCGGCCGCCCGGCCGTTGAGGAGGGCTTGGCGCCGGAGATCGTGAAGGAGCGCAGCAGCTCGCCCAGCCCGCCCTGGATCCCTGGGAGCGGGAAACGCGCGGCGCCGGCGCCGTGCGCGCTCTGCGGCATCGGCAGCGAGTACAGGGTGTTCGACGTGCCGTCGTAGATCGTCAGGCGCGCGCCGTCCGACACGATCTGCGCCTCGCCGCCGGCCTGCGAGCGCAGGTCGATCCGGAAGCGCCCGTCGCCGCTCAGCCACAGCCGGCCGTCGGCGCCGGCGGCGAGTGGCGAGGAGGTGCCGGCCGGCAAGGTGCCCGCCGGGAAGAGGTTGTTGGTGAAGTGCACGCGCGCGGACACGCCCGCGAGCTTCGGCGCGCGCAAGGAGTCGAGCACGGCCGCGGCCAATGGCTTGGGCGTCGGCTTTTGGTCCGAGCCGCTGAGCGCCGCTTGAGCGATCCCGCCGGTGGCTGCCAACAGGGCGACGACGGCAGCGATTGCGTACAGCCGCCGCCGGGGGATGGTGCGCAGACGTCTCATGCTCGGGTGGTTCCTTGATGGTCGATCACGGTGACGCCGCGAGTTCTACGCGCCGGGTTTGAGAGGTCCTTGAGAGCCGGGAGGTCGATCGTGAACCGCGCGCCGTCGACCTCGACGCGCCCGTCGTGGCGCTCGGCGATCGAGCGCACGATCGCCAGACCCAGGCCGGAGCCCTCGCCTGCGGCGTTGGGGCCGCGCCAGAAGCGCTCGAACGCGCGCGCGGCCTCGGAGGGGTCGAGCCCCTTCCCCTCGTCGGTCACGCTCAGCCGCGCGCGCCTGTGGTCGCCCTCGACCGCAATCGTGATGGCCCCGTCCGGCGGCCCGTGTTTGCGCGCGTTGCGGACGAGGTTGCCCACGGCGCGCTCGAGCGCGGCGCGCTCGCCCAGGACAACGACCTCGCCGGGACCGGGGGCGACGATCGTGGTGGGACCCGGATCGGTGGACGCGGCCGCGCGCGCGACCGTGACGAGGTCGACGTGCTCGCTCGGCGCCTCGGCCGCCGCGTCCTCGCGGGCGAGCGCCAGGAGGTCGTCCAGCAGCGCGCTGAGGCGGGCGGCGTCGGCCTCGAGGTCGGCGAGGGCGGCCGGGTCGGCGCCGTGGCGCGCCACGTAGGCGGCGTTGCCGCGCAGCGCGGTCAGCGGCGTGCGCAGCTCGTGCGAGGCGTCGCCGACGAACCGTCGCTCGGTCTCGCGAGCGCGCTCGAGCGAGGCCAGCATCGCGTTGAGGGTCTCCGCGAGATCGCCGACTTCGTCGCGCGCCGCCGGGACGGCGAGCCGCCGCGACGCGTCGCCCGTGCGCTCGATCGCCCGGGCGCCGGACGACAACTGGCGCAGCGGGCGCAGCGCGCGCCCGGCGAGCACGGTGGCCAGCGCCACCGCCAGCAGTGCCGCGGCGATCGCGCTGAGGACGACGAAGCGGCGCGTCGTAGCGAGCGTGTCCTCGATGTCGCTCGTCGTACCGGCGACGATCACGGCGCCGCCCGCGGCGGCACCCTGACCGAGCTCGCCGAGGGGAGCGGCGTAGACGCGGATCCGGTCGGTGCCGAGCTTGTCGTCGCCGTAACCGGCGCGGCGCTCGTGCAGCGCGGCGCGGGCGGCGCCGCCCTCCGGGAGCACGCGTCCGCCGAGCCCGCCCGACCGCGCGACGAGGCGGTCCCGGCGATCGACGACCTGCACGAACAGCGCGCTGCCGCCGAGACGTCCCTCGAGCGCTCCCGGCGCGGTGAGCAGCTTCGGCGTCGAGGCGGACAGGCGCGCGACCTCGACGGCGCGCTGGCGCAGCGTCCGGTCGAGGTCGCCGCGGAGCTGATCGTCCAGCCGCGCGAGGACGGCGATGCCGAGGACCACCACACCGACGACGATCGCGACGCCCGCCGCGGCGGCCACGCGCGCGCGGAGGGTGAGCCTGCTCACGCGCGATCGAGGCGAAAGCCGACGCCGCGCACCGTGTGGATAAGCGGCGGATCGCCGAGCTTGCGTCGCAGGTAGCCGACGTACCGGTCGACGACGTTCTCGCCGGCCTCGCCCTGCCCGCCCCACACCTGCTCGAGGGCGACCTCGCGGGTCACCACCCGGCGCGGATTGCGCAGCAGGAGCTCGAGCAGCTGGGCCTCGCGGCGGGTGAGGCCGAGGTCGTCGCCCGCGCGACGCGCGACCCCCGCTTCGGGGTCGAGCACGAGGTCGTCGAAGGCGAGCTGCTCGCCGGGCGGGCGGTTGCGGCGCAGCAACGCGCGGATGCGCGCGCTGAGCTCCGGCGCGTCGAACGGCTTGAGCAGGTAGTCGTCCGCGCCCGCGTCGAGGCCGGCGACGCGCTCCTCGAGCGCGTCGCGCGCCGTGAGCAGGAGGATCGGCACCGCGAGCCCCTTGCCACGCAACCGGCGGGTGACGGCCAGGCCGTCGACGCCAGGCATCGCCACGTCGAGGACGATGAGGTCGGGCATCGAGCGCTCGACGCCCGCCAGCGCGGCGCCACCGTCCGCCACCGCGGTCACGTCGTAACCCTCGGCGCTCAGCGTGCGCTCGAGCATCCGGCGGATCGACGCGTCGTCGTCGACGAGAAGGACCGCAGCGCCCGCCATGACTTCGAGTCTAGGCAACCATCGGGCGCTCCACTCCGGCGAGCAACCGCGCCAGCGTCACGGTGAAGCTCGCGCGGATGCGATCCGCCGCGCCGTCATTGTCTCCACGCTCGAGCGCGTCGACGATCTCATCGTGGTGCACGGCGCCGACCGGCGCCGCCCTGCGGTAGGGAAGCAGCGCGCGCCTGGCCGAACGCGCCATCGCGCGCAGCCGCGCGTCGCCGCAGCGGCGCACGAGCTCGCCATGGAACTCGTCCTCGGCTTCGGCCGCGCCGGCGGGGTCCGCGGCGGTGAGCCGGAGGCGGGCGCTCGCGCGGCGCAGCCGCTCGATCGCGGCCGCGTCGAACCGCGGCGCCATGCGGACCGCAAGGCTCTCGAGGATCAGCGCGGCCGGCAGCAGCTCGCGCAACTCGGCGGCGTCGAGCGCCGCTTGGGGCTGATCCTTGAGCTCTGGACGCGTCGCTGTGCGGATCACGGCTCGGCACGCTACGCGCCGAGTCTGAAAGGTCCTTGAGAATGCGGCCGCGTCAGACGGTGACGACCTTCTTGCCGCGCCCGTGTCCCTCATCGGCGTCGGCGAGGGCCTTCGCGGCCTCGGCGAGCGGATAGGTCCCGTCGATGACCGGAGCCAACTTGCCGGCCTCGATGAGGTCTTTGAGGGCGAGCAGGTCCGCCCGCCGGTCGACCGCGGTCAGCGGGCGCAGCTGCTGCGCGACGAACCGTGAGAGCACGAGAGCGCGGAGTTGACGCTCGAACCCGCCGGTCCAGGGCCCGCCGCCTTCGCCTCCGACGATCACGAGCGTCCCCTGCGGCGTGAGGGCGCGCCGCAGATCGGACAGCGAACGCCGTCCGGCCGTGTCGAGGATGAGGTCGTGGCGCCCGCGGGCGGCGAAGTCTTCGCGGGTGTAGTCGATCACGTGGTCGGCGCCGAGCGACCGGACGAGGTCGACCTTCGGCGTGCTGCACACGCCCGTGACGTGCGCGTCGAACGCCTTGGCGAGCTGCACCGCGAACGTGCCCACTCCTCCCGACGCGCCGATGATGAGCACCGACTGCCCGGCTCGGATCCCGCCCGCGTCGCGCAGCCCCTGCAAAGCCGAGGTCGCGGACGTGGGTACGGCAGCCGCCTGCTCGAACGTGAGGTTCGCCGGCTTGGGCGCAAGCACGCCGCTTGTCCCGACACCGCCTTCGCTGCCGGCTCCCGCGCACGCGTACTCGGCGAACGCGCCGCGGCAGCTGCCGAAGACCTCGTCGCCAGGCTGGAACTGCGTCACGTCCTTGCCCACCGCCTCGACCACCCCGGCGACATCTCTGCCGACCACCTGGGCCTTCGGCCTTCGCAGCCCGAAGCCCATCAGCCGCACGAAGTACGGGCGGCCGGTCATGAGATGCCACACGTCGGGGCCCACGCCGGCCGCGCGGACGCGTATCAGCACGTCGTCGTCGGCGACCGCCGGCGTGTCGATGTCGGCGAGCGTCAGGACGTCGGCCGAGCCGTATCTGTCCTGGGTCATCGCCTTCATCGGCCGACGTGCCTTAGTTACGCCACGGGACTTCCTGCACCGCCCATGCGTTGCCGTCCGGATCCTGGAAGAACACGAAACGGCCCCACGGGAAGTCCTGGACGTCGCCGACGTCGATCCCGCGGCCCACGAGCTCTTCGCGCGCCGCCTCGATGTCGGACACCACGAGTTGCATGCCGCGCACCGAGCCGGGCTCGGCGTCGGTGACGCCCTTGCCCAGCGAGATCGAGCATGCCGAACCTGGCGGAGTGAGCTGCACGAAGCGGATCTCGTCGCTCACCGTGTGGTCGTGGTCGGGGTTGAACCCCGCCTGGACGTAGAAGTCCTTCGCGCGATCGACGTCGGAGACCGGGATCGCGACGAGCTCGAGCTTGAAGTCCATGGCCCGGCAACCTACACCGCGCGCTCGGCGGCGAGCTCGAGCGCCTCGCCGCCGATGAGGCGCTCGAACATCCCGATCACGAGCCACAGCGAGCGCAGCCGCAGCGCGGCCCCGCGATCGGTCGGCTCCACCCGCGCCTCGGAGTAGATGACGCTCCCGTCGCCGTCCGGCGCGACCCAGGTGGCGAGCAGCACGCGCACGGTGCCCGGCTCGTCCCAGGCGCGGAACGCCTGCGGCCCATCGAGGTGCGGGTAGTCGCGGTGCAGGGTCCAGATCCGCCCGCACAGGCCCGAGAGCGAGAAGTCGTCGCCCTCGTCGAGCACGGTGAACGGATAGGTCGCGAGGACATCGCGGAACGTCTGGTCGTAGCGCACACCCGGAATGCGCCAGCGCACGACGCGGCCGAGCCGGCTGGCGTCGCGCAGGCGCAGCGCGTTCGCCGTGCTCCACAGGCGGTCCGCCGGCGCCGCCGAGCGGCGCCGGTGATAGGTACGCACCGCCGGGCGCGGCAGCCAGGTGTCGAGGGTGTCGGGATGCACGCGCGCCGCAAGGTACCTTGCAGGAGGCATGACTTCCCGCACCCTGCTCCCCATGGTGCTGGTCGCGCTTGCGCTCGCCCCCGGTACCGCATGGGCCGTGACCAAGGACGGCACGCGTCTTGCCGACACGCTGCGGGGCACGCCGGGCAACGACGTCCTGCGCGGCCACGGCTCGCGCGACACCCTGTTCGGCAACGCCGGCAACGACCTGCTCTCGGGCGACACCGCCGCGGACCGGCTGTTCGGCGAGGACGGCGACGACGAGCTCGACGGCGGGTCGGGCAACGATCGCCTCGACGGCGGCAACGGCAACGACGTGCTGCTGGGCGTCACCGGCAACGACGTGCTCGTCGGCGGTCCGGGCAACGATCGCCTCGACGGCTTCGACGGCGACGACATCCTGCGCGGCGACGACGGCAACGACTTCCTCGGCGAGTCGCGGTTCGGCGACGAGCGCGAGCTCAACGGCGGGCCCGGGGACGACGTCATCCTCGGCAACGCCGGGGCCGACAAGGTCATTCTCGGCGGCGACGGCAACGACCTGCTCTCGGGCGGCACCGGCGACGACGGCCTCGACGGCGGCCCGGGCGACGACATGCTGTTCGCCGGCTCGGGCCAGTACAAGGGCCTGCCGGCGGTCGGCGGCGAGGGCAACGACACGCTCGTCGACACCGGCTCGGGCACGCTCGACGCCGGTCCCGGCGATGACGTGCTCTGGCAGGTCGGTGCGCGCGGGCTCGCCGTCCTGCTCGGCGGCGACGGCAACGACCAGCTCTTCGTCGGCACGGGCACGGCGACGGCCGACTGCGGCCCCGGCAACGACGTCGCCTACCTGACGCCCGACGCCCAGGCGGCCGACGCGCGCCACCAGCTCGACCGCACGCGCATCGGCTTCACCGGCTGCGAGAGCATCCAGCCCGCGCCGCCCGGCGCCGAACCGCCGACGTTTGCGGCGCAGGCCGACCGCTACAAGGCCCTCGGCGTCCCGTGGGACGACGACGTCGTCGCCAAAGCGCTCGCCTATGAGCAGATGACGTCCTGCCAGCTCAAGAACCACAGCTGCCGCGGCAGCGACGGCGCCGAGCGCATCATCGGCACCGCCGGCGCCGACCGTCTCACCGGCCGCGGCGGCGACGACTTCCTCGAGGGCGCCGCCGGCAACGACCTCCTGCTCGGCGGCCGCGGGCGCGACTCGCTCTTCGGCCGCGCGGGCAACGACCGCCTCTACGGCGGTCTCGGCGGCGACGAGCTCGAGGGCGGGCGCGGCAACGACCGGCTCGTGGGCGGCGACGGCTCGGATCAGATCAACGGCGGCCTGGGCCGCGACGTCATCCTCGCCGGACCCGGCAACGACACGATCCGGGCGGTCGGCGGCGGCACCGACGTCATCGACTGCGGGCCGGGCATCGACCGGGTCGAGAAGGACAGCCGCGACCGAACCCGCCATTGCGAGATCGTCCTGTGATCGACCGCGCCGAGCTCGAGCCGATCGTCCGCGCCGCGCTGGACGAGGACATCGGCTCCGGCGACATCACCACGCAGGCCACCGTGCCGGAAGGGGCCCGGGCGCGGGCGCGCATCACCCAGAAGCAGCCCGGCGTGCTGTTCGGGCTCGATGCCGCCGAGCTGGCGTTCGCGCTGCTCGATCCGGACGTGCGGACCACGCGCCTGGCAGACGAGGGCATCTGGCGCGGCGGCGGCCCGGTGCTCGACGTCGAGGGGTCGGCAGCCGCGCTGCTGAGCGCCGAGCGCACGGCACTGAACCTCCTGCAGCGCCTCAGCGGCGTCGCGACGCTCACCGCGCTGTACGTCGAGGCGGTGCGCGGCACACGGGCGCGCGTGCTCGACACGCGCAAGACGACCCCGGGCCTGCGCACACTCGAGAAGGCCGCGGTCGTCGCGGGCGGGGGCACGAACCACCGCGTCGGCCTCTACGACGCGATCCTCATCAAGGAGAACCACGCGGCGATGGCGGGCGGCGTGGGGGAGGCGGTGCGCAAGGCCCGCGCGGCGGCCCCCGACGTCCCGCTCGAGGTCGAGTGCCACACGGCGGAAGAGGTCGACGAGGCGCTCGCGGCCGGGGCCAAGCGGCTCCTGCTCGACAACATGACGCCCGACGAGCTGCGCACGATCGTCGAGCGCGTGGGGGACCGCGCGGAGCTCGAGGCCAGCGGCGGGATCGACCTCCAGACGATCCGGGACGTCGCGAGGACCGGGGTACACTTGATTTCCGTGGGTGCCCTCACCCACTCTGCCCCCTCCCTCGATCTTTCCCTTCTCCTGGAGCCGCTGCCATGAACCTACCCATGGCCCCCGTGGCCACCCACGAAGCCTTGGACCCCGCCGACATCCCGGCGCTGCAGGACGAGGTCCGCGCGCTTGCCCGCGAGCGCGATGCGGTGATCCTCGCCCACAACTACCAGGTGCCCGAGGTGCAGGACGTCGCCGATTTCGTCGGCGATTCGCTCGGGCTCAGCCGGCAGGCCGCCGACACCGACGCCGCGACGATCGCCTTCTGCGGCGTGCATTTCATGGCCGAGACGGCCTCGATCCTCTCGCCCGACAAGACCGTCCTCATCCCCGATCTCGACGCCGGCTGTTCGCTGGCCGACTCGATCACGCCCCACGAGCTGCGCGCATGGCAGGCCAAGCACCCCGGCGCGATCACGGTCATGTACGTCAACACGACGGCCGAGATCAAGGCGCTCACCGACTACTGCGTCACCTCGGCGAACGCCGTGCAGGTCGTCGAGCACATCCTCGGCGAGCACGGGCCGGCCACCGAGATCCTCTTCGGCCCCGACATGTTCCTCGGCGCGTTCGTCGAGAAGTCGCTCGGCCGCTCGCTGCACGTGTGGAACGGCGAGTGCCATGTCCACGCCGGGATCCGCCCGGCGGACATCGCCGCCACGCGCGCCGCGCACCCGGGCGCCGACTTCCTCATCCACCCGGAGTGCGGATGCTCGACGTCGGTCATGGAGTACGTCGCCGCGGGCGACATTGACCCCGAGGGCGTCCACATGCTCTCGACCGGCGGCATGATGCGCTACGCCCGCGAGCACGCCGGCCACGGCGGCACGGCGATCATGGCGACCGAGACCGGCATGCTTCACCCGCTGCGGATGGCCGCGCCCGACGTCGACTTCATCGCCGCGAACGAGCGCGCCTCGTGCCGCTACATGAAGATGATCACGCTGCCGAAGCTGCGCGACGCACTGCGCGACGGCGTCTACGAGGTCAAGGTGCCCGAGGCGATCGCCGAGCGGGCGCGCGTGCCGATCGAGCGCATGGTCGCCATCGGCTAGTGGCCGCTCCGAACACGTTCGCCGGCGAGGCGCTCGACCGCGCCGGCACGCGCCGCAACGACGACGGCTGGCTCGCCGCGCGGCTCGCCGACCCCGCGACGCGCGTGGTCGCGGCGAGCGAAGCGGGGGTGCTGAGCGACGACGACCGGCCGAAGCTGCTCTCCGTCGCCGACCTGCCCGACGGCGCCGAGACGGTGCTGCTCGGCGTCGACGGCGACGGTCACGCCGTGTTCGCGGCCGACGTCGGCGACGACTACCCCGGCGAGCGGCGCGGTCTGCGCGACCTCGCCGCCAACATGTCGCAGGCCGAGGGCGGCATGATCGCGCACGGGGTCGCGCTGCTGAACTGGCATCGCCGCCACCGGTTCTGCGCCAACTGCGGCGCGCGATCGAATAGCGCCGAGGCGGGCCACGTCCGTCGCTGCCCGAACTGCGGCGCCGAGCACCACCCGCGCACCGACCCGGTGGTGATCATGCTCGTCGAGGACGGCGATCGCGCGATGCTCGGCCGTCAGGCGTCCTGGCCGCCGGGGCGCTACAGCGCGCTGGCCGGGTTCGTCGAGCCGGGGGAGAGCCTCGAGGAGGCGGTCGCCCGCGAGGTGCGCGAGGAGTCCGGCGTGCACGTCGCCGACGTGCGCTACCGCTCCTCGCAGCCGTGGCCCTTCCCGACCTCGCTCATGCTCGGCTTCACCGCGCGGTGGGCGTCCGGCGAGCCCGCCGTGCGCGACGGCGAGCTCGAGGACGTCCGCTGGTTCAGCCGCGAGGAGATCGCCGGCGGCCTCGTCCAGCTCCCGCCGCCAGAGGCGATCGCCCGCCGCCTGATCGAGGAGTGGCTCGGCGGCGGCTAGCCGATCAGCTCGATCTTCTCGAAGACGAGGCCCGCGGCCGTCGCCTTCAGCTCGGCTTCCTTGACGACGGCGCCGGGAACGAGCTTGCTCGGGTCGCAGCTCTGACCCTGGTCGTCCTCGCCTTGGTCGTCATCGTCGCCCTGGTCGTCGTCACCGTGATCGTCGCCGCCGGGGCCGCCGTCGTCACCGGGGCCGTCGTCGGCCTTGCGCGCCATCGTCGTTGTCGGCGCGGTCATCGGCGGGGCGGCCTTGCACTCGATCTCGGTGTCGTTGTCGACCGTGCCCTTGACGTCGTCGCCGTTGAACAGGTGGACGATGAGCACGCCGCCGGTGAACGACGTGACCGTGCCGGCCTTCTCGGCGCCGTCGTCGGTGCCGTCGTTGTCGCTGTCGGCGTCGCGCGGGTTGTCGCCGGCCATGAACTCGGCGCGGTTGCGCAGCCCGTCATGGTCCTGGTCGCGCTTGGCCTGGTTGACCTTCAGGCTCAGATGGTTCGCCTTCTCCCAGCGGTCGGGGATGCGATCGTGGTTGCGGTCGCCGCGCCAGCTATGCGCCATTGCGCCTGGTGCGAAGGCCAGGAGCGCCGCGAAGGCCGCGCCAACCAGCAGCAAGGTGCGGATCGTTCGTCTGCTCATGGTGGTTGAGACACGCGCATCGGGTGCCCGTCACGCGTCAGTCGCCGCCGGAATCCTCGCCGCCGCCGCCCGAGGCGCCGCCGTCGGGCTCCCCGCTGCCCGGCCCTTCGCTGCTGCTCGAGCTCTCCGGCTCGGTCCGTGCTGCCTCCTGGTCGGAGCCGGACGGCCCCGAGCTATCGCTGACGGCCGGGGCGGTCGGCTGCACCTGCTCGTGCTCCTGCTCCTGCTCGTGCGTCGTTCCGCCGCGCCCGCGTGACGGCCCCGCGCTCTCGTGCTCTGGCTCGCGCTGCTGCTCGGGCT
>DATFRW010000169.1:0-25748 GCA_035262945.1 Solirubrobacteraceae bacterium
AGGTCGCCCAGCGGCTGGTCGTGCTCGCGCGCCACCCACAGGATCTTGTTGCCGCGGGTCTTCGCCGGCGGCGACAGCAGCGGGTAGCCGAAGACGATGGCGGCAATGTCGCCGCTGCGGCCGAGGACGTGCGGCATGCGCGGGCGCGGGCTACTGAAGCCCGCCCGCGCCCAGCTCGGCAGCACCCCGTGGTGCACCACCGAGTGACAGACCGGGGTGACGGGCTGCGGCTGGGCCGGGATCACGTCGCGGCAAGCGTACGCGAATCGGCGAGCACCGCCTTTGCCGCATTGCGGCCGTTGAGCGCGATCACGCTGCCACCGGGATGGGTGGCAGCGCCGCAGAAGTAGAGGCCTGGCACCGGGGTGCGCGGCGTCAGGCGCTGCTCCCACATCTGATCCGGTGTGACCTCGCCCTGGAAGATATTGCCGCCGGTCAGGCCGATGCGCGCCTCGATGTCCGGCGGCCCGAGCACCTCGTAGGCGTCGATGCGGTCTTCGAACCCGGGAGCGAAGCGCTCGATGAGATCGATGAACTGCCGCGCGACCTCCTCGCGGCGCGAGTCCCAGGTGCCCTCGGCGAGCTCGTAGGGCGCGTACTGGCCGAAGACACTGAGCAGGTGGTGCCCCACGGGCGCGGGCGTCGGGTCATAGCCGGTCTGGATGTAGATCTCGCCGAAGCCGACGGCCGGCTCGCCGCGCTCGCAGGCCTCGAACGCGCGCTGGGCGTCCTCGAGCCCACCGGTCACGTCGATCGTCGCGCGCGCCGGCCAGCTCTCGCCCGGCGCCGCGGTCCACTCGGGCAGCGCGTTGAGCGCGGCGTTGAACTTCACGACCGGGCTGCGCACCTTCCACGCCTGCAGCCGCGCGCGGTAGTCGTCGGGCACGTCCTGCTCCTCGAGCAGCCGCAGCGCGACCTTCGGGTCGGCGTTGCAGACGACGGTGCGCGCGAAGATGCGCGTGCCGTCCTCGAGCACGACGCCCTCCTCGGGCACGATCTTCGCGACGGGGACGCCGCACGCGAGCACGGCGCCGGCCTCGCGGGCGGCGTCGGCCAGCGCGAAGCTGACCATCCCCATCCCGCCCTTGACGTAGCCCCACACCGGGCCCTGACCCTCGAGGTCGCCCTGGTAGTGCATGAGCTTGATCGAGGCGGTGCCGGGGTCCTTCGGCCCGCCGTACGCGGCGATCACGCCCTGCCCGAAGAGCGCGTCCTTGAGCCGCTGATCGTCCATGTGGTCGTCGAGGACCTCGGCCATCGACGCGTTGAAGACGATGTCGATCATGGTCTGGTCGCCGTCGAGCAGCTCCTCGACCTCGGCGCGCGTCGGCGACTCCCCCACCCACGTGTCGCGCGCGCCGGTGCGCAGCTTGCGGCGGAGCGCGTCGAAGAGGTGCTCGTAGGCCCAGTAGCCCTCGATGTCCTTGCGCGAGACGCCGAGCGCTTCGAGGCAGGCCTGGGTGCGGTTGTCGTCGAGCCACTGCCCGAACGCGGTCCCGTCCTCGAAGGGCACCCACAGGTTCGGGTCGGCGACGTAGCACTCGAAACCGCGGCGGCGCAGGTCGAGCTCCTTGATGACGAGCTCATCGAGGAGACCGACGACGTAGGCGCACGGGCTGACGACGAAGCGCTCGTCGCCGAACGGGCGCTCGAGCGTGCAGGCGCCGCCGAGGCGCTCGCGGCGCTCGAGGACGAGCACGGAGCTGCCGGCACGGGCGAGGTAGGCGGCGGCGGTGAGGCCGTTGTGGCCGCCGCCGACGACGACCGCGTCCCACTCGCGCGCGGCGAGCTCGCTCACCGGCGCGGGCAGCCCGACCTCGCCGAGCTTGGCTGCGATCTCGTTCATGGTGTGGCTCCTGTTCGGACGAGCGCGTCGACGGCGATGGCGCCGCGCGCGTTGACGAGCACGGGGTTGAGCTCGACGAGCTCGAGGTCGCGCTCGAGCAGCAGCGCGCCGACGCGGGCGGCGAGCTCCGCCGCGGCGGGCGCGTCGACGTTGTCGAGCAGCGGCGCGGCGCGCAGCGAGCGCAGGGCGCGCTCCACGCGCTGCGCGTCGGCGGGCAGCGGCACGACCGCCGCGTCGCGGAAGACCTCGGTCCAGACGCCGCCGAGCCCGACCGTGAGCACGGGCACGACCGCGTCGCGCCGGGCGCTGACGAGCAGCTCCACGCCTCCCGGCGCCATCGCCTCGACGAGCACGCGGCCGCCATCCCCGTTGGCGCGCGCCAGGTCCCGGTAGGCCCAGCGGACGTTGCGCTCGCTGTCGAGCCCGAGCGCGAGCGCCCCCACGGCGGTCTTGTGATGCAGGCCCTCGGCGACGAGCTTCAGCGCCACGGGCCGCCCGAGCCGCGCGAAGATCTCGGCGGCGTCGTCCTCGTCGTGGGCGATCTGCCCGCGCGGCACCGGGATGTCCGCGTCGGCGAGCAGCTCCTTGGCGCTCGCCTCGTCGAGCCAGCGGCCGGGTGCGCTCGGCGCCACCGCCGCGCCGATCGCGCGCAGGCGGGCGGGATCGCCGGGCGCGCGGCGCAGCGCGGCCGCGCAGGCGACGCCGGTGCTCAGGCCCGCGACCGCGGCGACGCCGCCCCGCGCGAACTCCCACGCGGCGTCGTCGTCGAGCAGCTCCGGCAGCGTCGAGGCGACCAGCGTCGGCACCGGCGCGGCCGCGGCGCCCGCGCGGATGCCCTCGCGCACGTCCGCCCAGCTCTCGCCCATCGCGCCCTCGAGCCCGGCCGGCTGGTCGAAGAAGATCAGCACGTGGTCGATCGCGGGGTCCTCGCCGACCGCGGCGATCGTGTCGCGCAGCGTCGGGATCTCGCCCCAGATCAGGGCCGTGTAGTCGAGTGGGTTGGCGACGGTCGCGGCGGCGGGCAGCAGCGCGCGCACCCGCTCGCGCGTCGCCTCGGCGAGCGCGGGCAGCTCGAGCCCGCGGCGCGCCGCCTCGTCGGCGCCGAGGCCGGAGTCGCCGCCCGAGCAGGTCAGCACCGCGAGGCCGCCGTCGCCGCGCGGCCTGGCCCGGCGCACCGCCAGCGCCTTGGCCAGCTCGAGCAGCTCATGCACGTCCTGCGCCCATGCCGCGCCGGCCTCCTCGCACAGCGCGCGGAAGGCCGCGTGGTCCCCCGCGACCGCGCCTGTGTGCGCGGCCGCGGCGCTCGCCCCGGCCGCCGACGCGCCCACCTTCAGCACCGCGACACCCACGCCCGCCTCCGCGCACACGGCCAGCGCCTCGCACAGGCGCGCTCCGTCGCCGTCGGACTCGAGGAACAGCGCGACCGACCGCACGCCGTCGCGCTGCGCGATGGCATGCAGCCAGTCGGTCGCGTCGACCACCGCCTGGTTGCCGCACGACACCACCGTGTGGAGCCGCAACCCGCGCGTCGCGGCGAGCGCGTTGACCGCGACGTTGCCGCTCTGCGAGATCACCGCGACCGGCCCGGGCTCGCGCGGCACGAACGCGTCGCCCCAGAGCGCGGCGCCGTCGTGGAGGGCGACGATCCCGTCGCAGTTGGGCCCGCACACCGGCAGGCCATAGCGCATGGCCGCCGCGCGCAGCGCCTGCTCGAGCGCGACGCCGTCGGGCGTCTCGCCGAAGCCCGCCGCGAAGACGACGGCGCCGCCGCAGCCGCGCTCCCCCGCCTCCTCGACGACCTGCGGCACACCCTCGGCCGGGATGGCGACGACGACCGCGTCGACCGGCTCGGGCAGGTCGGCCACCGACGGGAAGCACACGCGCCCGTGGACGCGGCGGCGCGTCGGATGGACCCCCCACACGCGTCCTCTGAAGCCGATCGCGCGCAGGTTGCGCAGCGTCTCGTCCGCGTACGCGCCCCGGCGGCTCGTCGCACCGACGACGGCGATCGAACGAGGAGCGAGCAGCGGCGTGAGGTCCAGGCTCAATGCAGCACCCGCTCCACGCCGCGCCGCTCCAGGGCGCGGGCGATGATGAGCCGCTGGATCTCGCTCGTGCCCTCCCAGATGCGGTCGACGCGCAGCTCGCGCAGGAAGCGCTCGGCGACGTTCGTGCGCGTGTACCCGCGCCCGCCGAAGATCTGCACCGCGCGGTCGGCGCAGCGATAGGCCGCCTCGGACACGAAGAGCTTCGCCATCGACGCCTTGGCGTGCACGACCTTGGGGTCTTCCTCCGCGTCGGCCAGGCGCGCGACCTCGAGGCCGAGCAGCCGGCCCGCGGCCGCATCGGCGGCCGAGTCGGCCAGCGGGAACGAGACCCCCTGGTAGTCCATGATCCGCTGCCCGCCCTGCTCGCGCTCGAGCGCCCAGTCGGTCGTCTCCTCGATGAGCCGCCACATGGCGCCGACGCCGCGCGCGGCGATGCCCAGGCGCTCCTCGGCGAACCACCCGCGCTGGAGATCGTCGCCGCCGCCGAGCCCCCCGACGATGGCGTCGTCGGGCACCTCGACCGCCGTGAAGCGCAGCGTCGGATGGCCGTGCGGGTAGCTGTGGGTGAACGGCGGGTCGTCGACGACCTCGATGCCGGGCGTCTCTCGGTCGACGAGAAAGAGCGTCGGCAGCGGCTCGCCGTCGACCATCGCGTTGGCCATGACGATGTAGACCGCGGCGATGTCGCCGTAGGTGACGAACCACTTCTCCCCGTCGATGCGCCAGCCGGCGTCGGTGCGCGTGGCGGTCGTCGCGATCCGCGACGGATCTGAGCCCGCGTGCTCCTCGGTGACCGCGTAGGCGTCGTGCAGCTCGCCGCGCAGGGCGGGCTTGAGGTAGCGCTCGATCTGCTCGGGCGAGCCGTGCGCGAGCACGTTGTAGGCGCTCGGCACGTGCCACGACAGCGCGTTCGTCGAGCGGCCGAACTGCTCCTCGACGAGGAACCACTCGACGTGGCTCCAGCCCTGCCCGCCGTGCTCGACGGCGTGCAGGCCGCCGCCGAGGCGCCGGGCGAGCGCTTCGCGGCGGATCTCCGCGACCCGTTCGGCGGGGAGCCGGCCGCCGGCGCGTTCGGCCTGCAGCTCGAGCGGCATGAGCACCTCCTCGACGAAGGCGCGGGCGCGCGCCCGCAGCTCGGACTGCTCCGTGGGGGTGGCGACTAGGGTTCGCTGCATCAGCTCTGAGGTGGGATCACAGGGACGGGAACGACTGCTCGACGCCGCGGTGCGGCTCATCGCGCGCGAGGGGATCGACAACGTGCGCATCGCGCGCATCGCCACCGAGGCGGGCGTGTCTGCCGGGCTCGTGCACTACCACTTCGCGTCGCGCGACGCCCTGCTCGAGGAGGCGCTCGAGCACTCCTACGAGCGCGCCGGCGACCTGCGGCTCGCGGCGCTCGACGAGCGTCGCGCCGCGGCGCCGCAGCGCCTGGCCGCGATGATCGACCAGTGCCTGCCGAGCGACCGCTCGTTGCGCGACGACTGGGTGCTGTGGGTCGAGCTGTGGCTGCGCGGCGCGCGCGACCCGGCGCTGCGGCCGGTCGCGGCGCGGCTCTACGCGCGCCTGCACGCGTGGTTCGCGGAGACGATCGCCGACGGGATCGCCGCCGGCGAGCTGCGCGACGCGGACGTCAAGCGCATGACCGATCGCGCGCTGGCGCTCATCGACGGCTACGGGATCCGCGTGCTCACCGAGGACCCCGAGATGCCGATCGAGCGCGCCCGGGCGGAGATCTGGGCCGCGCTGGCCCCCGACCTCGGCCTGGACGAGTAGGCCGGCGCTCACGCCGCCAGCGCCTCGCGTTCGGCGGCCGTGAGCGGACGCGCGACGCCGCCGTCGACGACCACCGCGACCGTCGCCGCGGCGACCGTGACGACTGCGCCGTCGAGGGTCTCGATCCATTCGCGCGTGCGGATCGAGGTGGAGCCGAGGCTGTTGAGCCCGCAGCGGACGATCACCTCGGCGTCGCTGTGCGTGAGCGCGTGGCGGAAGTCCGCGCTGACGTGCGTGACCCGGAGCCGGGGTGCCTCGCCGAGCCCGGCCAGGCGCTCCTGCAGCCACGCCTCGCGCGCCTCGCCGAGGTAGGTGAGCAGGACCGCGGGGTGCACGCGGCCGGTGGCGTCGAGGTCGCGGCCCCGGATGGGGATCCGCGCCTCGTACGGCGGCCGCGCGGTGCGCGCCGGCTCCGGCGACGGGGCGCCCGGCAGTTCGACGCCAAGCTCGATCTCGGTCAGGCGGCGCGCCCACGCCGCGGCGGCGCCGAGCGGGACGTCATCGGGGTGCAGCGTCGTGTGCAGGCCGATCCCGTCGAGCGAAGCCACGAGCCGGCCGGCGGCGTCGTCGGGGTCCGGGCAGCGCCAGCAGCCCTGACGATCGCCGTCGGCCAGCACGTTGGCCAGCACGGCGCGCCAGCCGCGCTGGAAGTCCTCGAGCGTCGCGCGCAGCGCCTCGGTGTGCACGCCCTCGCCCCACGCGTCGATCCACATCCGCCACGCGTCGCGGTCCGCCCAGTCGGAGAGCGCGAGGAACGCGGCGAGCCGCTCGGCCGGGTCCTCGTAGCGCCGCGCGGCCTCCTCGATCGTGCCGAGGTCCTCCCGCGCCGCTGTCGCAAACGCTTCGGCGACGACGTCGTCGCGCGAGCCGAAGTGGTAGTTGAGCAGCCCGAGGCTCGCGCCCGCCTCGCTGGTGATCGCGCCGACGGTGGTCTTGGCGAACCCGCGCCGCTGGATGACCCGCCGGGCGGCCTCGATGAGCTCGGCGCGGCGGGTGTCCTGGCGCGGCGTCGTCGGCAGCTTGCTCACGCGGGCACCTGCTCGACCGGCGCCGCCTCCGCCGGCGCCACCGCCGCGTCGGCAGCGAGCACGCGCAGGTGCCGCGGCGGCAGGTGCACGCAGACGGGATCGCCCTGCTCGTGCTCGACCTGCTCGTCGTCGTTGGGGACGTCGACCTTGATCAGCGTGCCGTTGGCCAGCCGGACGCGCACCTCCTGATGGAACCCGAGGTACACGACCTCCTCGACCATGCCGGGAACGCGGTTCTCGCCGCCGTTGCCCTGCGGCTCGAGCCGGACGTTCTCCGGCCGGATCATCGCGACCGCGTCGGAACCGCTGCCCAGCGGACAGCGGTCGGCGCGCAGCGTGAACGACCCAAGGCCGAGCTGCGCGCCGTCGCCGTCGGCCGCGCCAATGCTCACCGGCACGAGGTTCGACGCGCCGAGGAAGTTCGCCACGAACGCCGTGGACGGCGCCTCGTAGAGCTCGCGAGGCTCGCCGAGCTGCTCGATGTTGCCGCCGCGCATGACCGCCACGCGGTCGCTCATCGTCAGCGCCTCGTCCTGGTCGTGGGTGACGTAGATGAAGGTGATGCCGAGCTGTTCCTGGATGCGCTTGAGCTCGACCTGCAGGTCCAGGCGCAGCCGCGCGTCGAGCGCGCCGAGCGGCTCGTCGAGCAGCAGGACCGGCGGCTCGAGCACGAGGGCGCGCGCCAGGGCGACGCGCTGTTGCTGGCCGCCCGAGAGCTGGGCGGGGCGGCGCTGGCCGTAGTCCTGGAGGCGCACGAGCGCCATCGCCTCGCCGACGCGGCGCTTGGCCTCGGCCTTCGTCACGCGCTGGTAGCGCAGGCCAAAGCCGACGTTGTCGGCCACCGACTTGTGCGGGAACAGCGCGTAGCTCTGGAACACCGTGTTGACGCGCCGCTTGTGCGGCGGCGTGCGCGACATGTCGACGCCGTCGAGCAGGATCTTGCCCTCGTCGGGGCGCTCGAAGCCGGCGATCAGGCGCAGCGTGGTGGTCTTGCCGCAGCCCGACGGGCCGAGCATCGTGAAGAACTCGCCGGGTGCGACGTTGACGTCGATCCCGTTGACCGCGACCACATCGTCGTAGCGCTTGACGAGGCCGACCAGCTCGATGTCGCCTTGGGACACGTCGATCACATCTCCATCGCGAGTTGCCGGAACGCCGTGTCGCGCTGCTCCTTCTGCTCGCCGCGCGTCAGGGCCTTGAAGACGAAGTAGGCGAGCACGAGCGCGAGCAGCGAGACGACGAGCATGATCGTCGCCAGCGCGTTGAGCGCCGGCGTGGGCCCGCCGCGCGCCTGTGAGTAGATCCGCATCGGAACCGTGGTGGTGTCCGCGCCCGAGGCGAGGTACTGGCTGACGACGAAGTCGTCGATCGACAGCGCGAACGAGACGAGCAGGCTGGCCGCCATCGCGGGGACCAGCAGCGGCAGCAGCACGCGGCTGACGACGTGCAGCGGCGGCGCGCCGAGGTCGGCGGCCGCCTCCTCGACGTCGCGCCCGATCGTCGCGAGCCGGCCGCGGACGATGAGCACCACCCACGACAGCGTGAAGGTCACCTGCCCGATCGCCTGCGCGGTCGTGCCCAAGCCGATGAAGCCGAACGCGGTCGTGAAGAGCAGGAACATGCCGACGGCGAAGACCAGCTCGGGCGTCACCAGCGGCAGCAGCAGCACGATGTTCGCCGTCCCGGACCCGCGCCCGCGCCAGCGCCGCATGCCGAGCGCCAGCGCGGTGCCCAGCGGCGTGGCGACGAGCATCACGATCGCCGCGAGCTCGAGGCTGTGGACGAGCGCACTCTGCAGCGTCGGGTCGTGGAAGACGCTGAGCGTCGGGTCCTCCCAGAACCAGCGCAGCGACCAGCCCTGCAGCGACGTCCGCGAGCGGCCCGAGTTGAACGCGAAGCGGATCGCCAGGAGCACCGGCAGGAGCGACCAGACGATGTAGACCCACGTCGTGATCGCCAGGAAGCTCGGGCGCCGCTTCATGACGCGGCCGCCTCGCGCTGGTCCGCGCGGATGACGCGCAGGTAATAGATCATGAAGATCAGCAGGAACGCCGACAGCAGCAGCGTCAGGGCGGCGCCGAGCGACTTGTCGGGCCCGCCCTGCACGTAGCCGTTGATCGCGTTGCCCATCATCGCCGTCTTCGGCGAGCCCGAGATGAGGTCGGGCGTGTAGTAGTCGCCGAACATCGGCAGCGCGATGAGCACGATGCCCGCGAGCGTGCCGACCTTCGACAGCGGCACGACGACGCGCCAGAACGCCGCGGCCGCCGAGGCCCCGAGGTCCCGCGCGGCCTCGATCATCCGCTGGTCGATGCGGTCGAGGGCCACGAAAAGCGGCAGGATGAGGTAGGGCACGTAGCCGTAGACGAGCGCGAGGATCACCGCGATGTGCTGGCCGCCGAGCCAGTCGTTGCCGTCGAGCAGACCGATCGACTGGAAGAGCGAGTCGATCGAGAGCGCGTGCAGGACGCGGGTCGCGTAGCCGCCGTCGGCCAGCAGGTTCGTCCACGCGAACATCCGCATCAGGTAGCTGATCCAGAACGGCAGGACGAGCAGGACGAGGATCAGCCCGCGCCAGCGCCCGGCGTGACGCGCCGCGTACCAGGCGACCGGGTAGGCGATCGCCAGCGACAGCGCGACCGCGACGATGACGTAGATCACCGTGCGCAGGAAGGTGTCCCACGTGTCGCCGCCCGGGACGACCGACTTCAGCGCGGCCCAGATGTAGCCGACGTTCCAGTCGAGCGGGTTCCAGTGCGGGACGGGCTCGTACAGCGTGGTGACGTTGCCGAGGCCGACGCTGACGATCGCGTAGAACGCGACGACGAAGAAGAGCGCAAGCCAGACGAGACCGGGGATCGCCAGCGCCCGCCAGATCCAGCGCGATCCCATGGGCTACCCGTTGCGGAACGACGCCCAGGTCTTGTCCCAGAGCTGCAGGCCTTCGGCCGAGAGCGTCAGGTAGGCGTTGCCGTTCGCGTAGGCCTCGTGGGTGACGACGGCCTGGTTGAGGGACTTGGGCACGATGCCGTCGTCGAAGAGCTTCTGCGCATCGATCGCGGTCAGCGGCGTCTGGTAGCCGACGTAGCCCGTGAAGTTCTCGTAGCTGACCTTGTTGTCGAGCAGGTAGTTGAGGAAGCGGTGGGCGATCACCGGCTTGGCCGCGTTCGCCGCGACGGTGATGATGTCGTTGAAGATCGGCCCGCCCTGCTTCTGGTACCAGTACGAGAGCACGTCGGGCTTGACGCCCTTGGGCATGTAGGACAGGACGCCGGCGATCATGTCGCCCGACCAGGCCTGGTGCAGGAGCACGCGGCCGGCGGGAACGGTCTCGTAGTCGGCGATCGACACCTTCACGCCGACGCGCTTGCTGAGGTCCTTGAGGTCCGCGCCGGCCTGGCCGAGCAGCTCGGGATCCTCGGTGTTGAGGTTCGCCACCCCGCGGCGCATGAGCGCCATGCCGGGGCCCTCGCGCGAGTCGTCGAGGATCGCGACCTTGCCGCGGTACTTCTCGGCCTGCGGCGACCAGAAGGCGTCCCACGGCTGGTCCATCTTGCTGGGGTCGAAGCCGAGCAGGTCGTTGCGCCACGCGATCCCGGTCGTGTAGACGGTGTACGGGACGCTGTAGCGCGGGCCGACGTCGTAGAACGGGCTGTGCAGCTCCGGCCAGACGTTCTTCTGCAGGTTGGGGATGAACTCGAAGTTCAGCGGCTGCACAAGCCGGCGCCCCACGAGCCGCGAGAGCTGGTCGGGCGTCGAGAAGATGATGTCGAACTGCAGGCGCCCGGTGCTGAGCTTCGAGAATGCCTCGTCGAGCGTGTCGAACGTCGTGACGCGGACGCTGACGCCCTCCTGCTTGCCGAACTCCTTGAGCACCTCGGGGTTGAGGTAGTCGGCGTAGTTGTAAATCTGCAGCTCGCCGCCGCGCTCGGGCTTGACCGAGCTCGCGACCGGATCCTGGAGCTTGGGCAGGACGACCGGGTAGTCCTTGCGCGCGAGCGGGATGCCCGCGCTGTCGACGGGCCCGCCCGCCGTGGGGTCGCCGAGGATGCCCTTGCCGCCGCCACCGGCGCCGCCCGCTGCCACGGGCGTCGTGGTGTTCTCGCAGCCCGCGAGCGCCGCGGCCGCGCCGGCGGTGACGGCCAACGCGCCACCGCGGCGCAGCAGCGAGCGTCGCGACAGTCCCTCCTCCGTCGCCTTTGAAGGCTCGTTCAAAGCAGGCGGACCTCTATCCGACTCGTGATGCCGATGTCAAGCACGAACCGTCGGATTTCGACTTCTGGTCGGGTCTCACTGGACTGAACGTCTGTTCAGCCGCGGGCCGCCGCGACGGGCCGGCGGAGCCGCGCCCGGTACCGATCGGCCCGCAGGTCGCGCAGCGCGCGGTGCGCCGCGTTGTGCCCCGCGGCGGCGATTACGCCGCCGCCGGGATGGGTTCCCGCGCCGCACAGGTACAGGCCCTGCACCGGCGTGGCGTAGCGGGCCAGCGCCGGCGACGGGCGCATGAACGCCATCTGGTCGAGGCCCTGCTCGCCTTGGAAGATCGAGCCGCCGTCGAGGCCGAAGATCCGCTCGATGTCGGGCGGCGCGAGCACCTCGTAGTGGAGGATCGCATCGGTGACGTTGGGCGCGTGGCGGGCGAGCATGTCGAAGCAGCGCTGCGCGTAGGCCTCGCGCGAGCCCTCGGGCCAGTCCTCGGCCGCGTACGGCCCGTACTGGGTGAACATCGTGAGCACCGTCGTGCCGTCGTCGGTCAGCGACGGGTCGATCGACGTCGGCACCTCGACCTCGATGTAGGGCCCATCGGCCGGCCTGCCGAGCGTGGCGTCCTGCCACGCGCGCTCGAGGTATGGCACCGACGGCGCGATCGCGACGCTCGCGTGCAGCAGCTGCTCGCTGACATCGCCCGGCGCGTTCACGTAGCGCGGCGGCTCGGACAGGATCGCGTTGATCTTCACCGAGCCTCCGCGGGTGCGGTAGCGGCGCATGTCCTCCGCGACGTCCTCCGGGAAGTGCTCGGCGCCGACGAGGTCCAGCACGGTGCGCTTCGGGTGCGCGCCCGAGAGGACGACGCGCGCGCCGATCGTCTCGCCGCCGGCGAGCGTCACGCCGGTGACGCGGCCGCCCTCGACGTCGATCGACGCGACCGGCGCGCCGGTGCGGATGACCGCGCCCGCGGCCCGAGCGCTGGCGGCGATGGCCTGCGAGATCGCGCCCATCCCGCCGCGGACGTGGCCCCACGCGCCCTGCACGCCGTCGACCTCGCCGAGCGCGTGGTGCAGGAGGTTGTAGGCGGTGCCCGGCGTGTACGGGCCCGCCCAGACGCCGACCACGCCGCTCGACGCGTAGGCGCCCTTGAGCTCGTCGGTCTCGAAGTAGTCGTCGAGCAGGTCGCCGACCGACATGGTCATCAGGCGGTAGATGTCCATGAGGTCGCGCCGGCTCAGGCCCGCGGCGCGACCGGCCTCGCGCAGCAGCTCGAACACGTCCCCGGGCCGCTTGGACCCCGCGGCCGGCGGCGGCTTGAGCATAAGCGGCTTGAGGAAGCGCGCGGCCTTCTCGAACAGCGCGTTGAACGGCGCGAGCGCCTCGGCATCCTTGCGCGAGACGCGCGCGACCTGCTCGTAGGCGATCTGCTCGTCGTTGGGGAGCAGGATCGGACGCCCGTCAGCGGCGAAGGTCGCGAACTCGGGGTCCAGCGGGATCGGGTCGTAGCCGAACTTGCGCAGCTCGAGGTCGGCGACGACCTTGGGCTGGAGCATCGAGACGACGTAGGAGGCGCGCGAGACGCGCTGGCCCGGCCAGACCTCCTCGGTGACGCACGCGCCGCCGATGACGTCACGCGCCTCGACCACGCAGGTGCGAAGGCCGGCGCGCTGGAGATAGGCGGCGGCGGTGAGGCCGTTGTGGCCCGCGCCGACGACGATCGCGTCGAAGCCCGGGGCCGCGCCGTTGCCGTTGACGCTCATCGGGTCGCCTCCAGGTAGCGCTCGGCGACCATCACGTCGAAGGCATGCACGTCGAACTCCTGGCTCGTGTAGCGGCCGGGCTCGAAGCCGCGCGAGCGCATCCCCTGCTGCGTGAGCGAGCAGACGTGCCAGTCCTCGCGGTTGACCTGGTCCCAGAACTCGACCGCGTCGTCGGGGTCGAACCCGTCGGCCTCGATCGTCTCGGGCTCGAAGAGCCACTCGCAGACGACCTCGGTGCGGTCCGCGCTGCGCGGCCACAGGGTGTGGAGCATCACGTAGTCGGGGTGCAGCGACACGAGCGTGTTGGGGAAGAGCAGGAAGTAGAGGACCGAGCGCGGATCGACCTCGGCGATCGCGGGCCGCGCCGCGCCGCCGTTGACGCTCATGGTCTGCGCGCCCTCGCGCAGCGTCATCGAGCCCCCGCACCACGCCCCGGCGCCGACGATGGTGTCGCCCGACAGGTAGTGGCTGAGCCGGTTGAGCTCGGGGTGCACGCCCGGGCAGTGCAGGCACTCGCTGTAGTTCTCGGAGATCGCCTTCCAGTTCGCGGCGACGTCGTAGACGATCCGGCGCGCGCGGCGCAGCTCGCCGAGGCGGTAGGCCGCGAGGTGCGCGGCGAGCTCGCCGACGTGCTCCTCGGCGGGCGGGGCGGTGCCGCTGAGGTCGACGAGCACGAGCCCCTCGACGACGGCGGTGCGGACCGTCTTGAGCCCGTAGCAGCCGGGGTCGAAGTTCTCGATCTCGTCGGTGTGCGGCGCGCTGCGCAGCGAGCCGTCGAAGCCGTAGGACCACGCGTGGTACGGGCACTGGATGCGCGGCATCCGCCCTTCGGCGTTCTCGACGATCCGGGCGCCGCGGTGGCGGCAGGTGTTCAGGAAGGCGTGCGGCTCGCCGTCGTCGTCGGCGACGACGAAGACGCTCTCGCGGCCGATCTCGGCCATGACGAAGTCGCCGCGCTCGCGCAGGCGATCGACATGCCCGACGCACAGCCACCCTCCGAGGAAGACGTGTTCGAGCTCCCACTCGAGGACGGCCGGATCGGTGAACGCCGCACCGGGAAGCGCGGTCGCGCGCTCGAGCGGCTCGCGCGTGCGCTCGAGGTCTGCAGGCGACAAGGGCAGCATCGCTCGACCCTAGCAGAGACTTTGTGCGACTGGCAACATGACCAGTGCGGCGTGCGGCCCCCGTCCGGCCTAGAGTGAGCCCGTGAAGCGGCTGCTCGAGCGCGAGCGCGAGCTGGCGGCGGTCGAGGACCTGCTCGGCCGCGGCGGCGTCCTCGTGATCGAAGCCGGCGCGGGGCTCGGCAAGACGTCGCTCATCCACGCCGCGTCCCGCCGGGCGGGAGACCTCGGGTACGACACGCTGACGGCGCGCGGGTCCGAGCTCGAGACCGGCTTCGCGTTCGGCGTCGTGCGCCAGCTCTTCGAGCGGCGCGTCGCCGAGAAGCCCGAGGAGCTGCTCGCCGGGCCGGCCGCGGCGGCACGGCCGGCCCTCATCGGCGCACCCGCGACGACGCCGGCCGGCGACACGACGTTCGCGGTCGTGCACGGCCTGTACTGGCTCGCCGCGAATCTCGCCGCTCGCGCCCCCCTGCTCATCGCCGTCGACGACGCGCACTGGGCGGACAGCTCGTCGCTGCGCTGGCTGGCCTACGTCGCGCCGCGCGTCGAAGGCCTGCCGCTGGCGCTCCTCGTCGCATCGCGGCCGCTGGACCCAGTGGCGACGGATGCGGGCCTCCTCGCGCTGCGCGGCGAGGCGCGGGCCGTCGTGCGTCCGGCGCTGCTCAGCGAGGCCGCTGTCGCGGCCGTCGTGCGCGCGGCGGTCGCCGACGCGACCGATGAGCGCTGCAGGTCCTTCTGGACCTCGACCGGCGGCAATCCGCTCTACCTCGACGAACTGCTGCGCGGCGACGTGCCCGTCGCGCGGGTCATCGCGGGGCTCCCCGCGCCGCACGGGCTGGGGCTCGCGCAGGCGCTCGCCATCCTCGGCGACGGCTGCGAGCTGCGCCACGCCGCCGCCCTGGCCGGCGTCGGCATCGACGACGCCATGCGGCTCGCGGCGGGACTCGTGCGCGCGGAGGTGCTCGCGACGACCGACCCGCCGCGGTTCATCCACCCGGTCGTCCGCGACGCCATCGACGCATCGCTGGGCGATGACGAGCGCGACGCCGCGCATCGCAGGGCTGCCCGGCTGCTGCACGCGGACGGCGCGCCTCCGGGCCGGGTCGCGGTGCACCTGATGGCGGTCCGGCCCGCGGGCGACGCCTGGGCGCTGGCGCGCCTGCGCGAGGCGGCGACGGCGTCGCTCGAGGCCGGCGCGCCCCGGGTCGCCGCCGACCTCCTGCGACGCGCGCTGGCCGAGCCGCCGGGCCCCGGCGAGCGGATCGGCGTCCTGCGTGAGGCGGCGCGCGCGGAGACGAGCGCGGGCGGCGACGCCGGCAGCGAGCAGCTCGAAGCCGCGCTGTCGACCGTGAGCGATCCGCGCACGCGGGCGGCGATCGCGCTCGAGGTCGGTCAGGCGTACGCGGCGCTGTTTCGCTGGGTCGACGCGGTGGAGGTCCTCGATCGCGCGCTGGCCGACCTCGGCGACGCCGACCCCGCGCTGGCGGTGCGCCTCGAGGGCGAGCTGGTCGTCTGCGGCCTGCACGACGCGCGCGGCGCTCCGCGCGCGCGGGCGCGGCTCGCCGCCCGCGAACCCACGGCCGGCGACGACGAGGCGCTGGTGGTCGCACGCGGGATGCTCGCGTTCCTCGCCGGCCGGCCCGCCGAGGCGATCGCGCCAGCGCTCGAGGCGGCACTGACGCGGGGCGGCGACGCGGTCGAGAACTGGGACACGCGCGCGGCGCTGCTGTGGGTCCTGGTCGCGACCGAGCGCTTCGACGCCGTCGACGCCGCGCTCGAGCCGATGCTCGACGAGGTGCATCGTTCGGGGTCGGCGCGCGGCCTCGTCGCCACGTACAGCACGCTCGGGCTGCTCGAGCTGCGGCGCGGCGCGCTCCCCGAGGCCGACGCCGCCGCGCGGGTCGCGCTGCGCGTCATGCAGGGGGCCGACCTCGCGCCCGGTCTCGCGTTCGCCGCGACGGTGCTCGCGCAGGTCGCGGTCGAGGCGGGCGACCTCGACGAGGCCCAGGCGCTCGTCGACCTCCTGCCGCAGGCGGGCTGGCCGGCCGGCGTCGGCACCGTCCTCATTCCCGCGGCCCGCGGGCGGCTGCGGCTCGCGCAGGGTCGGCCCGGCGACGCGCTCGCCGACTTCGAAGCGTGCCTGCGCCTGTTCGACGCCGCCGAGTGGGGCTTTGCGATCCGCGAGACCGGCTACGTGCACGCACGGTCCGGCGCGGCGCTCGCGCTGCTGCGCGTCGGCCAGCGCGATCGCGCGCGTGCGCTCGCCGACGCCGAGCTGGGCGACGTGCGCGTCCTGGGGACGCCGCGCGCGCTCGGGGTCGCGCTGCGCGCGGCCGGGCTGGCCCACGGGGGCGCGACCGGGCTCCGTCTGCTCGAGGAGTCGGCGGCGGCGCTCGACGGCTCGCCCGCCCTGCTGGAGCGAGCCCACTCGCTGGCCGAGCTCGGCGCGGCACTGCGCCGGGCCGGGCAGCGCGCCGCGGCACGCACGCCCCTGGCCGAGGCGCTCGACCTCGCCGCCCGCTGCGGCGCGCGACCGCTCGCGGCCCGCGCGCGCGACGAGCTCACGGCAACCGGCGCACGCCCGCGACGGCCGTGGCGCACGGGCGTCGAGTCGCTCACGCCAAGCGAACTGCGCGTCGCCCGCCTCGCGGCCGAGGGGCGCACTAACCGCGAGATCGCGCACGAGCTCTACGTGACGCCCAAGACCATCGAGGGCCACCTCGCCCGGACCTACGCGAAGCTCGGCATCGACGGGCGCGGAGAGCTGCGCGCCGCGCTCGAAGGCGAAAAGACCAGGGTGCCCACCCCCTAGCGAGGCGCCTGGCTCGTGCGCCACCGTCCGTGACATGGCAACGACCACACGCGAGGCGTTCGAGCGCGGCACGGACACCTTCAACGCCCATGACCTCGCCGGCTTCGCCGAGGTGCTCGCCGACGACGTCGAGTTCACCGCGCCGGGTGGCGCGCACGGACGAGGCCGGCCGGCGTGCGTCGACTTCTACGCGGGCTGGATGAGCGCGTTCCCCGACGCGCACGTCGACGTCACCGACGTCCACGTCATGGGCGACGTCGCCATCGAGGAGGGCGTGTTCACCGGGACCCACGACGGCGTCCTGCGCACGCCGGCCGGCGACGTTGCGCCCACGGGCCGGCGCGTATCGGTGGCGTACCTCCAGGTCCTGCGCTTCCGCGACGGCAAGCACGTGTCCTTCAACCTGATGTTCGACCGGCTCCTCATGCTCGAGCAGCTGGGACTCGTCCCCGCTCCGGCGGGGACGCACTGAAGCCGGCGCACACGGCGGCCGCGGCATCGAGGAACGCGCGCGCCGAGGGGCCGAGCGTCCGGTCGCGGTGCCAGACCGCGACGAGCCGCCTGGGCGGCAGCGCCGGCAGCGGCTCGACGTGGACGCTGTCGTCGGCGGGATCGACGCACAGCCGCGGCACGACCGCGATCCCCTCCCCCGCCGCCGCGAGCGCCTGGATCATGCCGTTGTCGTCCAGCCGCGTGTAGCCGGCGGGCGTGATGCCGTCGGCCAGGAGCCGCGCCTCGACCAGGTGGCGCTCGTAGTCGCAGCTGAGCAGCACCCGGGCGCCGTCGAGGTCGCGCAGGCGCTTCGCGCCGAGGAGGACGTAGGGATCGGTCATCAGCTCGCGGACCTCGAACGGCCCGTCGCCCTTGATCGGCAGCACCGAGAAGCAGGCGTCGAGCTCGCCCGCCTCGACCGCGGCGTGCAGCTCGTTGACGTCGGTGGTCGCCTGGATCGCGACCTCGACGCCCGGGCACGTGGACCGGAAGCGCGCGAGGACCGGCGGCAGGATCCGGGCGCCGAAGCTCTGAAACGTGCCGACGGCGATGCGCCCGACCTCGCCGTTGACGAGCGAGGCGACGTCGGACTGCGCGGCCTTGACGCGGGCCAGCAGCGGCTCGGCGTGCGCGAGCACGACGCGCCCGGCCTCCGTCAGCTCGAGCGGACGGCGGCCGCCCGGATGGCGCAACAGCACCGGCGCGCCGACGATCCGCTCGAGGGCGAGCAGCTGCTGGCTGACCGCGGACTGCGTGTACCCGAGCTCGCGGGCGGCACCGGCGAACGTCCCCTCCTCCACGATGGTTGCGAACGCCCGCAGGTGGCGGACCTCCAAGGCCTCCCAGCGATCAGCGTTCCTCATCGCTGAGGAGATTAACTCCACGCGCGCTTCTCAGTCGCTGTGTTCGAAGCGCGAGAGGTACAGCCACGTCGGGCGGAACCCGCGGCGGCGGTACAGACGCAGCGCGGCCTCGTTGCCGGCCAGCGCGCCGACGATCACGTCGCCGATCCCGAGCGCGGCGATCTCGCGCTCCAGCCCGTCGAGCAGCGCGCCGCCGATGCCGGCGCCGCGATGCCCCGGCAGGACCGAGAGCGACTCGATCTCGGCGACCCGCTCGCCCGTGCGCCAGGTGTCGCCGATCCACGTCTCGCCCACCGGCAGCACGTGCATGAGGCCGTAGCCGATCAGCCCGTCGCCAACGAACGCGAGCAGTAGGACGGTGTCGGGCTTGTCGAACAGCTCGGCGTAGAGCGCGCGGCGCTCGGCCCATGTCTCGGCGTCGCTGACGTAGGGGGCGAGCTCCGGCATCGACGCGGCGTGGACGTGATGGACCGCGACCCAGAGCGGCTCGAGCGCGTCGAGATCCTTCGCCGAACCTTTGACGATCCGCGCCGCCGGCATGCCCGGCCGGACGCTACAGGTCGGCGTTCACGTGCCTGCCGAGATAGCGGTCGACGTCCGGGCCGTCGGGGTTGTCCAGCACGTCCTCGAGCCATGCGCGGCGCTCGAAGTCGACGATCTCGAGCTCCCACACGCAGCCGACGCCGGGATCTTCGATCTTGGTCAGCGCCGCGGGGTCGTCGTGGGGGCTGCCGTACACGCGGTAGTGGCACTCGTTCGCCGACTGCCACCAGTAGTAGAGCGCCAGCCCGCCGATCGCCGAGTCGTGCGCCGTGACGAAGCCGACGCCATAGCGGTCGTCGGTCTGCGCCGGCGCCGGGAACACCTCCGGCGCGAGCTCCATGACCGCGTCGACGAACTCGGGGCGCGGCTCGCGGCCGGGCAGCGCGATGCCGTAGAGCTTCAGGCGCCACGCGCCGCAGCGCTCGCGGCGCAGGAAGCGGATGGGGCGCGCCTGGTACGGGGCGCCGAGCGTCGGAGCGACTGCTGCCATGCCCGCATGCTGCGCCTCGCGGCGGGCGCGAGCAAGTCGCACCCTGCGCGCGTGCGATAAGCGATGCTGTAGGCCGGCACGAGAGGAGGCGAGATGCAGATCGAAGCCGAGACCACCGTCGGGTGTCCGCCCTCGGAGGTCTTCGAGTACCTCTCCCACGCAGAGCACCTGCCGGACTACGTGACCGAGTTCGCCTGGGTGCGGCAGGTCGGCGAGGGCGAGCCCATGCTGGGCACGCAGTACAGCTACAAGATGGCGCGCGGCCAGGCCGAGGGCACGTTCGACTGGACCGAGTTCCAGCCGAGCTCCCGGCTCGCCTGGCATGGGCCGCCGGCCAAGTCGGGCCCGGGGACCATGGAGCCGTCGGGCTGGTGGGAGCTGTCGGACGAGAACGGCGACACGCACGTCAAGCTCGTGATGACGCCGAAGCCGGGCGGCCTGTTCCGCGTCATCGCGCCGCTGATGGCGGGCGGCATGCGCAAGGGCAACGCGAAGGCGCTCGAGCGTCTGAAGGAGAAGCTGGAGGGCAACGAGGCCTAGCTTCTACAGCCAGCCGGTCCGTTTGAACGTGCGGTGCAGCAGCGCGCACACGGCGAGGACGACGACGATCACCGCCGGGTAGCCGTAGGTCCATTTCAGCTCCGGCATGTGCGTGAAGTTCATGCCGTAGAGCCCGAAGACCATCGTCGGCACGGCGAGGATCGCGACCCACGCCGAGATGCGCCGCATGTCGCGGTTGTCGCGCATCGTGATCTGCGCGACGTTCGCCTGCAGCGCGTTGGTGAGCAGCTCGTCGTAGCCGACGATCCGCTCGTGGTCGCGCACGAGGTGATCGTGGACGTCGCGGAAGTACTCGCCGGTGCGCGGGTCGATCGGGAGGCCCGCCTGCTTGGACGACAGCCGCTGCATCGGGACCATGAGCGCGCTGATGGCGCGGCGGAACCCGAGCACCTCGCGCTTGAGGCGATAGATGCGCTCCGCCGGATTCGCACCCACGCCGGAGAAGACCTCGACCTCGACCTCCTCGACGTCCATCGCGATCCCGTCGATGACCGCGACGTAGTCGTCGACGATCCGGTCGGCGATCGCGTAGAGGACCGAGCTCGGGCCGATGCTCAGCAGGTCGGGATGGGCCTCGAGGTCCAGGCGCACGTCGTGCAGCGGGCTGCCCTCGCCGTGGCGGACCGTGACCACGAAGCGCGCGCCGAGGAAGACCATCACCTCGCCGATCTCGATGAGCTCCTCGCTGTCGACGTAGCGCGCGGTCTTGAGCACGACGAACAGCGTGTCGCCGCCGTAGAGCTCGAGCTTGGCGCGCTCGTGGCCGTGGACGGCGTCCTCGACCGCCAGCGGATGCAATTCGAAGTGCTCGCCGACCGCCTCGACGACGCCGGGGCTCGGGTCGTGCAGGCCGATCCAGACGAAGCCGTCCTGGCACGCGTCGGCCTTGCGCAGCGCGGTCTCGAGCTCGATGCGCCCGCCGAGGCGCTGGCCGGCGTCGTAGAGCGCGCAGTCCACTACCGCGGAACGGATCTCCTCCTCGGTCAGGGGCTCCTGCGGCGGCGCCTGCACGGTGATCGGCCCGCCGTTGCGCCCGCCGCGCCGCGCGGGGACGCGCCGAGGGAGCGGGAACCACGACGGGCCCTGGGCAGGCACGATCCGAGGTTACCCGGGACTACGCTTGCTGCGTGCACGATCGGTTACCGCGTTCGACGTGGATCGGCGTTCTTGTCGCCGCGGTGTCCATCGCTGCGTGCACCGCGCTCGTCTACCCCCTGTCGGACGTCGCGCCGGTCGTCGCGCTCGGTGTCGTCTATCTCGTGCCCGTGCTCCTCGTCTCGTCACTGTGGGGCTTCTGGCTGGGCGCCGCGACCGCGCTCGCGAGCGCACTGGCCTTCAACTTCTTCCACATACCGCCGACGGGGCGCTTCACGATCTCCAACGGCGAGAACTGGGTCGCGCTCGTCGTCTTCTTCATCGTGGCGCTGGTCGCGAGCACGCTCGCCGAGCGCGCGCGCTTGCGCACGCGCGAGGCCGAGCAGCGTCGGCAGGAGGCCGACCTCGCCGCGGAGATGGCGCGCCTGCTCCTGCGCGGATCGAGCCTCGACGACGCGCTCCCGGCGGTGTCGCGCCGGCTCGCGCAGGCCTTCGAGCTGCCTTCGGCGGCGATCGAACTGCGCGAGGTCGAAGGCGACGAGCGGCGCATCGCGCTGCCGCTCGGGGTCGGGACGCTGCTGGTCCCGGCGACGCTGCCGCCCGAGGTGCTTTCGCGCCTCGAGCACCGCATCGTGCCCGCGCTCGAGGCGATCCTCGGCGCCGCGGTCGAGCGCGATGCGCTGCAACGCGAGGTCGTCGAGACCCAGGCCCTCCGGCGCTCCGATGTGCTCAAGACCGCACTGCTGCGCTCGGTCTCCCACGACCTGCGCTCGCCGCTCACGGCGATCCTCACGTCGGTGGGGGCGCTGGAGTCCGGCCCGCTGTCCGACGCGGAGCGCGAGGAACTCGTCGACGACATCGACGGCGAGGCGCAGCGGCTGGCGCGGCTGATCGACAAGCTGCTGGACATGTCGCGGCTGGAGGCGCGTACGGCCGAGCCACGGGTTGAGTGGATCTCGATCGAGGAGGTCGTCCAGGCCGCCGTCGACGGCCTCGGGCTTCCGGCCGACACGTTCGCGCTGTCGATCGACGCCGACCTGCCGCTGATCCGCGCCGACGCGGCCCAGCTCGAGCGCGCGTTCGCGAACCTGCTCGAGAACTCGGCCCGCTACTCGGGCGGGCACCCCGTGTCCGTTCGGGCGCGGGCGGTGGGGCCGCGGATCCTCGTGCGGGTCGTCGACCGCGGCCCCGGCGTGCCGGCGGCCGAGAAGGCGCGGATCTTCGAGCCGTTCTATCGCGCGGCGGGCGTGTCGGCGAATGGCCACCGTGGGTCGGGCCTGGGCCTCGCGATCGTCCGCGGCTTCGTCGAGGCCAACGGCGGCAAGGTGTGGGTCGAGTCGCTGCCCGGGCAGGGCTCGACGTTCGTCGTCGAGCTGCCTCTGGAGCCGGCGTGAACGACCGGGCCCGCGTCCTCGTCGTCGACGACGAGCGACAGATCCTGCGCGCGCTGAAGGTCATCCTGCGCGAGGCCGGCTATGAGGCGATCGAGGCGGCGACGGTGGAGGAGGCGCTCGACCGCGCCTCCGTCCGTCCGCCCGACGCCGCGATCATCGACCTGATGCTGCCCGATGGCAGCGGCGTCGAGCTGTGCCGGCGGCTGCGCGAGTGGAGCACGATGCCGATCCTCGTGCTCAGCGCCATCGGCGAGGAGGACGCCAAGGTCGAGGCGCTCGAGGCCGGCGCGGACGACTACGTGACCAAGCCGTTCGGCCCGCGCGAGCTCGTCGCGCGCCTGGGCGCGGCGCTGCGCCGCGCGGGCGACGCGCCGGGCGAGCCCGCGATCGAGATCGACGGCCTGGAAGTCGACCTCAACGCGCGGGTCGTGCGCCGCGACGGCGAGGAGGTCCACCTCACCCCGATCGAGTTCGACCTGTTGCGCACGCTCGTGCGCCACCGCGGCCGGCTGATGACCCACCGGGCGCTGCTCGTCGAGGTCTGGGGACCGCAGTACGCCGACGACACTCAGGTCCTGCGCGCGCACATCGCGAACCTGCGCCGCAAGATCGAGCCGAGCGGAGAGCGGCGGTACATCCGCACGGACCCCGGCGTCGGCTATCGCTTCGCCGGCTGACGATCTTCACACGATCTGTATGAGCTGATCGCCCTTCTCGATAGGGCCTTGAGATCGGCGATCCACCATGGCTGCATGGATCTGATCGCCATAGCCCTCGGCCTGGGCGTCTTCGCGCTGCTGGCTCTCTTCATCGAAGGGATCGACCGCGTATGAGCAGCGCCAACCTGCTGGGCGTCATCGTCGCCACGCTGATCTGCGTCTACCTGATCTACGCGCTGCTGCGCGGCGAGCGTTTCTGAGGCAGCCATGGTCCAGGGCTTCGTCCAGATCGCAATCTTCTGCGCGCTCGTCGTTGCCGTCGTGCCGTTCCTCGGCAGCTACATGGCGCGCGTCTTCAGCGGCGATCGCACATTCCTCGATCCAGTCGTAGGACCACTCGAGCGCGGCACCTACCGGCTGCTGCGCATCGACCCGACCCGCGGCCAGGATTGGAAGGCCTACGCGCGCGGCGTGATCTTCTTCTCGCTCGCGGGATGGCTGCTGCTGTTCCTCATCCTGCGCACCCAGACGCTGCACCCGTGGAACCCATCGGACTTCCACTCGGGCACCTGGGATCTGAGCTTCAACACGACGTCGTCGTTCGTCACGAACACGAACTGGCAGTACTACGCCGGCGAGACGACGCTCTCTTATTTCAGCCAGATGGCCGGGCTGGCCGTGCAGAACTTCGTGTCCGCGGCCACCGGCATCGCCGTCGCCATCGCGCTCATCCGCGGCATCATCGCCCGGCGCAGCACGAACCCGGTGCTCGGCAACTTCTGGCAGGACCTCATCCGCGCGTGCTTCTACGTGCTGCTGCCGATCTCGATCATCGGCGCGATCGTGCTCATGTCGCAGGGCGTCATCCAGACCCTGGGCGGCCCGATCGCTGACATCGCGCGCGGACCGGTCGCCTCGCAGGAGGTCATCAAGGAGCTCGGCACCAACGGCGGCGGGATCTTCAACACCAACTCGGCGTACCCATTCGAGAACCCGACAGGCCTCTCGAACCTCTTCGAGATGTTCCTCATCCTGTGCATCCCGGCGTCGCTGACCTACACGTACGGCCGCATGGTCGGCAGCCGCCGGCAGGGCTGGGCGCTGTTCGCGGCGATGTCGGTGCTCTTCATCGTCAGCGTCGTCGTCGTCTACATCGCCGAGCAGCACGGCACCCCGGCGCAGCACGCCGCCGGCGTCCACACCGGCATCCTCGACGGCTCGACGGGCGGCAACCTCGAGGGCAAGGAGCAGCGGTTCGGCATCGCCAACTCGGCGCTATGGACCGCCGTCACCACCGTCACGTCGTGCGGCGCGGTCAACGCGGCGTTCGACTCGCTCACCGGCATCGGCGGCATGATCCCGTTCGTCGACCTCGGCTATGGCGAGTCGGTCTTCGGCGGCGTCGGCACCGGCCTCTACACGATGCTGCTGTACGTCCTGCTGGCCGTCTTCATCGGCGGCCTCATGGTCGGGCGCACGCCCGAGTTCCTCGGCAAGAAGGTCGAGGCACGGGAGATCAAGCTGGTCTCGCTCGGGGTGCTCGTCACGCCACTGGCCGTCCTGCTGGCCACGTTCCTCGCCACCGCGACCAAGTACGGCAAGCCGTCGATCTTCGCCTCGGGCCCGCAGGGCTTCAGCGAGCAGCTCTATGCCTACATGTCGCAGGCCAACAACAACGGCTCCGCGTTCGCCGGATACACCGGCTACTACCAGCCCACCCCCGGCAACATCGGCGCCCACGGCATCACGTTCGCCGACCTGCTCGGCGGCGTCACGATGCTCGGCGCCCGCTTCCTGCCGATCGTGTTGGTGCTCGCCGTCGCCGGCGGGCTCGCGACCAAGCGGGTGGCGCCGGCCGGCTTGGGCACGCTCCGCACCGACACGCCGACCTTCGTAGGGCTGCTCGGCGGCACCGTCGTGCTCATCGGCGCCCTCACCTTCTTCCCCGCCATCCTCCTCGGCCCCGTCGTCCAGGGCCTCACCGACCGCCTCTTCTGATCATGAAGCTCACCAAGGAACTCGGCACCGCAGCCATCGCGATCCTCGTGCTGACCGTCATCCTCGGCCTCGCCTACCCGCTGGTCATGACCGGGATCGGGCAGGTGGCGTTCCCGAACAAGGCCAACGGCTCGCAGATCAAGGTCGACGGCAAGGTCGTCGGCTCGAAGCTGCTGGCCCAGGCGTTCGTCATCGACACCGGCAAGAAGGACGCGGACGGCAACGCGATCACGCGCCCCGACCCGAAGTACTTCCAGCCGCGCCCGTCTCAGACCGACTACAGCGCGACAAGCTCGACCTTCTCCAACCGCGGACCGAACTCGGCCGTGGGCCGCTTCTTCTTCCGCGACGCGCTCGCGTCCTACCTTGACCTCGAGCGAAAGTACGACCCGAGCCTGACCGCCGCCAAGGTTCCGGTCGATGCGGTCACGACGTCCGCCTCGGGTGTCGACCCTCACATCTCCAAGGCCAACGCGCGCATCCAGGCGCATCGCATCGCGGCCGTTCGCGGGCTACCCATGGACCGCGTCGACAAGCTCATCGACCAGCACACCGACGGACGCTTCGCCGGCGTCCTCGGTGAGCCCGGCGTGAACGTCCTCGAGCTCAACCTCGCTCTCGACAAGGAAGCCCCCGCCCGATGACCTCCAAGCAGTCCTCTTCTCTGTTCAGGCGCGAGCTCATGTGGCCGGCGCTGGTCGCGTCGGTGCGCAAGCTCGACCCGCGGGTGCAGCTGCGCAACCCGGTGATGTTCGTGGTCGAGGTCGGCGCGGTGCTGACGACGATCGCCGTCGTCTACCAGATCTTCAGCGGCAACGCGTTCGGCGGCGGCAACGAGACGCTGCTGTTCACGATCACCGTGACGATCTGGCTGTGGCTGACCGTCGTGTTCGCGAACTTCGCCGAGGCGCTGGCCGAGGGCCGCGGCAAGGCGCAGGCGGACACGCTGCGCGCGATGCGCACCGAGACCGTCGCGCACATGCAGGACGGCACGACTCGCCCGGCCTCCGAGCTGCATCGCGGCGACGTCGTCGTCGTCGAGGCCGGCGAGGTGAT
>DATFRW010000170.1:0-4479 GCA_035262945.1 Solirubrobacteraceae bacterium
GCGAGCGCCGTCACGGCCTCGCGCTGGCCGACGCGCTCGGCGAAGCGCAGATCGACCACCTCGTCTACGTCTCGGGCGCCGGCGCCGACCGCCCGACCGGCGTGCCGGTGTTCGAGAGCAAGCGCGCGGTCGAGCAGCGCATCGCCGAGGTCGGCCTGACGGCCACGATCCTCGCGCCGGTCTACTTCATGGAGAACGCGTTCAACCCGTGGAACCTCACTGCGCTGGCACGCGGGGGCTTTCCGCTGCCGCTCCCGGCGGACCGGACGCTCGCGCAGGTGGCGATCGACGACGTTGCCGAGGCGGCGGTGAGCGCGCTCGAGCGCCCCGGGGAGTTCGCCGGGCGGCGCATGGAACTGGCCTCCGACGCGCTCACGGGCGCCCAGGCCGCGGAGCGGCTCTCGCGCGTTACCGGGCGTGCCTACGCGTTCGAGCGGCTGTCGCTCGACGCGCTCGCGCCGCCGCTGCGGCCGCTCTTCGAGTGGCTCGACGAGGTCGGGTTCGACGGCGTCGACGTCAGCGGCCGCTCGTTCGAGCGATGGGCGGCGGCGCAGCGCTGGCCCGGTTAGGGTCCGCCGGCAATGAGCGGACTGCCGCCGACGGTGACCATCGACCTGCGCGAGCCCGCGCTCGCCGCGTACTTCAAGGCGCGCGTCGGCCAGGCGCTGCACGACTCCTACGCCGGGGCGCCGCTGGTGAAGTTCCCGGAGGACCTGCGCGTCTACGAGCACCTCCTGTGGGCGCAGGCGGCGGACACGGTGGTCGAGGTCGGCACCTACGGGGGCGGTTCGGCGCTGTGGTTCCGCGACCGGCTGCGCACGCTGCAGGCGTACGGCCGCATCGAACGCGACCCGCTCGTCGTCAGCGTCGACGTCGAGCAGGCCGACGCCGCCGGCCTGCTCGCCGCCGTGGGGTCTGGCGAGCAGATCCGGCTGGTGGAAGGCGACGTCCGCGACGCGTCGACGGTCGCCGAGGTGCGCCGCCTCGTCGCCGACCGGACCAACTGCCTCGTCGTCGAGGACTCGGCCCACACCTACGAGACGACGCTCGCCTCGCTGGAGGCGTTCGCCGACCTCGTGCCGGTCGACGGGTTCATGGTCGTCGAGGACGGGTGCGTCGACATCGACGCGCTGCGCCTCGCGCCGGACTGGCCGCGGGGGGTGCTTCCCGCGCTGCACGACTGGCTGGCCACCGAGGCGGGCCGCGCGTTCGCGGTCAGGCGAGACCTCGAGCTGTACGGCATGGCCTGTCACCCCGAGGGGTTCCTTCAGCGCAGGAGCTCGGCCGCCGCCGGCTGACCGCAGTACTCCGCCCAGCCCTCGGGCGTGGCGTCGAAGAGCGCGTCGCGCACCGTCCTGTCGGCGCCCGCCTCCAGCAGCACCCGGATGACCTCCAGGTGCCCGCTCTGTGCGGCGAGGTGCAGCGGCACGGTCCCCTCGCCGTGCTGCGGGCCGCCGAACGTCGAGCGCTCGTTCGGATCGGCGCCGAGCTCTATGAGCCGGCGGACCGCCGCCACGCGGCCGGTCGCGGCCGCCCACATGAGCGCCGTGCCGCGGTAGACGTTGGCATCGATCCGGGCGCCGTGCGCAAGGAGCGCATCGAGCGCCTCCAGGCGATCGTTGCGCGCCGCCCACGAAAGCGCCTCGTCCACGGCCTCTTGCGGATCGTCGGACGCGCGCCAGGCGGGGAAGCCGCCGTGCGGGCGGTAGAAGCCGCGATGGGCGCCCGCGGCCGGCGTGCCGGCGACGTCGTCGATGAGGTCCACGCGCCCGAGGCCCGCCGCGACGCGGAGGTTGCCCGGCGCGAGGCTGTGCTCGGCCAGGAGTTCGGCGACGTCGCGGTGGCCCCAGAACAGCGCCACGACGAGCGGGGTGCCGCCGTCGCCGCGAGCGGAGACGTCGGGGTCCGCGCCCGCATCGAGCAGCATCCGGGCGAGCGGCGGCGATCCGGAATAGGCCGCCTGATGTAGCGGCGTCCACCCGTGGGCGTTGGCGTGCGCCGGGTCGGCGCCGCGCTCGAGCAGCAGCGCGGTGAGGCGCTCGTCGCAGGTCGCGCCGGCCATGCCGAGCAGGTCGTTGTCGTTGGTGCCGACCGCGTCGACGAGGTCCGGCGCGCGATCGAGTTGCTCGCGCAGCCCGTCGACGTCGTGCGCCTCGATGGCGCGGTAGGCGCGCAGGAACGGCTCGTCGGAAAGCGTCGCGACGTGCTGCGCCAGCGCGTCCCAGTCGGCCAGGCCGTGCGCGCGCGCCACCGCGGTGCGCGCTCCGTCCTCGGTGAGCGGAACGTCCCAGCGTTCGAACGCCGCGGCGGCCGTCGGTGTCCCATCCCGCGCCGAGGCGAGCAGCCCCAGGGCGCGGTCGTCGTAATACGCGATGTCCTGGTGGTAGGCGTGCTGCACCCCGTACAGTTTGGCGAGGTGGCGCCGCTCGACTCCACCACGCTCGAGCAACTCGGCAGCACGCGCGAGATCGACGCGCGTACGCCGCGGCGCGACGGCTCGATGTCCTCGCGGCCGATCTGGGTGGTCGTCGACGACGGCGACGCGTACGTGCGCTCCTATCGCGGCGAGACCGGCGCGTGGTACCGCCGCGCCCGGACGGACGGCCGGATGATGATCGCGGTCGACGGGAACGAGACCGAGGTCGCCACCGAGCCGGTCGACGACGAGGAGATCAACCGCCGCGTGTCCGACGCCTTCCGCGCCAAGTACGGCGCGAGCTCGAGCGCGACCCAGACGATGGTCAATCCCGAGGTGAGCCGCACGACGCTGCGGCTGACCGCGCCGTAGTCACCAGACGGCGGCGAACAGCGCCTCGATCTCTTCCGGCGAGGCGGGCCGAGGGTTCGCCTTCGCCGCGCCGCGCACGGCTGTCGCCTCGGACAGCTCGCCGAGGTCGTCGCGCGGGATGTCGTAGTCGCGCAGCCGGGTGTCGAGCGCGATCGCGGCCAGCTCCTCGGCGTGCGCGGCCGCGTCGCCTGTGTCCATCGCCCGCGCGAGCGCGGCGATCTGGTCGCCCGCGACGTCTGCGTTGAAGCGCAGCGCCGGCGGCAGGCAGATGGCGTTCATCGCGCCGTGCGGCACGCCGTAGCGCCCGCCGAGCGACTGTGCCATCGCGTGCCCGAGCCCCATGCCGACGCGCAGCGCCGCGCCCCCGTGCATCGAGCCTTCGAGCAGGCCCTTGCGCGCGTCGAGGTCGTGGCCGTCGGCGAGCACCGCCGGCAGGTGGCGGGCGATGAGCGCCGCGCCCTGCAGCGCGTGCTCGTCGCTCTCCGGCGTGCGGTCGGGGACGTAGAGCGCCTCGGCGCAGTGGGTCAGCGCGTTGAGCGCCGTGCCGGCCGTGACCGGCCTGGGCATCTCGAGCGTCAGGTCCGGCTCGTAGACGATCCCGGCGACGCGCGCATCGAACCCCGCGTCCTTCGTGCGGGTCTCCGGGTTGCGCACGCCGAAGAACGGCGTCCACTCCGCACCGGCGTACGTGGTCGGGATCGACACCATCGGGAGGCCGGTCTGCGCCGAGACCGCCTTCGTGGTGTCCATGACGCTGCCGCCGCCGAGCGCGATGAGGCCGTCGGCGTCGGCGGCGAGCGCCAGCGCCTCGCGCACGCCCCCGATCTCGGCGTGCGGGAGGGCGCCGTGGAAGCGTTGCGCGACGGGCAGGTCGAGCTCCTGCCACAGCTCCTCGGTGATGAGCAGCGGCTGGCGTACGGAGAGCTCCGCGAGCACGTCCTCGAGCGAGTCCAGGCCCCAGCGCACGATCATGGGCGGACCATCCCACATGTCAGGAACCCTTGCATCGAGACGTCGGTATATCGTGGCCGCATGGGTCAGAACGGACGCATCCTGACGACGCACGTGGGCAGCCTTCCGCGCCCGCAGGCCGTCGTCGATCAGGTCTTCGCCGAGGACAAGGGCGAGGACGTCGACCGCGACGAGTACGAGCGCGTCATCGGCGAGGCGGTGCGCGACCGGGTCCAGCACCAGGTCGACTCGGGCGTCGACATCGTGTCCGACGGTGAGATGAGCAAGATCGGCTACGCGACGTTCATCCGCCACCGGCTGAGCGGCTTCGAGGTGGGCGACGTGCCGCGCGCGACCCCAGCCGACCTCGACGCCTATCCAAGCTTCCGCGACCGTCTCGCCGCCGAGGGCGCCACCGCGAAGTACCTGCGCCCGATCTGCCGCGGCCCGATCACCTACGAGCACCGCGAGCCGCTCGAGCGCGACCTCGCCCGCCTGAAGGCGGCCGTCGACGGGCAGCCGGTGGAGGGCGCGTTCATGAACGCGCCGTCGCCGGGGATCGTCGCGCTGTTCCAGCCCAACGAGTACTACGCGACGACCGACGAGTACATCGAGGCCATCGCCAACGCGATGAAGGTCGAGTACGAGGGGATCGTCAACGCGGGCTTCTACCTGCAGATCGACGCCCCCGACCTCGCGATGGGCCGCCACATCATGTACCGCAACGAGCCCGACGAGGT
>DATFRW010000171.1:0-10047 GCA_035262945.1 Solirubrobacteraceae bacterium
GCCGAACCCGCCGCCGCCACCGAGTCGGCGGCCGCCGAGCCCGCCGCCGGCGCGGTTGCTGAGGGCGTTGTTGAGCTGGTTGGCGCCCTGCGCCGCGGCGCCGGCGGCCGCCGTCGCCGAGCGGACGACCACCGTCTGGCCGACCTGCAGGCCGCTGACGATCTGGGTCGTCGAGTCACCGACCACGCCGGTCTGCACCTGCTGGGTGCTCTGCTTGCCGTCCTTGTCGACCACGGTCACGGTCGAGCCGGTGAGGGCCTGCGACGGCACCGCGATCCCGCTGACCTGGTCGGTCACGATGTCGGCGGTCGCGCTCATGCCGGGCTTGAGGTCATTGCCGGTCTGGTCGAGCGTCAGCGTGACCGGGTAGCTCACCGCGCTGCTCGACGAGCCGCCGGACGACGAGGAGAGCACGGCGATGTGCGTGACGTGCGCGGCGAACTGCTCGCCGGACGCGGCGTTGACGGTGACCGTGGCCGGCTGACCGACCTTGACCGACTCGATGTCCGACTCGCTCAGCGAGACGTCCATCGTGAAGCGGCTGAGCTGGGCGAGCGTGATGAAGCCCGACGACGACCCCGAGGAGTCGCTCGAGCTCGAGCTCCCGCCGCCGCCACCGAGGGCTCCGGCGACGCTCGCGCCGCTTGAGCCGCTCGAAGAGGACGACGACGACGATGACGAGCCGCTTCCGACCGTCGAGCCGACCTCGCCGGTGATCGTGGCGATCGTCCCCGTCATCGGCGCACGCAGTGTGGTTGCTGCGACCTCGTTCTCGGCCTTCGTCACATTGAGCTCGGCGCTGTCGACGTTGGCCTGGGCGGCGGCCACGCTCATCGTGCTCTGCGAGCCACTGCCGGATGACGCGCCGCTCGAGGCGTTCGAGCTGGAGGCCTTGGTTGTCGTCGTCGTTGTCGTCGACGCTGCCGTCTGCGCCTGGTCCAGCGTGTCCTGCGCGGACTGCAGATCGGCCTGGGCCTGGGCGAGGTCGACCTTGGCGGAGCTGTCGTCGATCTTCGCGAGCACCTCGTCATCGCCGACGTGCTCGCCCTCGTGCACGTAGATCTTCGTGACCGTCCCGCTCGTGCCGAAGTCGACCTCGGACTGGTTGGCGGGGGCGAGGTTGCCGCTGCCCGAGACCGTGGACTGGACCACGCCGCGGGCGACGGTGACGGTCCGCTCGCGCGTGCTCGACGCCGCGGGCGACCCGCCCACGACGAGCACGGCGACGACGATCGCGGCCGCGGCGAGGATCCCGAGCGCGATGGTGGTGAGCGGTGGGCGGCGCATGACCTCAGCTCGCGCTGGTCGACGTGGTGCCCTGCGGGGAGGGCGGAGGCGCGCCGCGGTTCGGGAACGTCACCCCGCACTTCTGCAGCGCCGCGCGCAGCTTCTCGAACTGCGCGGAGTTTCGGCGATCACGGTTCGGGCGCTGCCCGTTGGACGGCGGCTGGCCGTTTGAGCGCGGGCGGTTCGGGAAGGTGACGCCCTGCTTCTGAAGGCATGCGCGCACCTTCGGGTCACTGAGGAAGCGGCCCGGGCGTGCGGGGCGCTGCCGCGCGCTGACGGTGGACGCGCTCGAACCGGAGCTCCCGCCGCCGCATCCGGCGACGGCGAGGGCGGCGAGAGGAGCGGCGAGGAGGACGAGGCGAGCCAAGATGGCCGCCAATGAACCAGCGCGCTCGAAGATCTGTTGAAGAAATTCTCGAGCGCGTCAGCCGACGTCGCGCCCGGAGAACGACGTCTCGCTGAGCTCCGACGCCATCAGCGTCGAAAAGGCGAGCAGCTCGCGGTGCTCGAGCATGGCCAGGACGTCCCAGACGGCGCCGGTTCCCTCGCGATCGCTCAGCCCGCAGAGCGCGTCCATCGCGGTCGTCGCCGTCGCCAGCAGGTTCGCGCGCACGTCGGCGGGTGTGTCGACGCGCAGCTCGAGCAGGCGCGCGCCACGGATGAGGCCGGCGATCTCCTCGGGCTCGAGCACGATGCGCTCAGTCACCTCGCCAGCGTAGTCGTCGGTACGCTCACGCCAGCCAGCGCATGCCCCACATCCCGGCCAACATCGCCGACCACGTCGGCAACACCCCGATGCTCCGGCTCGCGCGACTGGTCCCCGACGGCGTCGACGTCGAGCTCTACGGCAAGCTCGAGGCGTTCAACCCGGGCGGCTCGGTGAAGGACCGCATCGGCGTCGCGATGCTCGATGCCGCCGAGCGCGAGGGCCTGATCGAGCCGGGGCGCACGACGATCGTCGAGGCGACGTCGGGCAACACCGGCATTGCGCTCGCCTTCTGCTGCGCGGCCAAGGGCTACGACCTCACGATCTTCCTGCCGCAGGGCATGAGCCGCGAGCGCGAGGCGCTGCTGCGGCTCTACGGCGCGCGGGTCGAGATCGTCGAATCGATGGGCGGGATGAACGAGGCGGTCGACGCCGCGCGCGCCGCCGCCCACGACGACGACGTCTTCCTGCCCGATCAGTTCTCCAACCCGGCCAACCCCGAGGCGCACCGCACCGGCACCGGACCCGAGATCCTCGACGCGCTCGACGGCAAGGTCGACGTCTTCGTCGCCGGTGTCGGGACCGGCGGGACGATCACCGGCGTCGGAGAGGCGCTGAAGGCCCACAACCCCAAGGCCAAGGTGATCGGCGTCGAGCCGCAGTCGTCGGCCGTCCTCTCCGGCGGCGCGCCCGGCCCGCACCGCATCCAGGGCATCGGCGCGGGCTTCGTCCCTGCCGTCCTGGACATCGAGATCCTCGACGAGATCATGACCGTCTCCGACGACGACGCGATCGCGACGGCCCATCTCGCGGCCGCCCGCGAAGGGGTTCTCGCAGGCGTGTCGTGCGGTGCGGCGCTGTTCGCCGCGCTCGAGATCGCCCAGCGGCCCGAGTCGCGCGGCGCACGCATCGTCACCGTCCTGCCCGACTCGGGCGAGCGCTACATCTCGCTGCCGTTCTTCGCTCCGCGCGATCAGGCCGCCGCTGGCTGAGCTGCGAGCGCATCGCGCTCGCCGAGGCACCACGCCTCCATCGCTGGCCACGGCCCGTAGCCGGCCTCGACATTGATGTGGCCGGCGCCCGGCAGCACCTCGACGGTGAGCGCGAGCGGAGTTGCCCAGTAGCGCGCGGCGTTCTCGCCCGGGCAGTACGGGTCGTCGTCGCTGCACACCAGGCGCGTGTCGCCTGCGGCGAGCGCGACCGCCTCGCGCTCCGCGCCCGTGGGATAGAACTTCGCGAGCTCCGGCACCGACGCGCCGGGGCACGGCGGCGCGACGAGCGCTACCCGATCCACGCGCCGCGACGGCGCGACGTTCGCCGCCTCGCGCAGCCAGAGCACGCAGCCCAGCGAATGCGCGACGACGACGCGCTCGTCGTCCTGTCGCGCCGCGAGCCGGCCAAGCTCGGAGCGAAACGCCATGCCCCAGCGGTCCGGGCACGGCTCGTCGCAGGCCGGCAGCTGTGGGTACTGGACGTGGTGCCCCGCCGCGCGCAGCCGCCCCGCGAGCCACGTCTGCCAGTGTTCGGGTCCCGAACCTTGCCAACCGTGCAGGATGAGAAACCGCACCCGGCTATCGTACGGCCATGCTCGGGCTCGGCACGTTGCGCAGGGTCGCCGGCGAGATCCGCCGCGACATCGCCGCCGTGCACGAACGCGACCCCGCCGCGCGCGGCGTCTCGTCGCTCGAAGTCCTCACGAGCTGGCCGGGCGTGCACGCGCTCCTGGCCCATCGCGTGCTCCACGCGATGCACGACGCCGGCGTCCCGCTCGCGCCGCGCGTGTTCGCCACGCTCACCCGCTCGGTCACGAACATCGAGATCCATCCGGCCGCGCGGATCGGCGCCGGGCTGTTCATCGACCACGGCACCGGCGTCGTGGTCGGGGAGACCGCCGAGATCGGCGACGACGTGACGCTCTACCAGGGCGTGACGCTCGGCGGCACCGGGTTCGCCACCGGCAAGCGCCACCCGACCGTCGAGGACAACGTCACGATCGGCTCGGGCGCGAAGCTTCTCGGCCCGATCACCATCGGCCACGGGGCGAAGATCGGCGCCAACTCGGTGGTCATCACCGACGTGCCGGCCAACTCGACCGTCGTGGGCAACCCGGGCCACGTCGTCCGGGTCGACGGGCGCAAGGTCGAGGGGCCCGACGCGGACTGGATCCACCTGCCCGACCCGGTCGCCGACGCGATCAAGGCCCTGGCCGGGCGGATCGAGGCTCTCGAGCGCAGCGTGGCGGAGATCGCCGGCCACGAGGCCGAGCCGGCCGCCGAGGTGCGGCCGCTGCGCCCCGCGCAGGGACGAAATCCCGCGGGCGGGTAGCGGAACGGATAATTTGCACATTCGCCGCCTGGCGCTGACCACTCTCACTGGAGGAGACAACGGATGACGGAAACGACGACGACCCCGGACCTGCTCGACCGCGCGCGCAGCGTGAGCCCGCTGCTCGACGAGCAGGCGGACTGGGGGGACAAGAACGGCAGGCTGTCGGACGAGGTCGTCGACGCGCTGCACGAGAACCGCATCTTCGGCATGTGGGTCCCGCGGGACCTCGGGGGCTCGGAGCTCGATCCGATCAGCTCGCTGAAGGTGATCGACGAGCTCAGCTACGGCGACGCGTCGGCGGGCTGGGTCACGATGGCCGCGTCGCTGGCCATCGGCACCGGCGCCGCCTACCTGGGCGACGAGGCGGTCGACCAGATCTTCGGCGGCGAGCGCTTCCCGGTCATCGCCGGGCAGGGCACGCGCCCGGGCACCGCGGTCCCGGCCGACGGCGGCCACGTGCTCAGCGGCTCGTGGAGCTTCGCCTCCGGCATCAAGCACTCCGGCTTCATCCACACGCTCGGCATCGTCGAGGGCACCGGCGAGCCGCGCATCTTCGTGCTGCCGGTCGATCAGGCGACGCTCATCGACAACTGGGACGTCATGGGCCTGCGGGCCACCGGCAGCATCGACTACGAGATCGACGGGGTCTTCGTCCCCGAGTACTTCTCGCACTTCGCGGTGACCGAGACCCCGCTGCGCGGCGGGAACCTCTACCACCTCGGGATCATCAACATCGCGGGCATCTGCCACTCCGGGTGGGCGCTCGGCGTCGGCCGGCGCATGCTCGCCGAGCTGCGCAAGCTCGTGCAGTCCAAGGCAGGGCGCCCGGGCGCGCAGGCCGACAACGCGAGCTTCCTTGAGGGCTACGGCCAGGCCGAGGGCGTCTACCGCGCGGCCCGTGCGCTGGTGTTCGAGACCTGGGGCGACGCGACCGCGACGCTCGAGCGCGGGGACTCGCTGTCGGTCGACCAGAACACCGCCATCCGCCTTGCCACGATCCACGTGACGAAGGCGGCGCACGAGGTGTCGCGCTTCGTCTACGCCGCCAGCGGCACGACCGGCCTGCGCGCGGGCACGATCCAGCGCTACTTCCGCGACATGCACGCGGGCACGCAGCACGTCATCCCGTCGCCGCCGATCATGCAGACGGTGGGCCGCAAGCTCGCCGGCCTTGCGGACGACAAGCGCTGGCAGTTCCTCGAGCTCGTCGACTGAATCACCTCTCGCCAGCCGCCGTGCCCGGTGGTACGGTGGCTGGCGCGTTGTTCCTCCTTCGACCGTGACGCTTTAGCCGCCGAGGCCGAGCACCGCCTCGGACCCACGCCCCTGTCCGGTTTTCGTCTTATGAGGAGCAACACCAGTGTCTGCAGTCGAAGTCTTCGATCTCCGCAAGGAGTTCACCCGCCGTCAGGGGCGCCGGCGTACCCGCGTCGCCGCGCTCGATGGCATCACGTTCACGATCGCTCGCGGCGAGTGCGTCGCGATCCTCGGCCAAAACGGTTCGGGCAAGAGCACCCTCGTCCGCATCCTCTCGACGCTCCTGCTGCACGACGGCGGCAGCGCGCACGTCTTCGGCCACGACGTCCTCCGCGACGCGCGGTCGGTGCGCCGGCTGGTCAACCGCGTGTCGGTCGAGGCGTCGTTCTTCAAGCGCCTGTCGGCGCGCGAGAACCTCTCCTACGCGGCCCGCTTCTACGGTCAGAGCCCCAGCGAGACGCGCCGCCTGATCCCGGAGATCCTCGAGTCGGTCGGCTTCCCGCTGCGCCGGTCGCGGGCGCCCATGGAGGACCTGTCGCGCGGGATGCAGCAGAAGGTCGCGCTCGCGCGGGCGCTGCTGACGTCGCCGACGCTGCTGCTGCTCGACGAGCCGACCACCGGCCTTGACCCGCGCTCCAAGCGCGAGGTGCAGGACTACATCCGCACGGTCGGCCGCGAGCACGACACGACCACGTTGCTCTGCACGCACGACATGGTCGAGGCCGAGCAGCTCGCGGCGCGCGTCGGGATCCTCGACGGCGGGCGCCTGCTCGCCCTCGAAGAGCCGGCCGTGCTGCGCCGCCGCTATGGCGCCGCGACGCTCGAGGATGCGTTCCTCGCGGCGACCGGCCGCGCGCTCGAGGACGACGACGAAGAAGAGGAGGCGGCGTAATGCGCGCCCAGAGCATCGCGCTCCTCGGCGTCGTCGAGCGCAACGCCTACCTCGTTAAGCGCTACGGCTGGTGGGAGCTCGCGTTCTTCATCTGGACGGTCGCCAACACGCTGACGATCGTCTTCATCGCGAAGGGCGTCGAGGCCGGCGGCGGGCAGCTCAACGTGGAGCGCGAGACCGCGAGCCTGCTGATCGGTGCCGTGATCTGGTCCTACCTGGGGATCGTGTTCGAGATCCTCACTGAGACCGTCGCGTGGGAGCGCTGGGAGGGGACCATCGAGTACACGTTCATGGCCCCGCTGTCGCGCTGGGTGCACCTGCTCGGCGTCGGCACGTTCGCGGTGCTCTACGGCGTGGTGCGCACCGCGGCCCTGTTCGCGGCCGTCGCGCTGTTCTTCGGGCTGGCCTTCCCGCAGGCCGACTTCGGCGCGGCGCTCGTGCTGCTCGCCGTCGCGTCGGTGTCGTTCGTGGGCATCGGGATGATGACGGCGATCCTCCCGCTGACCTCGCCGGAGAAGGGCGCCCAGCTCGGGTTCATCGCCCAGGGCATGCTGCTCGTCGTCTCGGGCGTCTACTACCCGGTCGACGTGATGCCGGGGTGGATGCAGGCGATCGCGACGATCTCGCCGGCGACCTATGCGCTGGAGGGCATCCGCGCGGCCGTGCTCGACGGCGCCGGCCTGGGCGCGGTATGGGGCGACCTGTGGCCGCTCATGATCATCGGCGTGGTTTCGATCCCGCTCGGCCTCGCCGTCTTCCGCGCCGGCGAGCGCTACGCCAAGCGCAACGGCAAGCTCAAGCGGAGCGGCTGAAGCTCCATTCGAGGATCAGGTGGGCCGGCGTCGCGCGGGCGCCGGCCCGCTCGTAGGTCCTGCGCGCGGCGATGTTGTCGGGCTCGGTGCCCGTCCACATGCCGTAGCAGCCGCGGTCGCGGGCGACGGCGGCGAGCGCATTGACGAGGCCGCACCCGACCCCGCGGCGCCGCGCCGCCTCGTCGACGCCCAGCTCGTACAGGAACATCTCGGTGCCCTTGTCCGGATGGGTCGTCTCGACGCCCGACACGAACCCGACCGGATCGCCGTCGGCGTCGTAGGCGATCAGCAGGTGATGGGTCGGCTCGGCGAGGAACCGCTCGGTGGCGTCCCGGTCCGGCGGGTCGTCGAACAGCGGCCCCGCGGCCAGCACAGCGTCCTGGTCAGTCGGGCCGATCTCGCGGATCTCGACCGTCATGGCGTCAGTAGTACACCGTGCGGCAGCGGTGGCGTGGGCGGGCTTTGTACTCCGCGCGCTGCCCGCGGTACCAGAGCGCGTTGTCGATGTCGCGCTCGCTCATGCCCGTTCGCTGGGCGATGAGCGCGCAGGCGTGCACCGCGCAGCCGCGGATCTCGCGCTCCTGGGGGCCTGGGCGCAGCGGGCGCCCGGCGTCGATGTGGGCGGCGAGCCGCTCGTCGTAGACGAGGACGCCTTCGCAACGCAGGACGTGTGGGACGAGGTTGTCGGCGAAGATCGTCAGCGCGTCGAGGTCGCCGAACTCGGCCACGCCGCCGAGGGCCAGGTCGCTCGGCGCGATCTGCGCGCGCTTGTAGAAGCCGGTGTCCTGCCACATGGTCATGCCGCCGGCCAGGATCTCCGCAAGCCGTTGCGCCGAGCCGCCCGCCTCGGCGACGACGTCGAGCGCGTGGCGGTCGCCGAGGAAGCCGCCGAGCTCGCGCAGCGCCTGGGCGTAGAGCGCCATGAGCTCGTGGTCGCGCGGCTGGCCGAAGGTGTCGGCGACCTTCTCCGCACGCATCGCGCGCAGCTGCGCGTTCGTCCAGCCGGCCCCGGCGCGCCAGCGGTCGGCCAGGCCCCAGGCGACGGTGAAGTACCCCGACGAGCGCGGGCGCTTGTGCAGCGTGGGAAACCAGCCCGAGCCGAAGTTGATCGCATCGAGGACGAGCAGGTAGGACGCGACGTCGTCCTGGCGCCCCTCTAGGTAGTGGCGCTGCCGGTCGAGCTCAGGTGGGTCGCCCGGAGCAAGCGCGTCGAGCGCGTCGAGGTCGATGCGCACCGATCGCGCGGCTGCCGCGATCTGCGCGCCGTGCGCGCGCACGCTGTCGCAGAGCGCCATCGCGCCACCGTAGTGGAGGCTGAGCGGAAGCCGAAGTCGAGCACGGCGGTCGCCCCGGGCAGCGTCGACACCTGCGTCAACCCGGGCACCACGCCGATGCCGACGTCGCGGTAACGGCGGCCCAGCAGGATCGCGCGGTGGGGCGGGCTGTTGAGCCAGGCGGTCACGAGGCTCGCTGGGCTGTCGAGCGGGACCTGCGCCCAGGCGAGCGCTTCGCCGAGGCCCCAGTCGCGGCGGCCGCGCAGGTAGCCGGTCGCGCGCACGCGATCGCTCAGCGTCGCGCCGCCGGGCGTGACGTGGGCGAAGAACTGGCGAGCGACCATGTCGGCGGCGTGCTTCTGGGCGGCTCTGGAGAGCTGGGCGTTCTCGCGGACGACCGGCAGGCCGCGCGCCGCACGCTCGGCGTCGACGACGCAGAGCAGCGCGGCACGCCGGTCCTGCAGTGACAGGCTGGATGCCGGATCGTCGCGGTGGGCACAGGTAGCGGCCAGCGCGGCGGCGGGCGTCGCGGCAAGCGCGACCAGCGCCGTCGTGATGGCCATGCACAGGGCATCCCTGCCGCGCATGGCGGCGAGACTCGCGTGATTCCTGCCGGTCGGGTAAACGTTGCGGCAGGCGGTGGGAATCGGCTGTCGTCCGGTGGTGTTTGTGCGACATACGGCATGCGTCGGCCGCCGGGCGCACGCCGAGCGGAGGCGAGCGGCTCGCTCCGGACTGCGTCGTATGCTCAGCCGTCTTGCCCGACTCCGCCACCGACGAGCGCATCGAGGCCCTGCTCGAGGGCCTCAACCCGCCCCAGCGCGAGGCGGTCACCCACGGCGAGGGCCCGCTGCTGATCCTCGCCGGCGCCGGCTCGGGCAAGACGCGCGTGCTCACCCACCGCATCGCCTGGCTCGTGCAGACCGGCCGCGCGCGTTCCGGCGAGCTCCTGGCCATCACGTTCACCAACAAGGCCGCGCAGGAGATGCGCGAGCGCGTCGAGCTGCTGCTCGGCCACTCGACCCGCGGCATGTGGGTGATGACCTTCCACGCGGCGTGCGCGCGGATCCTGCGCGCCGAGGCGCCGCGCCTCGGCTACACCCGCGCGTACACGATCTACGACCAGGCCGACTCCCGCCGCCTGATCAAGCGCTGCATCGACGAGCTCGGCATCGACCCCAAGCGGTTCACTCCCGCGGCGATCGGCTCGCAGATCTCGGCGGCGAAGAACTGGCTGCGCGACGCCGACGCCTACCGCCAGCAGGTCGACACGTTCTTCGAGCAGACCGTCGCCGACGTCTACGAGCTCTACGAGCGCGAGCTGCACCGCATGAACGCGATGGATTTCGACGACCTGCTCTTCCGCACGGTCAACGTCCTCGAGCTCTTCCCCGAGGTCCGCGCCCGCTACGCCGCCTCGTTCCGCCACGTCCTCGTCGACGAGTACCAGGACACCAACCACGCCCAGTACCGGCTGCTGCAGCTCATCGC
>DATFRW010000172.1:0-7561 GCA_035262945.1 Solirubrobacteraceae bacterium
CTCGTCACGGGCTGCCACAGGGCCACCGCCGGGTTGCTCGCGACCGCCTCCGCGCTCTTGCCGGTGACGTAACAGGTCTCGCCGGGGTTCAAGTCGGTCTCGTGGAGCGAGTGGTCGCTGCGGGCGGCGATGATCCGCAGCGAGCCGTCGCGCTCGAAGTCGTGCAGCGCGACGGGTTCGCCGGCGCTGACACTGACGGCGTAGAGCCGCTGCGCCGACATGCCGAACAGCGGCGTCCGCCAGATCGCCTCGATCCCCTCCTCGGTGGCGGCGAACACGAGCAGGTCGCCGGCCTCGATCGGCTCCTCGGGGTCGACCATCGTTCCCCAGCGCTGGATGCCGACGAGCTCGTACTCCCGGGTCTTGTAGATCCCCAGCGTCGCCGCGCGGCGGTTCTGGGCCCGCGCCGGCGCGGTGACCGGGATCTCGACGCGCCAGTCCTTGCTGCGCGCCGCGGTGTCCACCGCGCCGCGCAGGAGGCGCGGGCTCGTCAAGTAGACGACGACGGCGCCGACCAGTGCGACCGGCAGCGCCACGGCGGCAAACGAGAACATCTCCATGTCCACGCCGCCCTTGCCGGCGATCCCGGCAATCACCAGGTTCGAGCTTGTACCGATCAGCGTCACCGATCCCGCCAGCGTCGTCACGTGGGCGATCGGCAGCAGCACCTCGCGGGCGGGGATGCGCTTGGTCTGCTCGAGCTGCCGCGTCGCGGGGATCAGGAGCGCCACGAGCGGCGTCGTGTTGATCAGCGCCGACGCGACGCCGATGGGAAGCGAGAGCCGGCGGAACACCTGCTGCGCTGTGGTGGTCGACGCCAGCAGCGACCACGTCGCGCGCGACACGAGGCCGGTTTGCACGATGCCCTTGGCAATCACGAGCATCGCCGCGACCGTGATCACGCCGGCGTTGCTGACGCTGGACGCGAGCTGATCCGCCGGCGCGATCCCCAGGATCCCGGCGAGGATCAGTGTGACCAGGAGCGCGAGCAGCGGGTCGACCCGGCCGGAGGCCATCGCGACCAGCGCTGCGACGACGAGACCGGCGGCCACGTAGATCATGCGACCGGAACAACTACCTGAGCGGGCACGGTCCTGGTTTGATGAAGGCGCATGTGCCGCTGGGTCGGGTACTTCGGCAGTCCGCTGCGGCTCGAGGAGCTCGTCTACAACACGACGCACTCGCTCATCGAGCAGAGCCGATCCGCGCGCCAGACGTCGCACCTGACCAACGCCGACGGCTTCGGGCTCGGCTGGTACGGGACGAGCGAGACGCCCGGCGTCTACCGCAGCATCTCGCCGGCCTGGAGCAATCGCAACCTCCAGGAGCTGGCGGCGCAGATCGAGTCACCGCTGTTCCTCGCCCACGTCCGTGCGTCGACCGGGACGCCGGTGCAGGAGACCAACTGCCACCCGTTCCGCTGGGGCCGCTGGCTGTTCGTGCACAACGGCTTCGTCCGGGACTATGCGCGCCTTCGCCGTGACCTGTTGCTGGCCGTGGACCCACGCTACTTCGCAGCCATCGAGGGCACGACCGACTCCGAGCTGTTGTTCTATCTCGCGCTCACCTTCGGGCTCGACGATGACGCGCTGCCGGCGCTCGAGCGGATGGCCGGGTTCGTCGAGGCCACCGCGCAGCGGTTCGGCATCGAGGATGCGGTGCAGATGACGCTGGGGGTGAGCGATGGCGAACGGCTGTACGCGGTGCGATACGCCAGCGCGTCGAAGCCGAACTCGCTGTACGTGAGCAACGACGCGCGCGACGTGCAGCTGCTGCATCCGGAGAACGAGCGCATCCAGCGCTTCTCGGCGGAGGACCGCGCGGTCGTCTCGGAGCCGCTTGAGGAACTTCCCGGGCTCTGGCGCGAGGTGCCCGCGTCAACCGCGATCGTCGTGCAACCTGGAGCGGACCAGGAGGTGGCGTTCACGCCACGACCGTGATGTCGAGGAGGCTGAACCATGGCATTCACCCGCGGACAGATTCGAGACTCGATCGAACGGGCGGGCGACGAGCACTGGCAGACGCTCATCCGGCATCACGAGGACGCCTACCCCGAGAGTCCTCCCACGCCCGGTGACGTTGCCCGGGCCGAGGCCGACCGTCTGAACGCCCTGGGCCTGGGGGACAACCCCGACCTCGAGCTGGTCGAGACCCGGGTCGAGAACGTCGACCCCGCCGTGCGCATCACCCACGTCTTCGAGGATCGCTCGAAAGGCACGCGCTTCGAGACCGAGCCGTTCACCGGCTACGAGTAAACGCGGCGTGTGAGGCTCGACACGCGCGGCTTGCTCGCATACCCCCTCGGTGTATATTGCGCGCATGAGCGCGTACCCCCCAGGTGTATCCGAGAGCGAAGCTGCCTATCTCGTCGCCGGCATGACCTGCGAGCACTGCACGGTCGCCGTGACCGACGAGGTCGCGCGCGTGCCGGGCGTCACCGGCGTTGAGGTCGACCTCGACACCAAGCTCGTGCGCGTGCGCGGCACCGATGTCGACGCCGCGGCCGTCGCTGCCGCCGTCGACGAGGCCGGCTACGACGCGGTGGCGGTATGAGCGTCGCCGCGAAGCTCGCCGGATTCGCTGCCGGGCTCGCGATCCTGTTCGGCGGCGCCGCCCTCGCCGGTGGCGCCGTCGACCCCCTCCACGAGAAGAAGGCCGCGGAGCCCGAGGGCATGACGGCGATGGACGGCGGGCACGGCGAGCGGGCGGCCAAGCCGGTCCGCGGGCTCGCGGTCAGCGAGGGCGGCCTCACCCTCAAGCTCGCGCGCACCACCGCGCCTCGCGGTGAGCGGTTCGCCTTGGCGTTCCGGATCGTCGACCGCAGTGGCCGCACCGTCCGCGACTTCGACGTCGAGCACACCAAGCGGATGCACCTCATCGTCGTGCGCCGCGACATGACCGGGTTCCAGCACCTGCACCCGACCGCGAACGCCGCGGGCGAGTGGACCGTGCCCGCGACGCTGCGCGACGCCGGCGCCTACCGCGTCTTCGCCGACTTCTCCGTCGGCGGCAAGCCGCACACGCTCGCCGGCGACCTGACCGTCGACGGTACCGTCCGGGCGCGCCCACTGCCCCGGCCGGCCGGGAGCGTCGAGGTCGACGGCATGCGCGTCACGCGAACGGACGGCGGACTCGGGTTCGTCGTCACGCGCGGTGGCAAGCCGGTGCACGTGGAGCAGTACCTCGGCGCGCGCGGTCACCTCGTCGCGCTCCGGGAGGGCGACCTCGCCTTCCTGCATGTGCACCCCGACGAGGATCGGCTGCGCTTCATGGCCACGTTCCCGACCCCCGGTCGCTACCGCCTCTTCCTGCAGTTCAAGACCGACGGCCGCGTGCACACCGCCGCGTTCACCGAGGAGGTCACGCGATGAGCGCCGACACGCTCGAGCTCCCGATCACGGGCATGACCTGCGCGTCGTGCGCCAACCGCATCGAGCGCAAGCTCAACAAGCTGGACGGCGTCAGCGCGACGGTCAACTACGCCACCGAGCAGGCCCGCGTCGAGTTCGACCCGGCCACGGTCGCGCCCGAGGACCTCGTCGCCACGGTCGAGGCGGCGGGCTACGCGGCGAAGCTGCCGTCAGCGCCGACAACCGACGAGGACGAGGACGAGACCGCGCCGCTCCGGCGCCGCCTCATCGTCGCGGTGCTGCTGTCGATCCCGACGCTCTTGCTCGCGATGATCCCCGCGCTGCAGTTCGACAACTGGCAGTGGCTGTCGCTGAACCTCGCCACCCCGGTCGTGCTGTGGGGCGCCTGGCCGTTTCACCGCGCGGCGTGGCTGAACCTCAAGCACGGCACGGCGACGATGGACACGCTCGTGAGCCTCGGGACGCTCGCGGCCTGGCTGTGGTCCGTGTACGCGCTCTTCGTCGGCGACGCCGGCATGAACGAGATGCGCATGAGCTTCGACCTCGTGCCGCAGCGCGGTGGAGGTGCCGACGAGATCTACCTGGAGACCGCGTCGGTGGTGACGACGCTCGTCCTCGCCGGGCGCTACTTCGAGGCGCGGGCGAAGGGCCGCGCCGGCGCCGCGCTCGAGGCGCTCCTGCACCTCGGGGCCAAGGACGTCGCGATCCTCGATGACGACGGCGCCGAGCGCCGCGTCCCCGTCGAGCAGCTCGCGGTCGGCCAGCGCTTCGTCGTCCGACCGGGAGAGAAGGTCGCCACCGACGGCATCGTCGAGGAGGGCTCGTCGGCGGTCGACATGAGCATGCTCACCGGCGAGTCGGTCCCGGTCGAGGTCGGGCCGGGCTCCGAGGTCGCCGGCGCGACCGTCAACGCCGGCGGACGGCTCGTCGTCCGCGCGACGAAGGTCGGCTCGGACACCGCCCTCGCGCAGATCGCCAAGCTCGTGCGGGACGCGCAGACCGGCAAGGCGCCGGTCCAACGGCTCGCCGACCGCGTGTCCGGCGTCTTCGTGCCCGTCGTCATCGGGCTGGCCGTCGCGACGCTCGGCTTCTGGCTGGGCAACGGCGCTGGCGCGGCATTCGCCTTCACCGCGGCCGTCGCCGTCCTCATCATCGCCTGCCCGTGCGCGCTCGGCCTGGCGACGCCCACCGCGCTCATGGTCGGCACCGGCCGCGGCGCGCAGCTCGGGCTGCTCATCAAGGGCCCGGAGGCGCTCGAGTCCACGCGCCGCGTGGACACCATCGTGCTCGACAAGACCGGCACCGTGACCATCGGCCAGATGACGCTCGTCGACGTCGTCGTCGCGGACGGCGTCGACCGCGCCGAGGCGCTGCGGCTGGCCGGGGCGCTGGAGCATGCTTCCGAGCATCCGATCGCCCGCGCGATCGCCGCTGCCGCTGACGGCCCGCTGCCGCCCATCGAGGGGTTCGCCAACCGCGAGGGCCTCGGCGTCGAGGGCGTCGTTGACGGCCACGCGGTGGTGGTCGGCCGCCCCGCGCTCCTCGCCGACTGGGCGATGCATCTCTCCGCGGAGCTCGAGGCGGCCCGCGCGGCCGCCGAGGCCCAGGGCCGCACGGCGGTCGCCGCCGGCTGGGACGGGCGCGCCGCGGCGGTGTTCGTCGTGGCCGACACCGTGAAGCCGACGTCGGCCGAGGCCGTCGCGTCGCTGCGCGAGCTCGGGCTGCGACCGGTGCTGCTGACCGGCGACAACGCAACGACGGCGCGCGCGGTCGCGGCGGAGGTTGGCATCGACGAGGTCATCGCCGAGGTCCTGCCCTCCGAGAAGGCCGACGTCGTGCGGCGGTTGCAGGCCGACGGCCGTGTCGTGGCGATGGTGGGCGACGGCGTCAACGACGCGCCCGCGCTCGCGCAGGCCGACCTCGGCCTGGCGATCGGCACCGGCACCGACGTCGCTATCGAGGCGTCCGACCTGACGCTCATCAGCGGCGACCTGCGCGCCGCCGCTGATGCCATCCGGCTCTCGCGCGCGACGCTGCGCACGATCAAGCAGAACCTCGTGTGGGCGTTCGGCTACAACGTCGCGGCGATCCCGCTGGCCGCCATCGGCCTGCTGAACCCGATCGTCGCGAGCGCCGCCATGGCGTTCTCGAGCGTGTCGGTCGTCGGCAACGCGCTGCGGCTGCGGCGCTTCGGCCGTTAGTGCAGCGCGGCCTCGCGCCCCAGCGAGACGTCGGCCAGGAACTCGTAGGCGCGGTTGGCGCCGAGCGGGTGCATGAACGCGGCGGCCTTCACGTCGCGGTACGCGCGCGCGAGCGGGCTGGCGCTGAGATAGCCGCTCCCGCCCGAGAGAATCAGGGCGCGGTCGACGACCCGCGATGCGGCGTCGTTGACGAACAGCTTCGCGGCCTGCGCCTCGGCGAACAGCGCCTGGACGTCGCAGTCGCCGTCCGCCTCGTCGTCGAGGAGCTCGGCGGTGCGCGACAGGCAGGCGCGTGCAGCGACGAGGTCGACCGCGTTCTCGCTGACCAGCGTCCGTGCCCGCGCATCGGGCTCGCCGCGCCGCGCGAGCGCCGCGTTGGCGTCACGGTTCGCGCCCTCGGCGATTCCCAGCGACGCCGAGGCGTGAAACAGCCCGGCGGCCAGGTTGCGCTCCATGTAGCCGCTGGCGTCGCCGGCCGGGAAGCCGCCGCGGATCGCCGGCGCCGGCAGCTCGACGCCCTCGAACGAGACCGATTGGCTGCCCGAGCCGCGCATCCCCAGCGCGTCCCAGTCGTCGTGCAGCACGACGCCGGGCGCGTCGACCGGCACCGGCGCGTACGCGTAGCGCTCCGTTCCGTCGCGGTCGACGTACGACACGGACGCATAGAGGACAGTGGCAGAGGGCGACCCGGTGCAGAAGATCTTGCGCCCGTCGATCCGCCAGCCGCGCTCCGTCGGCGTCGCCTTCGTGCCGGGCCGGGTGATGTCCTGGCCCGGCTCGCTGACGGCGGCGGCGATGACCATGCCCTCGCGCGCCACCGCGACGAGCGGGCCGGCGAGCGCCTTGGCGCGGCGGGCGTCACCCGCGGCGTCGGCGCGCCGCCACAGGCGGGCGATGTTCCCGAGCACCGCGAAGTGCATGTTCACCCCGATGGCCACCGAGGCGTCGCCCTGCGCCAGGCGCGTCGAGGCGACGATGAGGTCGCGCGTCGAGCGCACGCCGAAGCCGCCCAGCCGTTGCGGCACCGGCGCCGCGTAGTAGCCGCTCGCCTTCACCGCCCGCACGCTCTCGTGCGGGTAGGTGCCGTCGCGATCGTGCTGAGCGGCGTTCGACGCCAGCTCCTGCGCGAGGTCCCCGGCCAGGGCGGCGAGACGCCGCCCCGGATCGGTCGTGGCCGTCAGCTCACAGAGCACGGTGCCACCTCGAGCTCCACCGGCACGCCGTTGGTCACCATGTCGTAGACCGCGGAGCGCTTCTGGGCACGCGCGACGACCTCGCGCAGCTTCTCCTCTGGCGCGTCGCCGGAGACCTTGAACGAGACGCGGATGCGCTCGAAGCCGTTGCGGTAGTCGTCGTCGAGCCCGAGACAACCGCGGACGTCCATGTCGCCCTCGAGAGTCGACTCGACCTCGGTGAGGCGGACGCCGCGCGCCGCCGCGACGTAGACCAGCGACGTGGTCAGGCACGCGGCGAGCGCGTGGAGCAGGTACTCGGCAGGGTTCGCGCCGGTGTCGAACCCGAGCAGGACCGCGGGCTCGCCGGCGTCGATGGTGAACGCCTGCTCGCGGGAGGTGTCCTCCTGGCCCGCGCCCCAGAAGCCCTTGATGGTCGACCGGTTGTGCGCGCCACCGATCCAGCGGTTGGTCGCGCGGAACTGGAACCGCGCCAATTCGGGCTGCGCCTTGATCGCATCGAGGGTGCCGAACATCTGCTCGGTGTTCACCCCGTTGCGGATCTTCTCGGCGATTTCGGTCATGACGTCCTTCCGGTTGGGTTGCTGTGCGGTGCAAGGAGACGCGACCGCGGTTCGCCGCCGGTAGGGGCCCGGTAAACGCTCGGTAGCGGTTACGCCACTGCGAGGAGGTCGAGACCGTCGAGCGCGCGGTCGCGCCGCGCGAACCGCAGCTCGGATCCCGCGACCAGATCGGTGACCGTGCGCGAGACGAGGATCTCGCCGGGCTCGGCGAGCGCGCCGATCCGCGCGCAGAC
>DATFRW010000173.1:0-15999 GCA_035262945.1 Solirubrobacteraceae bacterium
GACAACGAGCTGCCGCTCTACCAGTATCTGGGGGAGCTCTACGCGGGCACCGGGGCGAAGGGCGCCGGCGACTGGACCATCCTGCCCGTGCCGATGATGAACGTGCTGAACGGCGGCGCGCACGCGGACAACTCGGTCGACTTCCAGGAGTTCATGGTCGTCCCCGTCGGAGCGCCGACGTTCGCCGAGGGGCTGCGGATGGGCGCCGAGGTCTTCCACGCGCTCAAGAAGACGCTGCACGACCGCGGCCTCGGCGGCGGCGTCGGCGACGAGGGCGGCTTCGCGCCGAACCTGAAGTCCAACGAGGAAGCGCTGCGGATGCTGATCGAGGGCATCGAGGCGGCCGGCTACACGCCGGGCGACGAGGTCGCCATCGCGCTCGATCCGGCCGTAAGCGAGATTTACGCCGATGGGGCCTACGTGCTCGAGCACGAGGGGCGCACGCTGAGCGCCGCCGAGCTGACCGCGTATTGGGCCGAGCTGGTCGCTCGGTACCCGATCGTCTCGCTCGAGGACGGGATGGCGGAGGAGGACTGGGACGGCTGGAAGGCGCTCACCGACAGCCTCGGCGAGCACCTGCAGCTGGTCGGCGACGACATCTTCGTCACCAACACCGAGCGCCTCAAGCGCGGCATCGACACCGGCGTGGCCAACTCGATCCTCGTCAAGGTCAACCAGATCGGCACGCTGACCGAGACGCTCGACGCGATGCGGATGGCGCGGGAGGCCGGCTACACGTCGGTCATGTCGCATCGCTCGGGCGAGACGGAGGACGTCACCATCGCGGACCTCGCGGTCGCCACCGGGTGCGGGCAGATCAAGACCGGCGCGCCGTCGCGCTCGGACCGCGTGGCGAAGTACAACCAGCTGCTGCGCATCGAGGAGCAGCTCGGCGGCGACGCGACCTATCCAGGACGCTCGGCCTTCCGCTCGTGACCAGGGCGTCGGACGCCGAGCGCGAGGAGACCGTCACGCGGCTGCGCGAGGCGGCCGCCGACGGGCGGCTCTCGGTCGAGGAGCTCACGGAGCGCATCGACGCCGCCTACGCCGCGGCGACGCTCGCCGACCTCGAGCCGCTGACCGCGGACCTGCCCGCGACCACGCGATCGATGGACGTCGAGCGCGGCGGCGGGACCAGCTTCCTGCTCGGCGTCCTCGGGGGCGGTGACCGCAGCGGGCGCTGGCGCGTGGCCGAGCGCCTGACCGTGCTCAACGTGCTCGGCGGGGCCGACCTCGATCTGCGCGAGGCGACCCTCGCGGCGCCCGAGGTCACCATCACGGTGATCTCGATCCTCGGCGGCTCGGACATCATCGTGCCGGAGGGGGTGCACGTCGAGCTGTCGAGCTTCGCGCTGCTGGGCGGCGACGATCTGCGGCTCGAGGGGCCCGAACCGCCGCCCGGGGCGCCCGTCGTGCACGTCAAGACGGTGTCGATCCTCGGGGGCACCGACGTCAAGACGCGGCGCGGGCGTCGCCGCCACGGTCTCCCGCACCGCCCCTAGAACATCCGCTTGCGCTGGCAGGATCAGGCGCGCAGGCCACGAACGCGACTTCAATGGCTCAGGCTCGTCCCGCCCGCGCGTCTCGCCGTGCGCCCACTTCGCGCCTCCGTGCGCGACCCCGCGTCCTGCCCGGGGGCACCGCCGGCATCCGCTGGGACCGGGTCTCGCGGGTGGCCATGCTGGCCGTCCTGCTCGGCGTTCTCGCCCTCTACATCGGCCCCGCGCGGTCGTACTGGTCGACGCTGCAGGAGGCCAAGCACCGCCGGGCCGAGGTCTCGGCGCTGCAGCGCGAGAACGCGAAGCTCCGCGCGCACCGCGCCGCGCTGCGCAACCCGTCGGCGCTCGAGCGCGAGGCTCGGCGGCTGGGGATGGTCCGTCCCGGCGAGCGGCCCTACGTGGTCAAGCACCTGCCCAAGGGCCCGTAGCCTGACGCCGCAGGGCGCTCCGCGCGCCTCGCTAGCCTGGGCGCAGTGAGCTTCGAGATCGCGATTCACCAGTGGCGGGAGGGGGAGCGCCGCCTCGCCGACGCCCCGCCGCATGAGCGCCCCGCGCTCGAGCGCGTGACCGCGCGCATCCAGGCCGAGCTGCGCCGCCGCCTGGGCGGTCCGTTCACCGTCGACGAGTTGGCCGACCTCTACGACAGCGGTACCGGGTGGTGCCTGGACGTCGCGGTCGCCGTCGCGCCGGGCGCGCCGTGGGCGTGGGACGCACGCACGACCTGCGACGCGGCCTTCGCCCGCTACGTTCGCGAGGCGGTCGACTTCGCCGGCGGCCGGCGCCTGGAACCCGAGCCCTAGCCCATCACGCGCCGGCCTCGGCGGCCACCACCGCCTCGGCGTCGGGCCGCAACCGCGGCGCCGCGATGACGGCCAGCACGAGGTTCGCCACGGCCAGCACCACCGCGACCTGTAGCCCGCGCTCGAAGCCGGCGGTCAGCGCCTCGGGCTGCGAGGCGCCCCCGGCGATCGCATCGGTCACGCGCGAGTTGGCCAGCGTCGTCACGACTGCGAGGCCGAGCGCGCCGCCGATCTGGAAGGCGGCGGTCACGGTGCCCGACGCCGCGCCCGCGAGCGCGTGGGGCACCGACGACACGGCCGTGATCTGGTTGGGCACGCCGATGAACGGCAGCGCGGCGCCGATGATCAGGAACGCGGGCAGGAGGTCCGCCGCATAGGAAGCATCGGCGCCGGCTCGCGACAGGAGGTACAGCCCGGCCGCCATGACGGCCGATCCGGCCGCGAACACCGGCCTCGTGCCGATGCGCGTGACGAGGTTCGAGGCCGCCGCTGCGCCGACAATCGCGGCGATGCCCATGGGCACGAAGTGCACGCCGGCCTGGAGCGCACTGTCGCCGTGCACGTTCTGGAGGTACAGCGCGGTCAGGAAGAACATGCCCAGGAATGCGCCGCCGTTGACCGCGAGCGCAACGGCCGAGCTCGGCAGCCCACGGGCGCGCAGCAGCGACAGCGGAAGCAGCGGAGCCTGCGCCCGCGCTTCGACCGCGGCGAAGCCGGCCACGAGCGCGACTCCGAGCCCGAAGAGCCCGAGCACTTCGGCCGAGCCCCATCCGGCCGCGTCGGTGCGGATGACGCCGAGGACGATCGCCGTGACGCCGAGGGTGGCGAGCAGCGCGCCGGCGAGGTCGAAGTTGCGCGGGGCCCCGGCGTCGCGGGATTCCCCGACGAGGAGCGGCGTCGCGACGGCCGCGACCACGGCGATCGGCACGTTGACGAAGAACACCCACTCCCAGCCCAGCTGGTCGACGAGCAGGCCGCCGAGCACGACGCCGACAGTCCCGCCCAGCCCGGCGAGCGCGCCCCAGACGCCGAGGGCCAGGTTGCGCTCGCGGCCGGGCGCGAAGGTCACGATCACGATCGCGAGGGCGGCGGGGGACAGCATCGCGGCGCCGACGCCCTGGATCGCCCGTGCAGTGACGAGCACGCCCGGCGATCCGGCCAGCCCGCCCGCGAGCGACGCCGTCGCGAAGAGCGCCAGGCCCGTGAGGAACATGCGCCGCCGGCCGAGCAGGTCGGCCGCGCGGCCGCCGAGCAGGAGCAGCCCGCCGAACGTGAGCGTGTAGGCGTTGATGACCCACTGCAGGCCGTCGGTGGAGAAGCCGAGATCGGCGCGGATCGCGGGGAGCGCGACGTTGGCGATCGTGACGTCGAGGACGACCATGAACTGCGCGAGCGCGAGGACGGCGAGTGCATACCAGCGGCGAGGATCGGAGGAGGGCACGGGGAGCGGTCCTTTCGAATCGAGAATCGTTCTGATTTAGAACGATTTGATTTCGCAACGGTAGCGGCTCCCGCGAGATCGTTCAAGTTCTGAATCGTTAACGCGGATATCATGTCTTGGCATGGCGACCGTCGACACTCGCGCCGAACCGGCCCGCGGCGGCGGGCTGCCGCGCGGCGTGGCCGAGCGGCCGGCGCTGCTCATGCACAAGCTGGGCAGCGAGATCATGCGTCGGGCCGAGCGCCCGCTGGAGGAGATGGGGCTGACCGGCCGCGAGTACACCACGTTGGCCGTGCTGCAGTCCGATGCGCCCACTTCGCAGGCCGAGCTGGCGCGCCTGTGCGGCCTGCTGCCGGCGCAGCTCGTCGCCGTGATCGACGAGCTCGAGCGCGACGGTCTCGCCGAGCGGCGGCGCGACGAGGCCGACCGCCGCCGGTCGGTGGTGCGGCTCACGCCCAAGGGACGCCGGCTCCTGGCCCGTGGCGACGCCCTCGCGGCGCGGATCGAGGACGAGCTCCTCGGTCATCTCGACCCCGCCCAGCGCGCGCGGCTGCACGATGTGCTCCGCCAGGCCCTGGAGGCGTCGTGGCCGTTGCCGGCTGACGACGCTGAGTAGCGTTTTTACCTAGATCGCAATAATGTCGTTCTAGGTAAGGACGACGATGGCGAGCGACGGCGACACGAACCCGTTCCGCTACGGCGCGCTGGCGCTCGACGACGCGTTCACCGACCGCGAGGAGGAGATCGCCGAGCTGCGGGCCGACATCCGCAACGGCCAGGACGTCGTCATCCTCGCGCCGCGCCGCTACGGCAAGTCGTCGCTCATCTGGCGCGTCGCCGAGGACCTGGTGCGCAAGCGGGTGCTGGTGGCCTCGGTCGACCTCATGACGACGCCGACGGTCGGCAAGCTGGCCGAGAAGCTCGCCCGCGCTATCCACGAGGACATCGCGTCGCGGCGCGAGAAGGCGCTCGATCGCCTGCGCGTCTTCGCCTCACTGCGGATCAAGCCGACCGTGAACGTCGATCCCGACAGCGGCCGCCTCTCGTTCGGGTTCGATGCAGAACACCGCCCTGAGGACCTGCGCGCGACGCTCGAGAACCTCTTGCGCCTGCCCGGCGAGATCGGCGCCGAGCGCGGCCGGCGCGTCGCGCTGATCTTCGACGAGTTCCAGGAGATCGTCGACATCGACCCCGCGCTGCCCCGGCTCATGCGCGCCGTGTTCCAGGAGCAGCCCGAGGTCGCCCACGTCTACCTCGGCAGCCGGCGGCACATGATGCGCCGGCTGTTCAGCGACGAGAACGAGCCGTTCTGGCGCAGCGCCAAGCCCGTCGAGCTCGGCGTGATCGCGCCGGAGGCGTTTCGCGAGTTCATCGCGGCGCGCTTCGCGGGCACGGGTCGCACGATCGAGCCCGAGGCGGTCGACGCGGTCCTTCAGATCACCGCCGGTCATCCGTATGCCACCCAGGAGCTCTGCTACTTCCTGTGGCAGCTCGCGCCGTCGGGCGGCACGGCCGACCGGTCGCTCGTGGCTGGGGCGCTCGACGGCGTCCTGCGTTCCGAGAACGCCCACTTCACCACGGTGTGGGACCACGCCTCCGCGCAGCAGCGGCTGCTGCTGCAGGCGCTGGCGGTCGAGCCGGGCCGAGCGCTGACGACCGACTACCGCCGCCGCAACGAGCTGCCGTCGCCGTCGACCGTGCAGAGCGCGGTGACGGCTCTCGAACGTCAGGAGCTCGTCCTCAACGACCGCGGGTGGGTGCGGATCGTCGAGCCGTTCCTGGCCGAGTGGACGCGCCAGCGGACGCAGCCGGCGGGCGCACCGGCCTGACCGTCAGTCCTCGTCGTCGCCGTTCTCGTCGCCCGCGCGGCGGATCACGATCTGGTCCTCCTCGATCGTGACCGTGACGGGGCGATGGCCGGCCCAGTGCTCGGCGTAGACGGGGTTGTCCTCGACGGCGGGGTCGAGCCACAGCCCGTAGCCCTCCTCGCCGTGGTCGAAGGTGCCCTCGAGCTCGTCGCGCGTGGCGGCCTTCCGGCGCCCGCGCCCGCCGCGGCGCCCGCGGCGGCGCTTCTTGGGCTCGTCGCCGTCCTCGTCCTCGTCTTCGTCTTCGTCCTCGTCTTCGTCGTTGTCCTCTTCCTCGGCCCGGCGAGCCTCTTCCTCGGCGCGGGCCGCCTCCGCGGCCTCGAGCTCGGCGGCGATCAGCGCGTCGTCTTCGGCGCGCAGATCGATCTCGTCGTCGAAGTCGGCTCCGGCGTTGGCGTACGAGGCGGCGCTCGCCTCGTCGTCGGGAACGAGGTCGTTCTCCCTCTTGAATGCCTCGATCTGCTGGACCGTGACTTCGAGCTGATGGGCGATCCACGCGTCGGTGCGGCCCTGGCGGACCCAGCCGCGGATCTGGTTGAGGTGCGGTCGCAATGAGCGTCGTGCCACTAGGCGGCGGAGTCTATGCAAATGCACATCCTGTACGCCTGTCGCTTGCGCGCTCAGCGGAAGCGTTGTTAAGGTGGCCGAACTCCCCAGCGAGGCAGGGAGGTCCCCACATGCTGGTACTGACCCGGAAGTCGAATCAAAGCATCATGATCGGAGACGACATCGAGGTCTCTGTGCTCTCGATCATGGGCGAAAAGGTGCGCATCGGCATCCAGGCGCCGCGGGACATCCCGGTGTTCCGCAAGGAGGTCTACCTCGAGATCCAGCAGGAGCGCGCCAAGGAGATGGCGGGGACCAACGTCCGCGCCGAGGTCGATCAGGCGCTGCGCAAGCTCGGCAGCAGTTAGGCCGGCGCCAGGCGGTAGTGATAGCCGTGTGAGCGGCGGAAGCCCGCGCTCGTGTAGAGCGCGTGCGCCGGTGCGTTGTCGCTTTCGACCTGGAGGTAGACGCGCTGCGCGCCGTGCCTGGTAGCCCACCGGGTCAGGGCGTGCACCACCGTCCGCGCGACGCCGCGGCCGCGCGCCTCGGGGGCTGTGGCGACGCAGAACAGCCCGGCCCACCCGCGCTCGCACACCGCCAGGCCGACGCCCTCGCCGTCGCCGGCGATCGCAAAACCGGTCGCCGGCTCGATGCGCGCGAGCACCTCGTCGGCGTGCTCGCGGGCGTCCGGGCGCCCCTCGCACGCCGCCCACGCCTCCACCCAGGCCTCATCGGCGCGGCGCGTCACCGCCACCTCGCCGGGCCGCGTGCGTGCGAGCGCGGTGTCGGCATCGGCGACGAGGACGTCGGTCGGCCCGCCGCTCGTCCATCCCCGGCCCGCAAGCCGCTCGTCGAGGTCGGCGCGGTCCGTGTCGGGCGCGATCTGGACGAGGGCGCGGCGGCCGCGGCTGGCGTAGAAGTCCTCGACCATGGCGGCGTCGGGCGACGCTCCGAGTGGCAGCGCCGAGTTCGAGCGCCGGCGGCTCAGCGCCGGGGTGTGGCGCAGCAGCCAGCCGTCGGCCTCGACGGCCTCCGCCGCCGGCCAGGCGCGGGCCGCGAGCTGCTCGACGAGCAGCCTCAACCCATCACGATGTACAGCGTCTTGAACATCGCCACCGTGACCAGCGCCGCGGTGGCGAGCAGCACGAACACGAGCAGCACGAAGCGCAGCGAGCCGCGCTTGTGTACGCGCTCGCGGCGGCGCTTGTCGAGGCGCTGCTCGGCGTCACGGTAGATGCGCTCGCGGCGCAGGCGATCGGCCTCGGCCTCCTCAACGAATGCGCGCTCGAAGGCCGCGAGGCTCTGCTGCAACTTGGTAGAGGCCATTGGCGGCATGAGGAGGCTACTCCATCGCGCATGCGCTCCAAAGACCTCGCCCGGCCACGCGGGCCGCTCGCGCAAGGCGCGCGAACTCGCTCGCGTGGGCGACGTTTGGTGGGATCGTCAGCGTGCGGGCATAGCCCTCGCGGACGAGCGTGGCGTTCACGAAGGACCCGTCCTCGCGATAGACGTAGGCCAGCAGCCGGCCGTACTTGTCCCGCGCCTCCACGTCGCGGACGAGCTTCACCTCGCGCCCGGCCACGAGCCCGGCGTTGGCGGCGGCCGCGCGCTCGGCGTAGCACTGCACCGGCGTGCCCGGCTTGACGGACTCCGGCGTGTCGATCCCGATGTAGCGCACGCGCTCGGTGCGACCGCCGATGCGCACGCTGATCGTGTCGCCGTCGACGACGCGTAGGACCCGCGCCGTGCCGAACGTGGGCGTGGAACGATCGCGACGCGTATGCGTCAGGACGACCAAGATGGCGATGATGAGAAGGGCAAGCGGGACGAGCCGGCGCATCTCTGCCACCGTACGATCCGTATCGGCCGGCGCGCAGCGGACGTTTCACATTCGTCACAGAGGCTGCACTCAACGATGATGCCGTGAAGCAGATGGCGAGCAAAGAACGCAAGCGACCGCGACTGAAGGATCTCCCCGGCGGCCAGATCACCGAGTTGATCGTGATCGTGGCCATGGCGCTCGCGATCGCGCTCGCCGTCCAGTGGCTCCTCATCAAGCCCTACCGGATCCCGAGCGGCTCGATGGAGCCCACGCTCGACGTCGGCCAGCGGGTGCTCGTCAACCGCATCTCCCACCGCCTGGGCAGCGAGCCGAAGGTGGGCGACATCATCACCTTCCACCCGCCCGCGGGCGCCGACGACGTGCCGCCGCGCTGCGGCGTCCAGCAGCCCGACAACGAAGCCTGCCCGCGGCCGACGAGCGAGCGCTCGAGCCAGACGTTCATCAAGCGCGTCGTCGGCGGGCCCGGCGACCGCATCTCGGTCCGCAACGGCCACGTCGTCCGCAACGGCCAGGTGCAGAAGGAGCCGTTCATCAACCCGTGCGGCGGCGGGCAAGGCTGCGACCTCCCGCGCACCATCACGGTGCCGAAGGGCTACGTCTTCCTCATGGGCGACAACCGCGGCGCGTCCGACGACAGCCGCTTCTGGGGCCCGGTCCCCGACAAGTGGGTGATCGGGAAGGCGTTCGCGACGTACTGGCCGCCGAAGCGGGTCGGGTTCCTCTAGGCCACCGCCGCGAGGAGGTCTTGGATGACCGCCTCAGGTTGTTGGGTGAGTTGCTTGTCGCTGTGGCGGCGGATGGTGTAGCCGTGGCGGCGCAGCCAGAGGTCGCGGTCGTGGTCTGTGCTTGCGTGCGCGGGGCGGGTGTGCTGGGCGCCTGCTCGGCCGCGAGCGCGTGAACTGCCGCGAGTTTCTCTCGGTTTCCGAGCGCGATCCGGGGCAGTTCGGGCACGCACCGAGGATCGGGCGCCGCGCTGTGCCAACACAACACGCGATTGCCACAACTCTGCGGCAACTCTCCCTCAAAAGCCCGGCCACGCGGCGCCGCACCGCCGCGCGGACGACAACGTCAGGCGACCGCCGTCTCCTGCTCCTCGTACACGCGGATGAAGCGCAGGTAGTTCTCCGCGATCTGCTCCGCCGCGGCCTCGCGCTGCAGCGAGCCGTCGAGGAAGCCCTTCAGCGCGTCCCACCAGATCGAGCGGCCGATCGCGAAGCCGACGAAGCCCTCCACGGGCGCGGCGACGCGCAGCCAGTGGTCGACCTTCTCGTCGCTCGCACCGCGGCCGAGCAGGACGCACACGACGCCCTCGCGGCCCCCGCCCTTGCGGGTCTGGCGCGCCAGCATCTCCGCGTCCTCGCGCGCGTCGACGCCCTCGATCTTCCAGATGTCGACCTCGCAGCCGTAGTCCTGCGTCGCGGCGATCGCGCGGCGCATGAGCTCGGGGCGCAGTTCGGCGTCGTACCGGTCGGTGTCGCCGCCGACGGAGGCGAGCTGCTCGTCGGTCGCCGGCACGAGCAGTTCGAAGAGGAACTTGCGGTCGTGCTCGTGCAGCCAGTCGGCGAGGCGCTTCAGCCGCTCGAGCTGGGCCGCGTTCATCTCGGCGTCGCCGTCCGGGTTGTAACGAACGAGGACCTTCGAGAAGGCCGGATCGAATTCCAGGATGTGCTCGCCGAACTGGTCGCCGTACTGGAAGTCGAACTCGTCCTGGCCGGACTTCTCGACCGGCATCGCCAGCTTGAGACCGCGCTCCTTGGCCTGCTGGGGCACGGTGCTGCCGAACTGCTCGTCGACGAGGACGCCTTCCTGGTCAGGATGGACCGCTCCGGTCGCCGCGGCCTTGACCATGCCCTCGAAGATCAGGCGCTTGGAGTCGGCGATCCGGTCGGTCTCCTCCGGCGTCGGGTCGCCCTGGATTCCGAACATCTTCTTCTGGAACGAGCCGCGATGATCGAATGCGAGGATGTAGAGCTTGCCGTCATAGCCCAGGGCCATTGGTCTTTCCCCTTGTCGGTTTCCGAGCTGGTCTCCTGGTGAGTCTAGGCGGGATGCGGGAGTAAGCGGGAGACCCCTGGGTACGCTCCCGCGCCATGGAGCACAACTTCCACGGGCCGAGCTACACGATCGGCATCGAGGAGGAGCTCATGATCGTCGACGCCGAGACCTACGGACTCGTCAACGCGATCGAGGCGCTGCTGCAGGACGCCGAGGACGGCGAGGTCAAGCCCGAGCTCATGGAATCGGTGCTGGAGATCTCGACCAACCCGGCGCCCGATACCGCCGTCGCCGGCGAGCGGCTGCGCCGCCTGCGCGCGCAGGTGCGCGAAACGGCATCCAAGCGCAACCTCACCATCGGCTCCGCGGGCACCCACCCGTTCGCGATGTGGGAGGACCAGCGCATCGTCGCGCGGCCGCGCTATCGCGAGCTCGTCACCGCGCTGCGCTTCGTCGCGCGCCAGGAGCTGATCTTCGGCATGCACGTCCACGTCGGCGTCGACGACCCGGACAAGGCGATCCATGTGGCCAACGGCATGCGCGTGCACCTCGCGGTGCTGCTCGCGCTGAGCGCCAACTCGCCGTTCTGGCGCGCCGATGCCACCGGGCTGCAGTCCACGCGCACGCCGATCTTCCGCGCCTTCCCGCGCGTCGGCATCCCGCCCTACTACCGCGACTGGGCGGACTACGAGCGCTCGATCGAGTTCATGGTGCGATCGGGCGTGATCGAGGACTACACGTGGCTCTGGTACGACGTCCGCCCGCACCCGAACTTCGGCACCGTCGAGATCCGCGTGTGCGACTCGCAGACGCGGGTCGAGGACACGCTCGCGCTCGCCGCCCTCATCCAGGCGATGGTCAAGGAGCTCTGCGAGCACTACGACGAGCACGGCGAGCTGGGCATCTACCCCTGGCAGATGCTCGACGAGAACAAGTGGCTGGCGGCGCGCCACGGCCTCGACGGCGAGCTCGTCGACCTGCCGACGAGCGACCGCGTCTCCACCAGGACGCTCGCCCGGCGGCTGCTCGAGCGCCTGCACGAGCACGCCGAGGACCTCGGCTCGTCAGCGGAGCTCGAGGGCATCGAGGACATCATCGATCGCGGCAACGGCGCCGCGCGCCAGCTCGTCGTCTACGAGGCCAACCACGACCTGCGCGAGGTCATGGCCGAGATGGTGGCCGAGACCGCGCCCTACCCGGCGACCTGAGCGAAGCGCTGCGCCAGCTGGTGGCGCACGCCGAGCACGAATCCGTCGAGCATCCGCTGCGTGTCTGCGTCGATCGAGTCGAAGTTGACGCCGCTGCCGTCGTCGACGTTGCGCACGACACGGCCCGTCGCCGTGACGTTGCCGTGGCCGCCGGGCAGCTCGAGCTCGACCCGCACCGCGCCCTGGAGCCCGAGGCGGTCGAGCAGCACGCCGCCGGCACTGATGTCGACGGTGTGCATCATCTCGGTCTCGCCGGCCGTGGAGCCGTCTGCGTTCAGCGGCGTGACCCCGACGGGGAGGCTGACCGCCAGGCGCACGAAGCGGCGCAGCTCGCGGGGGGCGATGCCGTCGTCGATGCGAAACCGCGCGCTGACGTCGTCGCCGCTCAGCAGCGTCCCCGAGAGCATCACGATCTGGCGCTCATGCTCGAAGCTGACCTCGGCCTCGGCCGGCAACGGACGGGCGGCCGCGGGCACGCCGCGTGGCATGGCGAGGGTGATCTCGACCCCGTGGGCGTGCACCACGCGCGCGGAGAATCGCGCGTGCCGCACGTGAAGGTTCACGGACTGGAAGTCTGCAGGACGGGGGGCCACCAGCCTCGTTCATCGGACGTCGATCATTGAGGTTGAGAGCTCAAGCGCGTCCGGGCCTAGAATCGGTGACTAGCAATGGCCCAGACCCCCGACCTCTTCGTGGTCTGCAAGAACTGCGGCAACGAGGTCAGCCCCTACATCACCGAGTGCCCCTATTGCGGGACCCGGCTGCGTAAGCGTGCTCCGAAGATCGAGCGCGACGGGTCTGTGGCCGAGCCACGCAAGGCGCGCAAGCGCACCGCGCCGCGGCTCTCGCGCTTCCGCCCCGGCGAGATCCCGGGCATTCGCGGCGACATCACCGCGCGTCCGTACGCGACGATCGTGCTCGTCGTCCTCTCGCTGTTCGGCTACCTGCTCCTGTTCCCGCTCAACGTTGCCGACGTGGCGGTCGACGGGCCGATCGACGGCGAGTGGTGGCGCGTTGCCACCTCGCCGTTCGTCTACGGGAACATCTGGTACGAGTTGGCGGCGGTCACCGCGATCGGCGTCTTCGGATGGCTGCTCGAGCGCCGCCACGGGCCGCTGGCCGTGATCGCGATCTTCGTCCTGTGCGGAATGGGCGGCATCGCCCTGGCCGTCGTGGTCGACCCGACGCCGTTCGCCATCGGCGGCAACGGCGCCGCGCTCGGCCTGCTCTGCGCCTGGGTCGTGCCCGACCTCGTCGCCCGCAGCCGCGGCGACGACTACGAGGGGGACCTGCTCGGCACCGCCGTGTTCGCTGTCGTCCTGCTGCTGATGCCGATCGCGACCACGCAGGCCAGCGCGATCGCCGGCTTCGCGGGCGGCGCGGCGGGGATGGTGGCGGGCTTGCTGCTCGCGCGAGCGCGCATCGCCTAGGCTCCGGTTCCAATGCCCGACCGGCGATACAGCGCCGAGGAAGTCGACGCGGCCGTTGCCGCACTCGCCGACCCCGAGCGCTTCGCCCACGCTCAGGAGATCGTCACCCACGCCGCGCCCAGCCTCCAACGCGTCCTCGACCGGGCGCTGGCCGAGGGCGGCTGGTTCGGCAGCGCGCACGAGGCCGAGGTCTCGCGTGCCGCCGCCAGCGACGATCCCGCGGAGCGGCTGACGGCCATCCGCACGCTCGTCGCCGAGGAGACGCGCCTCGGCATGCTCGTCGGGGTCGCGGTCGGGTTGGAGCTCGCCCACGAGCTGATGCAAACCAAAGGAGACGAAGACTGATGGACATCCGCTTCCTCGGCCACGCGGCCTTCGCGCTCGAGCACGACGGCAAGACCGTCCTGATCGATCCGTTCCTCACCGGCAATCCGAAGGCGGCGGTCACCGCCGACGACGTTGCGGCCGACGCGATCCTCCTCACCCACGGCCACGGCGACCACATCGGCGACACCGTCGCGATCGCGAAGCGCACCGGCGCGCCCGTGGTCGCCATCGTCGAGATCGCGCGCGAGCTCGCCGAGGAGGGCGTCGAGGTGTTCGACCCCAACATCGGCGGCACGGTCGAGCTCGACTGGGGCTCGGTGCGCCTGACGCCGGCGTGGCACACCTCGACGACGCCGAAGGGGACGTCCAACGTGCCCGCGGGCCTCGTCGTCGAGATCGGCGACAAGCGGATCTACCACCTCGGCGACACCGGGCTCTTCAGCGACCTCGCGCTGCCGAAGCGCCGCGGCCACCTCGACGTCGCCCTGATGTGCATCGGCGGCCACTACACGATGGACCGCTTCGACGGCGTCGTCGCTGCCGAGCTCATCGGCGCCGACCAGATCATCCCGTGCCACTACGACACCTTCCCCCTCGTCGAGACCGATTCCCAGGCGTTCAAGGCCGACGTCCAGAACGCCGGCTTCGCCGAGGTGGTCCTGCTGCAGCCGGGGGAAACGCACACGCCATGACCACCGCCGTCGTGCTCATCGAGGCCGACCGCGACGCGATGTCGACGCTCGGCGGCGCGCTGGCGGATCTCGAGGGCGTGGCCGAGGCCTACTCGGTCACCGGCGAATGGGATTTCGTCGCCATCGTGCGGGTGCCGCGACATGAGATGCTCGCCGATGTCGTCACCGGCGAGCTGCTCAAGTTGCCGGGCGTGGCGCGCACGCAGACGATGGTCGCATTCGAGGTCTTCTCGAAGCACGACCTTGAAGCGATGTTCTCGATCGGCGGATAGGAGCCCCATGACCGAACAGCCCGAGCGGACGGCCCGCGTCGACTTCCGCGCCACCAGCGACCCGGCGCTGCAGGAGTCCGCCGACCGCGGCGAGGCCAACCTGCTGACCTACCGCGAGCTCTACGAGCTCTGGGAGCGCCAGCAGTGGGCGGTGCAGGACCTCGACTTCACCCAGGATCGCATCGACTGGCACGAGCGGATCCAGCCCGACGAGCGCGTGGCGCGCATGTATGGGCTGAGCTCGTTCTTCGTCGGCGAGCAGCGGGTGGCGGCCGAGCTCGGGCCGATCATGCGCGCGGTCCCCGACGAGGACATGCGCATCTTCCTCTGCACGCAGATCGCTGACGAGGCGCGCCACGTCGCGTTCTTCGACCGCTTCTACGACGAGGTCGGGGTGCTCGAGGCCGAAGGGCTGCAGGAGCGGCTCGCCGAGACCAGCGAGCACCTCAACCCCGAGTTCGGCGAGCTGTTCGACGAGATCCTGCACGCCCGCGTCGATCGCCTGGCGGTCGAGCCCGAGGATCGCGAGACGCTCGTCGAGGCGATCACGATCTACCACATGATCGTCGAGGGAATGCTGGCGCTGACGGGCCAGCACTTCATCATCGACTTCAACGAGCGCGCCGGCACGCTGCCCGGGTTCGTCGAGGGGTTCACGAACGTCGCCCGTGACGAGCACCGGCACGTGGCGTTCGGCGCGCGGTTCCTGCGCGACATGGCGCGCGAGGGCCACGGCGGCGCCATCCAGCGCGCGCTCGCCGAGGCCGGCCCGCTGGCCGAGGGCGTCCTGCGGCCGAAGTGGATCCCCGCCGACGTCGGCGACGACGTCCAGCTCTTCGGCGGCTCGTCGGTGGACGAGACGCGGGCCTTCGCGGCGCTCGCGCTGGAGCGGCGGCTGAAGGTGATCGGGCTCGCTGCGGCCGCGTAGCGGGCTACCCTGCTCTGCGTCATGTCCGTCGTGCGCGAGGAGTTCGGCCCGACGCTGCCCGACCTCCTCGGGTCGCGGTTCGGCGTCCCTGCGCGCAAGATCTGGATCGGCCTCGCGGTTCTCGCCGTACTCGCCGTGGCCGTCGCCGCCTGGGTGACGATGCGGCCTAAGGCCGGGCAGACGCCGGTGATCGTGCGCACGCCGGTGGCGTTCAACCTCATCCATACCGCCGGGCTGCACCGCGTCACGCCGCGCTCCGGTGAGGCGCTGCGTCTCGAGTCGCGGAGCGGGCCGCTGCAGTCGTTCGCCGTCAGCCCGCTGCGGATCGGCTCCTACAAGGGCGACGTCAGCGCTGAGCTGACCCTGATGTCGGCGCGCATGATCGACGAGATGGGCTCGCAGTACCCGGGCTTCATCTGGCGCGGCGACGGGCGCGTGAACATCAACAGGCAGCCCGGGTACCAGATCCTCTTCCAGACCGAGATGAACGGCCGGACGGTCTACGGCAAGCGCGTGCTGCTGGTCGTCGGTCCGGACCCGCCGCCGCACACGGGTGCCGACATCACGATTCTGGCCGCCCGCTCGACCGCGGTCCCGCACGTCGACGCGGTCGCCGCCAACGGAGCGCTCAAGACGCCGTACCGCTCGTTCCGCTTCGGGACGAAGCGCCCGTGAGCGACGACCTCGACTGGGGCGAGTTCATGCGCGTCGACATGCGCGTCGGGCGCATCGTCGACGTCGACGCTTTCCCCGAGGCGCGCAAGCCGGCGTGGAAGCTGCGCGTGGACTTCGGCGAGGACCTCGGCGTCCGCCGCTCATCCGCGCAGATCACCAACTACGCGCGCGAGGAGCTCGTGGGCCGCAAGGTGGTGGCGGTGATCAACTTCCCGCCCAAGCAGATCGGGCCGGTGCGCTCGGAGTGCCTGGTCCTCGGCACGTACGCGGGGGACGGGACCGTGCTGCTGCTCGCGCCCGAGCCGCACGCCGAGCTCGGCGACCGCGTCGGGTAGCTACGGCGTCGCCGGGCCGGGGTCGGCCGGCGGCGGGACCGGGTCCGCGGGCGTCGGCGTCGTCGTTGTCGTCGTGTCGGGCGGCGGCGGGGCGGTGTCCGCGGGCGGCGGCTGCGTCGTCGTCGGCGGCGGAGGCGGGGTCT
>DATFRW010000174.1:0-17715 GCA_035262945.1 Solirubrobacteraceae bacterium
CCTCCGTCGCCTGGAGGCGGCGATGCGCGCCGCGGCCGCGGGCGACTTCTCGTCCCGGCTGCCCGCACGCCGCAAGGGCGTGCTCGGCGAGCTCGAGGCGGCCTACAACCAACTCGTCGAACGCAACGCGCAGCTCACCGCCGAGCTCGTCCGGCTCGGCCGGGTCGTCGGCCGCGAGGGCCGCATGACCGAGCGCGCCCGCCTCGACGGCGCGCACGGCGGCTGGTCGATCGCCCTGGAGTCCGTCAACGGCCTCGTCGACGACCTCGTCCGCCCCACCACCGAGGTCGCGCGCGTCATCGTCGCCGTCGCCGAGGGCGACCTGACCCAGAAGATGGCGCTGACCATCGAGGGCCAGCCGCTGAAGGGCGAGTTCGCCCGCATCGGCACCACGGTGAACGCGATGGTCGACCAGCTCGGCTCGTTCGCCGACGAGGCCTCGCGCGTGGCGCGCGAGGTCGGCACCGAGGGCAAGCTCGGCGGCCAGGCCGAGGTCCCCGGCGTCGCTGGCACCTGGAAGGACCTCACCGACAACGTGAACTTCATGGCGTCGAACCTCACCGGGCAGGTGCGCAACATCGCCCAGGTGACGACCGCCGTCGCCAACGGCGACCTGTCCCAGAAGATCACCGTGGACGTCAAGGGCGAGGTCCTCGAGCTCAAGAACACCATCAACACGATGGTCGACCAGCTGCGGTCCTTCGCCGACGAGGTCACCCGCGTGGCGCGCGAGGTGGGCACCGAGGGCAAGCTCGGCGGCCAGGCCGAGGTCCGCGACGTCTCCGGCGTGTGGCGCGACCTCACCGAGAACGTCAACTTCATGGCCGCCAACCTCACCGACCAGGTGCGCGGCATCGCGCAGGTCGCGACCGCGGTCGCCAAGGGCGACCTGACCCAGACGATCACCGTCGAGGCCACCGGCGAGGTGGGCGCGCTCGCGGACACGATCAACTCGATGACCGACACGCTGAGCGTGTTCGCCGAGCAGGTGACGGGCGTGGCGCGCGAGGTGGGCACCGACGGCAAGCTCGGCGGCCAGGCCGAGGTCCCGGGCGTGGCGGGCACGTGGAAGGACCTCACCGAGTCGGTGAACTCGATGGCCGCCAACCTCACCGACCAGGTGCGCAACATCGCCGCGGTGACCACAGCGGTCGCCGAGGGCGACCTGTCGCAGAAGATCACCGTCGACGCGAAGGGCGAGGTCAACCAGCTCAAGGAGACCATCAACACGATGGTGGACCAGCTCGGCTCCTTCGCCGACGAGGTCACCCGCGTGGCGCGCGAGGTGGGCACCGAGGGACGCCTCGGCGGTCAGGCGTTCGTGCCGGGCGTCGCCGGCACGTGGAAGGACCTGACCGACAACGTCAACTTCATGGCCAACAACCTGACCGACCAGGTGCGCAACATCGCCCAGGTCACGACGGCGGTGGCCAAGGGCGACCTGACCCAGAAGATCACCGTGGACGTGAAGGGCGAGGTGCTCGCCCTGAAGAACACGATCAACACGATGGTCGACCAGCTGTCGTCGTTCGCCGACGAGGTCACGCGCGTCGCCCGCGAGGTGGGCACCGAGGGCCAGCTCGGCGGCCAGGCCGAGGTGGCCGGGGTCTCGGGTACCTGGCGCGACCTCACCGAGAACGTGAACTTCATGGCGCGCAACCTGACCGACCAGGTGCGCAACATCGCCCAGGTCACCACGGCCGTGGCCAACGGCGACCTCTCGAAGAAGATCACCGTCGACGCCCGCGGCGAGATCCTCCGGCTCAAGGACACCATCAACACGATGGTCGACCAGCTCTCGTCGTTCGCGGCGGAGGTGACGCGCGTCGCGCGCGAGGTGGGCACCGAGGGCAAGCTCGGCGGCCAGGCCGAGGTGGCCGACGTGTCGGGCACCTGGAAGGGCCTGACCGAGAACGTCAACGGCATGGCTTCGAACCTCACCGACCAGGTGCGCAACATCGCCCAGGTCACCACCGCGGTGGCCAACGGCGACCTCTCGAAGAAGATCACCGTCGAGGCGAAGGGCGAGGTCGCCGCCCTCGCCGACACGATCAACACGATGGTCGATCAGCTGCGCTCGTTCGCCGCGGAGGTGACGCGCGTGGCTCGCGAGGTCGGCACCGAGGGCCAGCTCGGCGGCCAGGCCCGCGTCGAAGGCGTGTCCGGCACGTGGCGCGACCTGACCGACAACGTGAACTTCATGGCGGCGAACCTCACGTCGCAGGTGCGCAACATCGCCCAGGTCGCCACCGCGGTCGCCAACGGCGATCTCGGCCAGAAGATCACCGTCGACGCGCAGGGCGAGATCCTCGGGCTCAAGCAGACCATCAACGTCATGGTCGACCAGCTCTCGTCGTTCGCGGCTGAGGTGACCCGCGTCGCGCGCGAGGTCGGCGCCGAGGGCAAGCTCGGCGGCCAGGCCCGCGTCGAGGGCGTGTCCGGCACGTGGCGCGACCTGACCGAGAACGTCAACCAGCTCGCCTCGACGCTGACCACGCAGCTGCGCGCGATCGCCGAGGTGTCCACCGCGGTGACCCAGGGCGACCTCACGCGCTCGATCACCGTCGAGGCACAGGGCGAGGTCGACGCCCTCAAGGACAACATCAACCAGATGATCGAGAACCTCCGCGAGACCACGAACGCCAACGCGGAGCAGGACTGGCTGAAGACCAACCTCGCGCGGATCTCGGGCATGCTCCAGGGCCAGCGCGACCTCGAGCAGGTCACGCAGCTGATCATCAGCGAGGTCACGCCGGTGGTGAGCGCCCAGCACGGGGCGCTGTTCCTCGTCGAGCACGGCGACAAGCTCGAGGACGCGGAGCTGCGCCTCGTGGCCTCGTACGGCTACAAGCCGCGCAAGGGCCGGCCGGATCGCTTCGCGCTCGGCGACGGGCTCGTCGGCCAGGCCGCCGTCGAGGGCAAGCCCACGCGCCTCACCGAGGTCCCGAAGGACTACATCAAGATCGGCTCGGCGCTCGGCGACGCCGCGCCCGCGGACATCGTCGTGATGCCGGTGATGTTCGAGGAGCAGGTCCTCGGCGTCATCGAGCTGGCGGCGCTGCGGCCGTTCAGCGAGGTCAACCAGGACTTCCTCAACCAGCTGACCGACACCATCGGCGTCGTCATCAACACGATCCAGGCCAACATGCGCACCGAGCAGCTGCTGACGCAGTCGCAGGCGCTCACCCAGGAGCTGCAGAAGCAGTCGCTCGAGCTGCGACAGACCAACGACGAGCTGCAGGACAAGACGCTCGTCCTCCAGCAGCAGAACCGCGACATCGAGATCAAGAACGCCGAGATCGAGCTCGCGCGCGCGGGCCTCGAGGAGAAGGCGGCCCAGCTCGCGCTCAGCTCGAAGTACAAGAGCGAGTTCCTGGCCAACATGAGCCACGAGCTGCGCACGCCGCTGAACTCGCTGCTGATCCTCTCGCGGATGCTCGCCGAGAACGGCGAGGGCAACCTCAACGGGCAGCAGATCGAGTTCGCCGAGACGATCCACGCCGCGGGCAACGACCTGTTGGCGCTGATCAACGACATCCTCGACCTGTCGAAGGTCGAGGCCGGGAAGATGGACCTCAACCTCGGGCCGCTCGCGCTGGTCGACCTCTGCGACGACGTCGAGCGCGCCTTCCGGCCGGTGGCCGAGCAGAACAACCTCGCGTTCCGCATCGAGCGCGACGCGGAGCTCGCGGCGGCGTTCGTCACCGACGAGCAGCGCCTGCAGCAGATCCTGCGCAACCTGCTGTCCAACGCGTTCAAGTTCACCGACGAGGGCTCGGTGACGCTGCGGATCATGCCCGAGGGCCCGGGGCTCATCGCCTTCGAGGTCGAAGACACCGGGGTCGGCATCCCCGAGGACAAGCTGTCGCTGATCTTCGAGGCCTTCCAGCAGGCCGACGGCACCACGTCGCGCAAGTACGGCGGCACCGGCCTGGGCCTGAACATCTCGCGCGAGATCGCGCGCCTGCTGGGCGGCGAGCTGCGCGTGAAGTCCACGCCCGGCGTGGGCTCGACGTTCACCCTGTCGCTGCCGATCGGCACCCGCATGACCGAGCCGGCGATCGCCGAGCCGGTCGAGCCGGACACGGCGCCGGCGGTGGCCGAGGAGGCGCAGGCGGCATCGCTGCTGCCGTTCGACAGCGCCGACGACGACCGCAGCGCGATCGTCGCGGGCGACCGCGTGCTGCTCGTCATCGCGCACGACGCGCGGCTTGCGCGCGAGGCGCTCGGCGCCGCGCGCGATCGCGGGTTCAAGGGGCTCGTCGCGCGACGCGCGCCGCTCGGCCTTGCGCTCGCGCGCGAGTACCGGCCCGACGCGGTGCTGATCTTCGCCGGCGACGGGCGCGGCGAGGTGCTGCTCAGCCAGCTCAAGCAGCACCCGGAGACCCGCCACCGGCCGGTCTTCGTCGCGGGCCCCGCGAGCGGACGGCTCGCGGCGCTGCGCGCCGGGGCGGCCGGCTACCTGGAGGGCGTCGGCGGCGCGGAGGCGGTCGAGCATGCCGCGGACGCGCTCGAGCAGTTCAACGCGCGCACGGTCCGGCGCCTGGCGCTCATCCAGAACGGCACCGAGCTCGACCCGGCGACGATGACGCTCCTAGGGGCGGGCGAGGACGTCGACGTCGTGCGCGTCCCGTTCGAGGAGGCCCTCGACCGGCTGCGCGCGGACGGCGCCGACTGCGCGGTGCTCCCGCTCGGCGGTGACGACGGGCCGTTCGAGCTGCTCGAGGAGGCGGCCGCCGACACGCGGCTGCGCGAGCTGCCGATCGTCGTCTACGCGCACGAGTCGCTGAGCCCGGACGACCGCAAGCGGCTCGACCGGTTGGCGGCGACCCTCAACGCGAAGGCGGTCTCGACGCCGGAGCGCCTCGTCGACGAGACCGCGCTGCACCTGCACCGCATGGAGGCGCGGCTGCCCGCCGCGACGCGCAAGCTGCTCTCGCAGCTGCGCACCGCGGACTCCGTGTTCCACGGCAAGCGGATCCTCATCGTCGACGACGACATCCGAAACGTCTTCGCGCTCACCAGCGCGCTGGAGATGCGCGGGATGAAGGTCGTCTACGCCGAGAACGGCCGCGAGGGCGTCACGAAGCTGCGCGAGGCTCCGCAGATCGACCTCGTTCTCCTCGACGTGATGATGCCCGAGATGGACGGCTACGAGACCGCGCGCGCGATCCGCAACATGCCGCGGTTCGAGGCCCTGCCGATCATCTCGCTCACCGCGAAGGCCATGAAGGGCGACCGCGACAAGTGCATCGCCGCGGGCGCATCGGACTACATCACCAAGCCGGTCGACGTCGACCAGTTGCTGTCCTTGATGAGAGTGTGGCTACACGCTTAGACGACACTCCGAGCGTTCTGCTCGTCGACGACCGGCGCGAGAACCTGCTCGCGCTGGAGGCGGTGCTCGAGCCGCTCGAGGTGCGGCTGCGCACCGCCGACTCGGGTGAGCAGGCGCTCAAGGCGCTGCTCGAGGAGGACTTCGCGGTCGTCCTGCTCGACGTGCAGATGCCGGGGATGGACGGCTTCGAGACGGCCCGCTTCATCCGCGGGCGCGAGCGCAGCCGCACCACGCCGATCATCTTCCTCACTGCGGTGAGCACCGACGTCGCCCAGGTCGCCAAGGGCTACGAGGCCGGCGCGGTCGACTACGTGCTCAAGCCCTTCGAGCCGAACATCCTGCGGTCGAAGGTCAGCGTGTTCTGCGACCTCGAGCGCCAGCGCCGCGGCCGCGCGCGGTCGGACGAGATGCTGCTGCTGGCGTGGCGGTCGCTGCCGACCGGCGCCGCGCTCATCGACGCCGAGGGCCGCGTGCTCCGCGCCAACCCGATGCTGCAGCGGCTCGCGACCGGGCACGCGACCGCGGGCGTGCCGGTCAGCACGCTCGTGGCGCCCGAGGACCAGCTTGCGCTCGACGCGCTCTTGAGCGCGGCACTCGCGGGCGCGACCGTGCCGCCCGCCGCCGAGCTGCGGCTGGCGGGCGAGGAGGCGATCCCGGTCTCGATCCTGGCGTGGGGCGTGCGCGAGGCCGACGGCGAGATCCACTCGGTCCTCATCCAGGTCGACGACCTGCGCGAGCGCCGGCGCGCGGAGGCGGCCCGCGAGCGCCTGGCCACCGAGCGGGCGGCCCGCGCCGAGGCGGAGGCCGCCTACGAGCGCGAGCGCGAGATCGCCTCGACGCTCCAGCGCGACCTCCTGCCGCGGCGCCTGCCGGAGGCCGCCGGCATCTCGCTCGCCGAGCACTTCTCGGCCGGTGGCGAGGGCACGCAGGTCGGCGGCGACTGGTTCGACGCGTTCCCGCTACCGGGCGGGCGTCTCGGCCTCGTGATCGGCGACGTGGCAGGCCGCGGCGTCGCGGCGGCGGCGCGCATGGGCCAGCTGCGCAGCGTGGCTCGCGCCTACGCGGTCGAAGGCCACCCTCCGGTGGAGGTCATCGCGCGGCTGAATCTCTACCACCAGGCGCTGCGCGCGGACGACATGACGACGCTCGTCTACGCCGTCGTCGAGCCCGACCTCGGGCGGCTGCGGCTGGTCAACGCGGGCCACCCGCCCCCGGCACTCGTCGTGCCGGGTTCGAAGGCGCGGCTGCTCGAGGGGTCGTGCCCGGCACTCGGGATCGCGGAGATCAGCCGGCCGCCCGAGATCGTCGTCGACTTCCCCGCCGGCGCGACGCTCGTCCTCTATACCGACGGGCTCGTCGAGCGCCGCGGCGTCGGCATCGACGCCGCGCTCGCCAAGCTCATGCGCGCGCTCGACAGCGCGCCGGGCGACGTGGAGGCGGTGCGCGACGACATCATCGAGGCCTGCCTGGGGCCCGAGCGGGTCGACGACGACGTCACCGCGCTGTTCGTGCGCGCCCAGCCCGTGCTCGGCGACGTCGTGCGCATCTCGCTGACCCCGGACCCCGACGCGCTCGCCGCCACGCGGCGCATGCTGCGCCGCTGGCTGGCGGAGGTCGGCGCTGCGCCAGACGAGGCCGCGAGCATCGTCATGGCGGCCAACGAGGCGTGGCAGAACGCGATCGAGCACGGCCACGACTTCGCCCACGTGCCCGTCAACGTGCGCTTCGAGCGCCAGGACGACGAGGTCGTCGTGACCGTGCGCGACGCGGGCGGCCGCGGCCGGCCGCCGGGCGACCCCGACCGCGGCCGCGGGATCGCCCTCATGCGCGTGCTGATGGACGACACCCGCCTGGACCTCGGTACCCATCGCGGCGGTGTCGCGGAGCTGCGCCGGCGGATCGGGGTGCTCGCCGCGCCCGGGTCGCGCGCCGGCGGCGCTGTCGCCTAGTGGGCGTCGTTCATCCCGAGGTGTGAGTTCCAAGCCCTCGGGGGGTTGCTCCGGCCACGAGCAAGATGGGAAGCTCGCACTGGAGAGACGTTCAGCCATGTCCGAGGTCCACGCCAATCGCTCCGCCGGCGAGAGCAGCACGACCGAGTCGCCGCTTCCCACGCCGACGGACCTCAAGGCCATCATCGAAGCCGAGCGCACGGGCCTGCCGTTCCTGCACTGGCGCGCCGATGCCGAGCAGCAGCTGCTGCTACTGGGCGGCGCTGTTCAGCGCGTGACCGTCGGACGGCGCCCGGACTCGGACATCCCTCTCGTCTCGGACAGCGAGGTCTCGCGGGCGCACGCGATGCTCGAGCGCGTCGGCGGCCAGTGGACCGTCGTCGACGACGGCCTCTCGCGCAACGGGACGTTCGTCAACGGCAGCCGCATCCACGGGCGCCAGCCGCTGCACGACAAGGATCGCCTCTGCTTCGGCCAGACGCAGGTCATCTTCCGCGAGCCACCCGATGCCGACAGCGGCGCCTCGACCGCCCAGGCGCCCTCGAACAACGCGTCCGTGGCCCTCACCGAGTCGCAGCGCAAGATCCTCGTCGCGCTCTGCCGCCCCGTGAACGACTCCACCGCCGCGACCCCGGCGACCAACCGCCAGATCGCCGACGAGGTGTTCCTGAGCGTCGATGCGGTCAAGGCCCACCTGCGGGTGCTGTTCGACCGCTTCGGCATCGGCGCCCTGCCGCAGAACGAGAAGCGCGCTCGCCTCGCGGCCGAGGCGATGCTCGACGGCGTCGTCAAGCCGCACGACTTCTGAGCGCCAGCGTGATCGTCGTCCACGCGCCGACGTGGACGCGGTCGCCCTCGCTGAGCGGGACCTCGACGTGCGGTGCGATCGGGTCCGCCTGCGCGTTGATCGTCGTGCCGTTGCTCGATCCCTCGTCGACCACCGCCCACGAGCCGTCCGCGGCGTTCACCAGTGTCGCGTGCAGCCGCGAGACAGCGGGATCGCCGAGTTCGATCTCCGGCCCGTCCTCGCCGGGCGGCCGGCGACGGCCGATGCGCACGCGTGCGCCGTCGAGCGCGATCGTCCGTGCGGACTCGTCGTAGGGAAAGTCCAGGCCCTCCGCGGCGGTGCGCGTGAAGTACTCGCGGTCCGGCCCCACGGTGACCGCCCACGCCGACGCCGATGCCGTGGCGGTGAAGTCGAGCCCGCAGCTCTCGCAGTAGCGGTCGCGCCCGGTGCGCGGCACCCCGCAGCGCGGGCAGGGCGCGCTGACCGGTGACGGGCTGGTGGCGCTCGTGTCGGGCGGGACGTGTGCGGGCTCGGCGCTGCCGATGCGCGCGCCGCACTGGTCGCAGTAGTCCGTCGTCGTCGAGACGTGTCCCGCTGGGCAGGTCGCGGTCATGGGCTCGTGCCGTGGATGCGGACCGTTTTCGTCGAGCGCGTGTCGAGCGACATCTCGTCGACCTCCTCGACGTGGCGCTTCAGTCGCACCGTGCCGGTTGCGGGATCGTCGACCTCGAGGACGCGGTCGAGCAGCTGCAGTGTGCCCTCGTTGCCGCCCTCGGTCGCCAGCTGCACCGCGCGGCCGAGCTTGAACGTCGCGGTCGCCTCGTCGCCGCTGCGGCGCGCCTCGAGCCCCTCCTGGATGACCTCCGCCAGCTCGGCCTGCCCGGTGTAGTGGGCGACCTCCGGGTTGATCCGCGTCGACAGCTCGGGGTCGTCGGTCCACACCGCCCGGACGAGGGCCTGCGTGATGACCTGCCCGTCGACGACCAGGCTCAGGCGCCCGGCGAGCACCTCGTCGCCCGCTTCGCGCGCGACGACGCGGATGCTGACGTGGTAGTCGCGCTCCTCGTCGCCCCAGGCACCCGTCGGGTAGTCCGCGATGCGGGCGTCGAGAGGGGTGGCCCGGTCGGTGAGGTCGACGATCGCCGGCGCCACCTGCTTGACGTACCGGACGTCCGCGCCCTGCGGCGTCCACAGCCGCAGCGCGACGTCCGCCGTTCCCTTCGCCATGGATCGCTCGGTCATGGCCCGGAAGTCGGCCGCCATGTCGTCGGGCTGGGCGATGATGTCGACGGAGCCGAGCAGCGCCGAGGCGACACGCCGCAGCTCGGCGACCTCCCAGTCGGTCCCGACGCCGCGGCAGTCGCACTGGAACACGCCCTGGCACGCGGCCAGAGCGCTCTCGAGCTCCTCGACGGTCTCGTGCTGGTTCTGGCCGTCGGTGAGGAGGATCGCGTGGCGGAGCCCCGCGTCGGTGCGCTCGAACAGGTCGCGCGCGAGCAACAGCCAGGTGCCGATCGCCGTTCCCCCGGAGGCGAGGATGTCGTCGACCGCGGCCTTGGCCTGCGCGCGCGTCTCGTCGGTGGCGGGCACGAGCGCTCCGTCGGGCGCGTAGACCGCGCGAGCCAGGTCGGTCCCCCGGATCACGCCGAACGCGACGCCGTCGCGGATCGCGTCGATCGCGGCGGCGGTCGCCCGCTTGGCGGCCTTGAGCTTGGTCGACGGGTGCACCATCGAGCCCGAGGCGTCGATGATCACGATTTCCGCGGCGCCGGCGGGCGCCTCCGCGGGCGCGGCGCCCGACGCCGACACGGTCACCACCGCGTCGACGTCGGTGGCCCCCAGCGCCAGGAACTCGTTCTGGTAGACGTCGGCGGTGAAGGTGGTCATGGCGCTCGCCCCCCTGGCGGACGGATGTCGATGACGGCGACCGTCACGTCGTCGCGAGCGCCGCGGGCCATCGCGGCGTCGACGAGGTGGTGGGCGATCGCCGCGGGCGTGGCATCGGGTTCGAGATCGGCGATCAACGATCCGATGTCGCCGGGCCCGGGCGCTTCGTTCCACAGCCCGTCGGTGCAGAGCACGAGGCGGCCCGGGGCCGCCGGTGCGAGCACGGTGAGCTGCGGCGCCTCGGGCGGCGCGTCGGCACCGACCCACCGAGTGATGGCGTGCGCACGGCGGTCGGCGAGCGCCTCCTCCGCGGACATGAGGCCGTCGGCGACCTGCTCCGTCGCCCACGAGTCGTCGACGGTCAGCTGCCGCTCGTCCCCCGCCGTCAGCCAGTACGCGCGACTGTCGCCGACCCAGCCGACGACGACCTCGCCGTCTCGGCATGCGGCCGAGACAAGCGTGCACGACGGCAGCGCGAGCGCGTTCTTCGTGGTCGCCGGCACGCGGTGCACGGCCTCGTGGGCGGTCAGCACCGCCGCTGCCGTCGCCGTCCGCAGGTCGGCGCCTTCGTCCAGCGGGCGCGAGAGCGCGGCGGCCGCGGAGTCCGCGGCGGCTCGGGCCGCCGCGTCACCCGACGCCGCCGTCGAGATCCCGTCGCAGACGACCGCCACGACGCCCGCGCCGACGACCTCAAGGCAGAAGGCGTCCTCGTTGCGCCGATGCGTTCGGCCCTGCTCGCTGACTGCGGCGGCAACGGTCAGGTCCAGTTCCACCCGCCGTGCGCCGGCGAGTTCGCGCACCCCGCAGACGGTGCAGTAGCCGTCGGGCCCGCGGGCGGTGGCGGGGGCTCCGCACGTGCGACACGCGTCGCCGGCGTCCGCCGAGGCCGTCGCGACGGCGGCGCCGCAGGCCTCGCAGAAGCGGTCGTCGGCGAGCAGCGGGGCCTCGCACGCCGGGCAGCGCAGGGCCACCTCGCCGCTCATGTCCATGTCCGCGGTCGCACGGCGTTGGCGCGGTCGACAAGGCGGATCCGCTCCCCCGCGTCCTCGGTGTGGTGCGCGAGCGTGCGATAGCCGCGTTCGATCCCGCTGCGCAGATCGCGCTCGGTGAGCGCGACACCGAGCAGCTGTTCGTCGGGTGCGGTCCCGTTGCCGACCAGCGCCAGCGCGGCGTTCAGCACCTGCACGGTCAGCCCGGCGCGCCGCTCCGGATCGAGGCTGAGCGACTGCAGCGTCGCCTCGGCGGTGCGCAGGTCCGCAAGCTTCGGAGGCGAGCCGTCGTTCGTGGCCGCGAGCTGCTGCACCTTCGCGACCTGGGCGTCGTCGTGGGCGCTCGACGACGCCGGCACCGCGGCGTAGGCATCGAGGGCGCCGCCGCGGTCGCCCGTGCGCAGCCGGCAGCGCGCGAGGCCGAACGCGGCGGTCGTGTACGAGGGGTCCGTCCGCGCGACCGTCTCGTACCAGGGCAACGCGTGCTGGGCTGACCCGCCGAGCTCGAACGCGACGCCGAGCGCCAGCTTGGGCGCCAGCTCGCCCGGCACCGCCGCGTACACGTCGGTGAACGCGGGCACCGCGCCATCGGCCCGGCCCTGCGCGAGGTAGCACACGCCGCGGGCCCACGCCGCGCGCCACTCCCACGGGTTCTCCTGCTCGATGACGTCGCACAGCTCGCGCGCCGCACGCCACTCCCCGGCGTCCATCAGCGCTCGTACGAGACGCAGCTCCACGTCCACCGTCCGCACGGGCGCGGCCTCCAGCTTGGCGACGAGCTCGCTCGGCTCGGTGGCGGTCACCGTGGCGAGGAAGCCCGCGGCCGGGTCGTCCGCCGCGACGCGCAGGGCGGGGAGCCGCTCCCAGGCCGGCCGCGCCGGATCCGCGCGCAGGTCCTCGGTGAACAGCGTGCTCTGGGCGGCGACCGTCGTGCCGTCCTCCGCTGCCACGACCTCCCGCAGCACGCCGAAGAGCTGACCGGCCATCTCCTCGGCGGACTGGAAGCGATCGTCCGGGTCCGGCGCCGTCGCCTTCGTCAGGAACCGGTACAGCGAGTCGAATCGCTGGAACAGCGGCACGGTGTCCTGCGGCGGCAGCGTGAACTTGAACTGGCCCTGATAGCCCGAGAAGTCGAAGCACAGCACGGCCAGGGTGCGCGCGACGGTGAAGAGATCGGATGGGATCGACGGCCCGGTCTGCGCGATCTCGGGGGCCTGGTAGCCGACGGTCCCGTAGATCGGGCTCGATGCGTCGCCCATGCGGTACACGCCGCCCAGGTCGATGAGCTTGAGCGAGTGCTCCGTCTGGATGACGTTGTCGAGCTTGAAGTCGCAGAACAGCAGGTCACGGCCGTGCAGATAGCCGAGGGCCGGCAGGACCTCGAGGATGTAGGCGATGGCCTGCGCCGGCGGCAGCGGTTGCGGGGTGCCGCCCTGCGCCTGCCGGCGGGCGCGCAGGATGTCCTTGAGGCTCGTTCCGCCGACGTACTCCATGACGATGTAGCCGGAGCTGTCGTGCTGGACGAAGTTGTGGATCTTGACGATGTTCGGGTGCTCGACTTCGGCCAGGAAGCGACGTTCGGCCAGCGCTGCGGCCATAGCGTCGTCATCGCCCGTGTTCAGGAGGCCCTTCAGGACCACCCAGCGGTCGGACACGTTGTGGTCCTTGGCGAGGTAGACCCACCCCATGCCGCCGTGCGCGAGGCACCCGACGACCTCGTACTGGCCGACGTTGTCGCCCGCCGCGAGCTTGGGGGCGAACGAGTAGTGCGCCCCGCAGCTGCGGCAGAAGCCCTCGGTACGGCCGGGCGCTCCGTCGCGCGAGCGGCCGACCGGCTCGCCGCAGCGCCCGCAGAAGCGCCGGGTCTCGGCGACGCCGGGATCCTCGAGGACGGCGGTGGCGGGATCTCGGTACGGCGTCGGAGGCACCTCGACGAGGCCGGCGCCGAGCCGGCTGCGCGCCGTCGTGCGGCGGGTGCCCGGCCGGCGGCCCGTGACGGCCGTGCCGCTGCTCGCCAGGCGCGTGCTCGCGAGCGGAGCCGACCCGGTCGCGCGCTTTGGCGCCATGCCGCAGACGTCGCAGTAGCCGTCGACGATCTCGCCGGTGCAGTCGGGCTGTGCGCAGGTCATCGCACCGTCTCCCGTTCGGCGTTGCTGGACAGTCCGCGCTGGTACTGGCGCAACACGTCGGCCGCCGCGTCGAGGTCCGTCGGCGCGGTGTGCAGCATGCGGTGGGCGCGGGCGTGCAGCGCCGCGAGCGCCGGGTCCTCGAGCAGGCGCAGGCGTTGTGCCTTGGCCTGATAGGCGTTGAGCCGTCCGCGTAGCTCGTCGCGGGTGGCGATCGGCGCCCGGTTCGCGGCGGCGACCGCCTGCGCGTCGTCCCGGGCCCGCGTCGCGTCGAGGTGCCAGCGGTACAGCCGCTCGCAGGCCTCCGGCCAGGCTGCCGACCGCGCGAGGTCGGCCACCCGGTCGAGCTCGGCGGCGAGGTCGTCGGGGACCGCGACCGGCGACGGCAGCTGCGCGCCCGCGATCTTCTCCTGCGCCGTCCGATGCGCTTCGCGCGCGTCCTGCTCGGCGCGGCGCGCCTCGTCGAGCAGCGCGCGCGCCTCGGCGATGCGGTGCTCGGCGTCGGTCCGGAAGTCGCGGAGCTGCTCGACGCTGGCGCGCGCGACGGCGACGTCGTGCTCGAGCGCATCGATCCGCTCCGCCGGTGCCCCGAGGGGGTCCTTCGCCACGGCGTCGGTGAGTGCGGCGAGCTCCTCGCGCGCCCGGGCGAGGTCGGGCTGCGGCGGCGCGCCGAGCTCGTCGAGCAGATCGGCGCAGGCGCGCACCGTGGCGCTGACGGTCGTGAGCCGCGGCACGTACGCGCCCCAGGCGTCGGCCACGTGCACGAGGAGCTCGCGCATGTCGGTGAGCGGCGCGGAGCAGCGCGCGCGCAGCTCGTCGTGTGTGCCGGCGCCGACGAGGCGCTCGCGCTCGGCGCTGCGCGCGCGGCGAGCGCGAGCGAGGTGATCGTCCAGCAGCGTCTGCGCCTCCCACGCCGACGCGAACTCCGCCGCTGCGGTCGTCCAAGCGGTAGCGGTAACCCCGGTGAGCGCCGACTTCTCGAGCTGCTCGCGCGTGTGGTCGAGCTCGATCTCGAGCAGCGCCTCGCGGCTGGCTTGCGCGTCGCGCTCGAGGCGTTCCAGGCGGCGGTCGATGGCCTCGCTCGTCATGTCAGTCGCTGTAGCGGGGCCGCGGGGGTTCCGGCGTCGGGCCGAGCCGGCCGATCCACTTGCGCTCGAGCGCCTTCAACGTGCCGTCGCGACGCATGCGCTCGAGGACGCCGTTGACGAAGCGGACGAACTCGGGGTGGCTGCGAGCGATCGCCATGCCGTACGGCTCGTCGCTCAGGCGCCTGCCGACGATCTTGGTGTTCGAGTCCTGCGCCTTGAAGCCGAGGAGGATCGTCTCGTCGCTCGAGATCGCGTCCACCCGGCCCTCCTGCAGCGCGACGAGGCAGTCCGTGCGCTGCGACACTCCGACAGGGATCGGCTTGGCCCGGTTGGCCGCGACGCGCTTCAGCGTGGTCGAGCCGATCGTCGCGCAGACGCGCTTTCCACCGAGGTCGTCGAGCCCGCGGGCGGGCGAGCTCTTGGGTACCAGCACGCGTTGTCCGGTGTCGTAGTAGATGGTCGAGAAGGCGACCTGCCGGCGGCGATAGCACGTAACGCTGTACGCATCAGCCACGATGTCGACCGCGCCTGACCGCACCATCGGAGCGCGTTGCGCGGTGGTCACGGCCTTGAACTCGACGCGGACGCCGATGGCCCGCGCGATCGCGCGCAGGAGATCGACCTCGAAGCCTTCCATGCGGCTGGTCGACGGGCGGTAGTACGAGAGCAGCAGCGTGTTCTGGTCCACGCCCGCGACGAGGGTGCCCTTCCGCTGGATCTTCGCCATGAAGCTCCCGGCGGGCATGGCCCCCGGGCGCGGCATCGTTGCGGGCGGGCGCAGGCTGGCGGTCGGGTCCGCGCAAGGCACTGACTTTTCCTTGGGTGACCCGGGCGCGGCGGCCAGCGGCGTGCCGATGGCGGCGAGCGAGGTGCGCCGCGCCTCGTCGGAGTGCGACCCGCAGCCCGCGAGGGCGACCAGAGCGGCGAGCAGCCCGATGGGTAGGAAGCGTCGGGTCATCGGTATTCGTTGAGCCGGGTTTGCAGTCCGAGGAGCGCGAGCGCGACGCACACGACGATGAGCAGCGGGATGCCGACGGTCAGGCCGCGCAGGGAGGAACGCGCGTCGCTCGCGGCGGTCGCGAAGCGCTTCTGCGCGGCTCCGATCTGCGTGCCCAAGCCCGCGTTGAGCCGATCGCCGAGCGCCGCTTCGCGCGTGTTGGCGCGGATCGCCGCGTTGAAGTCGCCGCTCTGCTCGAGTTGCGCGACCTTGCCGTGCTGAGCGTGGATGGCGCGCCACGTGTTCGTGAGCTCGTCGATGGCGGGCGCGGAACCGGTCCGCGCGGCGAGGCGCGACGCCTCGCCGAGCAGGCCGCGGGGCGGTACGAGCAGCCGGTTGACCACGTCGACGTCCCGGACGTACTGGTCGCCGCCGCCGCGCGCGACCAGCCCGAGGCTCTCGTCGGCCTGGGCGCGAAGCCACAGGATGCGCGCCGCCGAGAGCACCTGTACGGCGTCAGAGCCGTTGCGCTGCGCGCGGTTCAGCGAGCTGCTCGCCGACGTCATCGCGATCGCCGCCCACACGACCAGGCCCGCGAGCGCCACGGTCGCGGCGACGAGCGCGACGTTGAAGACGCGGTGCGTGCGCCAGGTCAGGAAGATCTGGACGCCCAGGAACACGGCGAGCGCCAGGCCGCAGACGACGAGGGCGGCCACGAGCCCGGTGCTCGACGTCCCCCGCCGCTGGTTGTCGCTCAGGCGCTCGGCCTGGGCCGCGTACAGCCGCTGGGCGGCCGGCAGGATCTGCTCGCGCATCCGCTCCGACGCCGCGCGCAGGTACGCGGCGCCGACGGGGAACCCCTGACGGTTGTTGGCGCGCGCCGTCTCGATCAGGCCGGTGTAGACGGGCAGTCCGGCAGCGATCTCACCGACAGCGGCAACGTCAGCGGTTCCCTCGACGCGACGTGTGAGGGCACTGAGCTGCGCGCTCGCGCGACGGACGTCGTTCAGATAACGCGCGCGCAGGCCGGCGGGCTCGGTGCCGCCGCGAAGGTACGTCGTCGCCGCGGTCGCGTCGGCATCCGACAGCGACGCGTAGAGCTGGTCCGCGGCCAGCATGAGCGGCTCGTCGCGCGTGGCGACGGAGTTCGTCGCGTCGCGCCGCACCGCGGTCGCGGCGACGATCGCGAGGCCGGCGATGAGCGCGGCGAGGACGACGGCCGCCATGGCGAGCCTGAGCTGTCGTGGTGTCGTGGACGCCACACCGCGCAGCCGGGCCGCGCGGGAGCGCGTCACGGCCGACCCGTGCCAGCTCAATTCCGCCACGTCGCCCTCCGATGCACGGGTTCATCCTCTACCTCCCCGACAGCGATTTGAAGACCCCAAGGTGTGGGCCCTCACACCTCGTTTCGGGGGTGTGGGATGCGAGCCCTGGGGAGGCTGTTCGGTGACGGGCGCCCGGAGCAGGCTGGCGCCCATGAGCTTCCATCCCGACATCACCGCCGCCCTCGCCGAGACGCGAGTGGCTGACCTCCACAACGCGGCAGCCCGCGGACGCCACGACTCGGACGACCGACGCGAGCGCAGCGACTCGCCGCCACCGAGCGTCGCCTCCGTCCGGCTCGACGCCTACCCGCGCCTTTGCGGGCTGCCCGTCACGATCGACCGGCTGACGGCCGAGACCGAGGCCGCGGCGGCCGCGCCGCCCGAAGAAGTCGCGCCCGTGGCAGTTGGCTGGCGCTGGCTCAAGCTGCGTCGCATCCGTGGTCGACGGCGCCGCCGGCTGGCGCTCACCAGACAGTGACGCCGCTGACCGGGCCGGCGTCGTTCTGACCGGCGCTTGGGAAGGGGTCGGATGGCGCCGATAGATTCGGGGTCCGGGCCCGTAGCTCAATGGTCAGAGCAGCGGACTCATAATCCGTCAGATGCACGTTCGAATCGTGCCGGGCCCACTGATTTGCAGGGATTTCCTGATCGGCCGCCGCCGACGGGGCAGCGATGGGGCAGCAAATAACGCCGTCTGAGCCCTGCGAGCGCTCATCCGACATATCCCTCGCCTCGACCCCGCGCATGCCCGCAGACGCCGTTTCTGTGGCCCAAATCGTGCGCATGCGCGAGATCCCTGGGGATCGACTTGGGCACGGCCTGGCGAAGTCGGTCGCTGGGCGATCTGGGGCGGCCATGCATGGCGCGTTCGGCGGAGGTCGCCGCCCACAAGGCCGACACCGGCGAATCGGCGGCCAGTATTGCAATACTGCTCGGCTGCTCGGCTGAGACGGTGCGAAAGCTCCTGGCCTGGGGTCGCTCTCCAAGGTGGAGATACTGTGTGGGACCCCTCTCGCGGTGCCTCCGAAGGCGTCGAGCGGCGGGCGTAGCATCCGCGGCATGAGGCACCTCCAGCCGAACGCCGCGCTGGCCGAAATACTGGCCAACGACGCGGCGGCCGGCGTCGACGTTTTCGACGAAGGCCCGCAGCCGCCGCCGGCGATCGGCTCACCGGAGCGCCTCCAGCCGCTCGTACCCGTGGCCATCCCTCCGGTTGATTGGCGTGCGGAAGAGGCGGCGGCGATCGCACGGAACACCCCCCCGGCGCCCGACCCCGAACCGCCACCACA
>DATFRW010000175.1:0-2977 GCA_035262945.1 Solirubrobacteraceae bacterium
AGAGCAGCAGGAACGAGTCGTCCTCGACCGGCTCGCCGTGCGGCGTGCGGTCCATGATCTCCTGCCCGTTGAGGAAGACGCCGAGGACGTGGGCGCCCTCCTGCTGCCAGTCGCGCTGGGTCATGCGGCGCCCGTCGGTGCGAAACCACCACACGTCGGGCAGGCCCGAGCCTTCGCGCTCGCGCCCCGCGAGGAACTTGCCGCGGTGGAACACCGGGTGCCGGGCGCGCAGCGCGATCAGGCGCGTGGCGAAGTCGAGATGGTCGCCCTGGCCCTCGCGCAGGCCCCACTCGTACCAGGAGATCTCGTTGTCCTGGCACCAGGAGTTGTTGTTGCCGCGCTGGGTGCGCGACAGCTCGTCGCCGCCGAGGACCATCGGCACGCCCTGCGACAGCAGCAGCGTGGCCAGGAAGTTGCGCTGCTGGCGCCAGCGCAGCGCGTTGATCTCCGGGTCGTCGGTCTCCCCCTCGACGCCGCAGTTCCACGAGCGATTGTCGTCGGTGCCGTCGCGGTTGTCCTCGCCGTTGGCCTCGTTGTGCTTCTCGTTGTAGGTGACAAGGTCGCGCAGCGTGAAGCCGTCGTGCGCGGTGACGAAGTTGATCGACGCGAACGGCTGGCGCCCGTCGGACTCGTAGAGGTCGCTCGAGCCGGTGAAGCGCGAGGCGAACTCGCCGACGCTCGCCTGGCCGCGCCAGAAGTCGCGCACGACGTCGCGGTAGATGCCGTTCCACTCGCTCCACAACACCGGGAAGTTGCCGACCTGGTAGCCGCCCGGGCCGACGTCCCACGGCTCGGCGATGAGCTTGACCTGGGACAGGATCGGGTCCTGGTGGATCGTGTCGAAGAACGCGCTGAGCCGATCGACGTCGTAGAGCTCGCGCGCCAGGGCGCTGGCGAGGTCGAAGCGGAAGCCGTCGACGTGACACTCGCTGACCCAGTAGCGCAGCGAGTCCATGATGAGCCGCAGCACGGCCGGGTTGCGCGCGTCGAGCGTGTTGCCGGTGCCCGTGTAGTCCATGTAGTGGCGCAGGTCGTCGGGCACGAGCCGGTAGTAGCTGGCGTTGTCGATACCGCGGAACGAGAGCATCGGGCCGAGGTGGTTGCCCTCGGCGGTGTGGTTGTAGACGACGTCGAGGATCACCTCGATGCCGTTGCGATGCAGCGCCTTGACCATGCCCTTGAACTCACGCACCTGCTCGCCGCGGCGGCCGGTGGCGGCGTACTCGGAGTGCGGCGCGAGGTACCCGATCGAGCTGTAGCCCCAGTAGTTCGTCAGGCCGCGGTCGTGCAGGAACGACTCGTCGGCGATGTGGTGGATCGGCAGCAGCTCGACGGCGGTGACGCCAAGGCGCTTGAAGTAGGCGATGGCCTCCTCGGACGCGAGCCCCGCGTACGTCCCCCGCAGGTCCTCGCGCACCGCCGGGTGGCGCACCGTGAAGCCGCGCACGTGCGTCTCGTAGATCACGGTCTGGTTCCATGGGGTGCGCGGCGGGATGTCGCCCTCCCAGTCGAAGGACCGGTCCACCACGATCGACTTCGGGATCGCCTCGGCGTCGTCCTCGTCATCGGGCTCGAGGTCGGCGTCCGGCGTGTCGTCGGGCGTGTAGGGCAGGACGTTCGCGGCGCTCCAGCGGACACGCCCTTCGATCGCCTTCGCGTACGGGTCGATCAGGAGCTTGACCGGGTTGAAGCGATGGCCGTCCGCGGGCGCGTACGGCCCATGCACGCGGTAGCCGTAGCGCTGGCCGGGCCCGACGCCGGGCAGGTAGCAATGCCAGTTCAGCGCAGTGCGCTCGGCGACCTCGATGCGCTCCTCGACCCCGGCCTCGGCGAAGAGGCACAGCTCGACGCGCTGCGCGTGCTCGGAGAACAGCGAGAAGTTCGTCCCCTCCCCGTCCCAGGTCGCGCCGAGCGGGAACGGCTGGCCCGGCCACACCTCGCGGCTCATGACGCGATCAGCGCTCCCGCCCGCGCCGGCAGTCGCACGGCGCCGTGCCCCAGCTCCGCGCGGTGCGTGGCGAGCGCGACCTCGCGGCCCTCGACCGGCACGGTCCGCACGCCGGCGGCGAAGTTGCACGCCAGCTCGAACGCGCCGCGGCGCACGCGCAGCCACCCGTCGTCTTCGGAGAACTCGATGCTGTCGACGCCCGGCGGGAGCCTTCGGCGCCAGCTCAGCAGCGACGCGTACAGCGCGCGCAGCTTCGCGCTGCCGCGCCGGGTCAGCTTCGAGCGCTCGAAGGTCGCCGGGTCCTGCGGGTCGGGCACCTCCTCGCCGGCGAATTCCGCGAACGCGGCGAACTCCCGCCGGCGGCCCTCGCGCGTCGCATCGGCGAGGCGTTTGTCGGTCTGGTCGGAGAAGAACTGGAACGGCGCGCGCTCGCCGTGCTCCTCGCCCATGAAGAGCATGGGCGTGAAGGGTGCCAACAACGTGCAGAACGCGGCCAGCGGCCGTGCCCGCGGCGGCATGCGATCGCCGAACGCGCGGTTGCCGACCTGGTCGTGGTTCTGGCAGAAGACGACGAACTGCTGGGGCGGTCGGTCGTCCGCGCGGGCGCCGAACCGGCGCCTGCGAAACGTCGAGTAGCCGCCGTCGTGGACGTGCGGGCGGTGGAAGGCCTTGGCGAGCTGCGACACCCGTCCGAACTCCTCGTACCACCCGTCGCGCTCGCCGGTGAGCAGCGCGCGCAGAGCGTGGTGGAAGTCGTCGGCCCAGGCCGCGTCGTGGCCGTAGCCACCCTGGCGCGCGGGCCGGATGACCTTGGGGTCGTTGAGCCCGCTCTCGGCGATGACCAGCGCGCGGCGGTTCACGGCGTGGACGCGGTCGGCGAGCTCGCGCAGCACGTGATGCGCGCCGCCGTCGTGGATCGCGTGGATCGCGTCGAGGCGCAGGCCGTCGACATGGAAGTCGCGGATCCATCCGGTCGCGCTCTGCAGCACCCACTCGCGAACGGGGTCGGACTCCTCGCCGTCGTAGTTG
>DATFRW010000176.1:0-18186 GCA_035262945.1 Solirubrobacteraceae bacterium
GCCAGCGCGCCGTCGAGCGCGCGGGCCATGCCGTCGCGGTCGGCGACGAAGTACAGGCGGGTATCACGAAGGCACCGGCGACGATCCACAGCGCTACCATCGGTAGCACAACGGGAGCCCGAAAGGGCTGAGAGGGCGGCACCACGGCCGCCGACCGTCAGGAGCTGATCCGGGTCATGCCGGCGAAGCGAGAGGAACGCACATCCCACCTGAGTCCGACAGCTACGACGTAGCCATCGTCGGCGGCGGCATCGTCGGCCTCGCCATTGCCTGGCGAGCGCGGGCCCGCGGCCTGTCGGTCGTCGTCTACGACCGCGGCGCGTTCGGTGCGCACACGTCGCACGTCGCGGCGGGCATGCTCGCGCCGGTCGCCGAGGCCGACGCCGGCGAGCGCGCACTGCTCGCGCTCTGCCTCGACAGTGCGCGCCGCTGGCCCGCCTTCGCCGCGCAGCTCAGCGAGGTCACGGGGCTCGACGTCGACTACCGCGCCCGCGGCACGCTCATGGTCGCCCGCGACCGCGACGAGGCCGAGGCACTGGAGCGCGAGCGCGACCTGCGCGAGCGTATGGAGCTGCGGGTCGAGCGGCTGCTGCCGAGCGCCGCCCGCCGGCTCGAGCCGGCGCTCGCGCCCACGCTGCGCGGCGCGCTGAGCCTGCCCGACGACCACGTCGTCGACCCGCGCCTGGTCTGCGAGGCGCTCGTGCGCGCCGCCGAGGACGCGGGCGCGGTGCTGCGCGCGGGCGTCGAGGTGCGCGACCTCGTCGCGCTGCCCGCCACGCAGGTCGTGGTCGCCGCGGGCCCGTGGTCCGCTGCGTTCGGCGACGAGGCACCCGTGCGCCCGGTCAAGGGCCAGTCGCTGCGGCTGCGCGACACCTCGGGCCCGGGACTCGTCGAGCGCGTCGTGCGCTGGGACGGCGGCTACCTCGCGCCGCGCAGCGATGGCCGCTACGTGCTCGGGGCGACCAGCGAGGAGCGCGGCTTCGACACCGCGGTGACCGCCGGCGGCGCCTATGAGCTGCTGCGCGACGCGAGCGAGCTCGTCCCCGGCGTCCTCGAGCTCGAGCTCGAAGAGGTCATCGCCGGCCTGCGCCCCGGCACTCCCGACAACGCGCCCATCCTCGGGCGCTCGAAGGCCGATCCGCGCGTGGTGTGGGCGACGGGGCACTACCGCAACGGCGTCCTCCTCACACCCGTGACCGCCGACGTCGTCGTCGCGGAGCTGGTGGGCGAGCCGGTCGAGCACGCCTTCGGCCCGCAGCGCTTCGTGGGGGCGGCCGCATGATCACGGTCAACGGCGAGCCGCGCGAGCGCGACGGCGCGACGATCGTCGAGCTCCTCACCGACCTCGGCGTCGAGGACCGCGCGCGCGGCGTGGCCGTCGCCGTCAACGGCGAGATCGTTCCCAGGGCGCAGTGGCCCCACCACCGCGTCGACACCGGCGACCGCGTCGAAGCGCTGAGCGCCATGCAGGGAGGCTGACCAACACGCATGTCCACCATCCCGATCACCGACACACCCCTCGAAATCGCCGGTCGCTCGTTGCGCTCGCGGCTCATCCTCGGCACCGGCGGCTTCAAGCGCCTCGAGACGCTGGCCGACGCGATCCGCGCGACGAGCGCCGAGCTCGTGACGATCGCGCTGCGACGCATCGACCCCAACGCGCGCGGCTCGCTCGTCGACGTCCTCGACGAGTGCGGCGTCGAGCTGCTGCCGAACACGGCCGGCTGCTTCACGGCGCGCGACGCGGTCGTCACCGCGAAGCTCGCGCGGGAGGCGTTCGGCACCGACTGGGTCAAGCTCGAGGTCATCGGCGACGAGCGCACGCTCCTGCCCGACGCGCCGGAGCTGCTCGTGGCCGCCGAGGAGCTGGTGGCCGACGGCTTCGTCGTGCTCCCCTATACGAACGACGACCCGATCCTCGCCCGGCGCCTGGAGGACGTCGGCTGTGCCGCCGTGATGCCGCTCGGCTCGCCGATCGGCTCGGGGATGGGTATCCGCAACCCGTACAACATCTCGCTGATCGTCGAGCGCGCGGACGTCCCCGTGATCCTCGACGCCGGCGTCGGCACCGCGAGCGACGCGGCCCTCGCCATGGAGCTCGGCTGCGACGGCGTGCTCTGCGCGAGCGCGATCGCCCGCGCCGAGGACCCGGTCGCGATGGCGCACGCCATCCGCGCCGCGGTCGAGGCGGGGCGGCTGGCCCGCGGAGCCGGGCGCATCCCGCGCCGGCTGCACGCCGAGGCCTCCACGCCGATGGAAGGCATGGCCGACATCACGCCGCCCGTCGAGTGACCTCGCTGCGCGCGAACGTGATCGACGAGCTCGTCGACCGCTGGCAGGCCGCGTGGGTCGGGCGCGATCGCGGGGCCTTCGCGGCCGTCTGCGCGCCCGACGTCCATTACGAGGATCCGCTGTGCGGCGAGCCGCTCGAGGGCGCCGACGCGCTCGGCGACCACGCGGCGCGGCTCTGGGCCGCGTTCCCCGACGCGCGCATCGAGCGCACGGGCGAGCGCCTCACCGACGGCCGCTTCGTCGCCGCGCCGTGCAAGGTGATCGGCACCCACCGCGGCGAGATCCAGGGCCTGCCGCCCACCGGCCGCTTCGTCGTCGTGCACCTCGTGTACTACTGCGAGCTCGACCCCGACCGCGAGCGCGTGTGGCGGGCGCGCGCGTTCTTCGACGCCTACGACGCAGCCGTGCAGCTCGGCGTCCTACCCGCCCGCGGCACCCTCGGCGAGCGGGCGCTGCTCATCCTGCGCGGCTTCGGGCTGCGCTCCCGCGGCTAGCTCACTGCGTCACGTTCAGCGTGCCCGTCATCCCGGGGTGGATGGTGCACACGTACTTGATCGTGCCGGCCTTGTCCGGCGTGAACTCGAAGGTGCCGCCGTTCCCGAAGTTGCTCGACTTGAAGCTGGCGCCCGAGTTGGCGATCACGTTGTGGTCGACGCTGTCCTCGTTGACCCACTTGACCTTCTGGCCGACCTTGACGGTGACGTCCTTCGGGTCGAACGCGATGTTCTGCAGCTTGATCTCGACCTCGCCGCCGCCGCTCGAGGACGCGGCGCCGGTGGACGTTCCCTGACCGGCCGCGGTCGACGTGTTGCCACCGCCGTTGTTGCTGCTGCCGCAGCCGGCGGCGACGAGTCCCAGTGCCGCGCACAGCGTGAGCAGAATCAAGATCCGTCTCATGGTCGCTTACGACGCCTCCTGAGGTTGATCCTTCCGGACCTCGGTCATCACGGGGACGTGATCGGAGAGCCCCTCGCGATCGAGCGTACGACCTGGGCCGACGGCATGCGCCGCACGCACGAAGATGTGGTCCACGCTGTGACCGGCGACGTGCGTGAACCCGGGGACGACGGGCGCGCGCAAGTTGAGGTCGCCGCCGAAGACCAGCGGCGCGCCGCCCGCCCAGGCCATCGCGGCGGCGGCCGCGCGGTCGACGTCGGCCTGCGCGCGGGCCTCGACGTGCGCCTGCGCATGGAGGTTGCACACCCACCAGCCGCTCTCCAGACGCACGCCTTGGGCCACGCGGCGCTCGGGCAGCCAGCTCAGCGTGAGCATGCGGTGCTCGAGCACGCGGTCGCCGCGCACGAGGATCGCGTTGGCGCCGCCGCCCCACGACTTCACGAGGTCGGGGCGCCACTCCGCGAGGTGGCGCGTGATCGGCAGCAGCCAGTTGCGCGACGTCGGCGCGCTGCGCGCCGAGGCCTCGCACGCCTCGCCCAGGCGCGGCGGCCACCAGGGCGGGACCTCCTGCAGGAGGGCCACGTCCCACTCCCAGGCGGCAAGCTGCGCAGCGAACTCGTCGAACAGCGAGTGCGGCGTGTCGGGCACCGAGCGCCCGTGAAACAGGTTCCAGGTCAGTACCACCATCGGGACGTATCCTCCCCGCCTTGACGCGTCATTTCCTCACCGGGGCCGAGCTCAATCGCGACGCGCTCGATGCGCTGCTCGCGCGTGCGGCCGAGCTGAAGGCCGCGCCCCGCTCGTCGGACGCGCTGCGCGACCGCATCGTCGCGCTCGTCTTCCAGAAGCCGTCGACGCGCACGCGGGTGTCGTTCGAGGCGGGCATCGTCGAGCTCGGCGGCCACCCGATGGTGCTGCGCGCCGACGAGATGCAGCTCTCGCGCGGCGAGGCGGTCAAGGACACCGCGCTCGTGCTGTCGCGCCACGTCGACGCGGTCGGCGTGCGCACCGGCCCGGACGAGCTGCTCGAGGAGCTCGCCGGCGAAGGGACGATCCCGGTCTTCAACATGCTCACCGCCGGGCATCATCCATGCCAGGCGCTGGCAGACCTGCTCACGCTGCGCGAGACGTTCGGGCGTCTCGAGGGCCTCAGGCTCGCCTACGTCGGCGACGGCAACAACGTCGCGCGGTCGCTGGTCGTGCTCGGCGGCATCGCCGGCGTCGAGGTCGTGGTGTCCTCGCCGCCGGGCTATCAGCTCGACGGCGTCGCGACGGTCGAGGATCCCGCCGAGGCCGTCGCCGGCGCCCACGCCGTCTACACCGACGTGTGGGTCTCGATGGGCGACGAGGCGACCGCCGACGCGCGCCGCGCCGCGCTCGCTGCGTACCGCGTCGACGACGCGCTGCTCGATCGCGCCGCGCCGGATGCGATTGCGCTGCACGACCTCCCCGCGCACCCCGGCGAGGAGATCACGGCCGAGGTGATGTACGGCGACCGCCAGCGCATCTGGGACCAGGCGGAGAACCGCCGCCACGCGCAGAAGGCGTTGCTCGAATGGCTGTTTACGACTCCATAGGGCGCAGCTACACCGCCACCCGCCAGACCGAGCCGCGCATCGCCGCCCGCATCTGGGCGGCCCTCGGCGACGCTCGCACGGTCGTCAACGTCGGCGCCGGCACCGGGAGCTACGAACCGACCGACCGGCAGGTGACCGCCGTCGAGCCGTCCGCGGTGATGCTCGCGCAGCGCCCGCACGGCGCCGCCCCCGCGGTTCAGGCGGGCGCCGAGTCGCTGCCGTTCGCCGACGCGAGCTTCGACGCGGCGATGGCCGTGCTCACCCTGCACCACTGGGGCGACTGGCGCGCGGGCTGCGCGGAGCTGCGCCGCGTGGCGCGCGACCGCGTCGTCGTGCTCTCGTGGGATCCGGCGTTCCGCCGCCGCTATTGGCTGGGCCCGGAGTACTTCGCCCACCTGCTCGACGACGAGGGCGATCCGTTTCCCTCGCTCGCCGACCAGGCCGCCGCGCTCGACGCCGAGGTCGAGATCGTGCCCGTTCCGTGGGACTGCCGCGACGGCTTCATGAGCGCGTTCTGGCGGCGCCCCGAGGCGTACCTCGACCCGTCGGTGCGCGCGGGCATCTCGAGCCTCGCGAAGCGCAGCGAGGCCGAGCTCGCGGACGGCCTCGCGCGCTTGCGCGCCGATATCGACAGCGGTGCGTGGGCGCGGCGCCACGCCGACCTGCTGCGGCTCGACGAACTCGACCTCGGCTATCGCCTGCTCATTGGCGCAGCGGCGCGATAGGGTCCGCGCAGATCCGTCGTCGGTCTCAGGGAGGCCCAGCATGCCCCAGCCGAAGTCGCCTCGTTCCTCGTCCACCCGCTCGCGCAGTTCGACGGCGGCAAGCAAGCGGCCGGCGGCTGCGCCGAAACGCGCCGCCGCCAAACCGGCCGCATCCAGCAACGCCGACGACAACCTCAAGTCGCTGCGGGACCTGCTACGGCGTGGCGCCGTGGTCACGCAGGACCACGTCAAGGAGGCGCTCGACGACGCGGTCAAGGCGGGGCACATGTCGCGCAAGGAGGCGACCGACGTGGCGCGCAAGGTCGTCGCGTCCGGGCGCAAGCAGGCCGACGGCTTCCGCAAGGACCTCGACGAGGTCATCGGCCGCGGCCGCAAGAGCGCCGCGAAGTCGGGAGATCGCGTGCTGCGCGAGGTCGACCGCGCGCGCCGCCGCGCGGGCGTCGGGTCGTCGTTCCCGATCTCGAAGTACGACGACCTGAACGCGACGCAGGTGCAGGCGCGCCTCGCCGACCTCACCAAGCCGCAGCTGCGCAAGGTGCGCGACTACGAGAAGCGCCACGCGAACCGCAAGTCGGTGCTCGCAGCCGTGGAGCGCAAGCTCGCCTGAACTACGCTGGGGGCGATGGCTGCCCCCGCGACCACACGCCCACAACTCGGCGACGAGCTCGAGCTGACCGTCGACGACCTCGCCTTCGGCGGGGCCGGCGTGGCGCGCCTGGACGGCTATGTCGTCTTCGTGCGCGACGCGATCCCGGGCGATCGCGTGCGCGCCGTGGTCACGAAGCGCAAGAAGGCCTACGCCGAGGCGCGCGCGGTCGCCCTGCTCGAGCCCGGGCCCGACCGCATCCCCGCTCTCGCCGACCACCCGGGCGCGCCGTGGCAGGTGCTGCCCTACGAGCGCCAGCTCGTCGTGAAGGCCGACCAGGTCGCCGACGCGCTGCGGCGCATCGGCAGGCTCGAGGGCTTCGCGTTCGAGGAGATCGTTCCCGCGGTCGAGCAGTGGCGCTATCGCAACAAGCTCGAGTACTCGTTCGGCACCGTGGACGGCGAGCTCGTGTGCGGCTTCCACGCGCCGGGCTCGTGGGAGCGCATCGAGCCGATCGACGACTGCCTGCTCGCCTCCGAGCCGGGCAACGCCGCGCGACGCGCGGCGCTCGCCTGGTGCCGTGATCGCGGGCTGGCGGCCTACGACCGGCGCGCGCAGCGCGGGCTGCTGCGCAACCTCGTCGTGCGCGAGGGACGGCGCACCGGCGAGCTGCAGGTTCGCATCGTCACGTCGGACGAGGAGGTGGAGCTCGAAGGCTTCGCCGAAGCGGTCGGCGCGGGCAGCGTCCTCTGGACGCGCGCGCTCGACGTCGGCGAGACCACCACCGGCGGCGTCACCGAGGTGCTGCACGGCACCGACGCGATCGAGGAGGAGCTCGCGGGGCTGCGCTTCCGCATCAGCGCCGACGCGTTCTTCCAGACCAACACCGAGATGGCCGAGCGGCTCTATGCGGTCGCCGCCGAGTATGCGGGGCTTCAGGGCTGGGAGCGCGTCTACGACCTCTTCTGCGGCATCGGCACCATCGGCCTCTCGCTGGCCGCGCGCGCCGGTGAGGTGTGGGGGCTCGAGATCGTGGAGGAGGCGATCGGCGACGCGATCGCCAACGCCCGCGCGAACGAGATCGGCAACGCGCACTTCTTCGCCGGCGACGTGCGCCTCGCGCTGCGCGAGCTCGTCGAGCACGCCGGGCGTCCCGACGTCCTCGTCGTCGACCCGCCACGCGCCGGGCTGTCCGCGAAGGTCGTGCGCCGGATCATCGAAGCGGCGCCGAGCCGCATCGTCTACGTCTCGTGCAATCCGACGACGCTCGCGCCGAACGCCGCGCAGCTCGCCGAGGCCGGCTACGCGCTGCGCCGCGTGCGCCCGGTCGACATGTTTCCGCAGACGCCGCACATCGAATGTGTGGCGCTGCTCGAGCGCGCGTAACGCGCCGCCGTCAGCCTTCCTCGCGCGCGTCGTCGAACGGCGGAGGCGCGACCGGCTCCTCGACGCGCTCGAGCACGCCGAGCAGCTCGGTGACCCGGCAGACCAGGAGGCGCTCCTCATCGACCTCGACCCACACGCCCGCCTGCGCGGGGAACACGACGTGGTCGCCGGGGCGGATCGGCATCTGCACGCCGGCCGCCTCCCACCAGTCGACGCCCTGGCCGACGGCGAGCACGATCCCGTGCTGCGGGGGCGGTTCGTTGGTGCCCGGCGGGACCAGCAGCCCCGAGCTACGCATGCGGTCGGGCTCGAGTTCCTTGATGACCACGCGGTCGAACAGCGGGCGCAGGTTGTTGCGGGCCATGCCCACTAGCCTACGACCCGGCCAGGGTGGGATCGCGTTGCGGCCCGACGCGGGGTGCGTCACGACTCCTACACGCGGGTAGGTTGTCGCGCCGTGGCCAGCGCACCGGAAGGTTCGCTCCCGCGCACGCCGCGGATTCGCGATGTCGCCGCGCGCGCCGGGGTCGGCGTGGGCACGGTCTCCCGAGTGCTCAACGATGCACCGGGCGTCGCCTCCGCGACGCGCGACCGTGTGCGCGCGGTCATGGACGAGCTTGGCTATCAACCGAGCTCGACCGCGCGCAACCTCTCCCTTGGCCGCACGCTCACGGTCGGCGTCATCGCCCCGTTCTTCACGAGCCCGTCGGTGGTGGAACGCCTGCGGGGCATCGACGACGTCTTCGGGCACAGCCCGTACGACCTCACGCTCTACAACATCGAGACGCCGTCGCAGCGCCGCGCTGCGTTCCGGGGCTTCGGGCGGCGCGACCGCGTCGACGGGCTCATCGTCATCTCGCTGCCGCTGACCCCCGGCGAGCTGCGCTCGCTCGCGCGTGACGGCCTGCCCGCGGTGCTCGTCGACATCGCGAACGCACCGCTGCCGCACGTGGGCATCGACGACGTCGGCGGCGGCGCGATGGCGACCCGCCATCTGCTCGATGCCGGCCACCGTGACATCGCCTTCGTCGGCGATGTCGAGGAGAACCCGTTCGGTTTCGCGTCCAGCGAGCGGCGGCTCGAGGGCTTCCGCGGCGCCCTCGAGGAGGCCGGCGTGCCGCTGCCCCCCGCTTACGTGCGGCGCGGCCCGTTCGGGCGCGCGACCGCCGGGCGCCTCACGCGCCAGCTGCTCGCGCTGCGCCGCCGCCCGACGGCCGTCTTCGCCGCCTCGGACGTCCAGGCCTTCGGCGTCCTCGACGCCGCCGCGCGCGCCGGCCTCACGGTGCCCGACGACCTCTCGGTCATCGGCTTCGACGACATCGAGCTGGCCGAGGCGATCGGGCTGACGACGGTGCGCCAGCCGCTGCGCGAGTCGGGCCGTGCGGGGGCCACGCTGCTGCTGCAATCGCTCGACGGCGGGGCGCCCGAATCGCCTGAGCCACTGCCGGATCTCACCGTGGTGAGGCGACGAACGGTGGCGCGGCGGGCCTGAACGGCGGGCGGCGCAACTTTCGGCCCTCAACGTCTTGACAGCCTACGACTCGTCGTTAGGGTTGGAACCGGTTCCAGCATTTCCCCGAGAGGCCTTCGCGCGCCGATCGCGCGGGCGCCATCAGGGCCGGGTCCATTGCGAACCGACGTCCCCCACATCCGTTCCGGCGTGGGCAGGGTTGAGGACGCCCTCCTGCGCAGATACGTCGCCGATGGCGACCTTGGCGCCCGCGAGGAGCTGGTGGCCCGGATGCGGCCGATCATCCGTCGCCTGGCCCGCCGCTATCGCTACACCGGCTACCTGGAGGACCTCGAGCAGGCGGCGGCGCTCGGCCTCGCCAAGGCGCTCGACAGGTTCGACCCGTCCTTCGGCACCGACCTCGTGCGCTACGCCGTCCCGACGATGATGGGCGAGATGCGCCGCTGGCTGCGCGACCACTCGTGGGCGGTACGCCCGCCGCGCGAGGCGGCGGAGACGTGGCTCGAGGTCGCGGCGGCGAGCGAGCGCCTGAGCATTGAGCTCGGCCACGTCCCCAGCACGGCGGACCTCGCCGCGCACCTCGACCTCTCGGTCGATCGCGTCGACGCCGCGATGGACGCGCGGCGCGGCCGGTGGGCGGTATCGCTCGACGCGCCCATCCACGTCGACACCGACGACCGCACCATCGCCGATCAGCTCGGCACCGAGGACGAGGGCCTGCGCCGTGCCTTCGACCGCGCGTGGCTGCACGAGCTCGCCGCGATGCTCGAGCCGATCGAGCGCCACGTCGTCGATCTCTATTTCGAGGGCGACCTCTCGCAGCGCGAGATCGCCGGGCGCATGGGCATTTCGCAGATGAAGGTGTGCCGGGTGCTCCGGCGGGCGGTCGAGCGCCTCCGCGCGGCCGACGCCGCCGCCGCGGCCTAGATGTTCCCGCCGCCGCCGCCGCCGCCGCGCTGACGCGCCAGCCAGTCGCCGAGCTGCTGGCCGACCTCATTGATCGACGAGCCGGCCTGCTGGAAGGCGTCGGAGACGCGATCGGCATAGTGCGCCTGCGCCGCTTCGGCCTCCTCGCGCAGCGGCGGCTCCTCGCCGCGGCGCAGGTAGTCGCCCCCGACGAGGCGGTCGTACTCGCCCTGGCGCACCCAGTCGAGCAGGTGGCGCACCCGCCGCACCGGCATCGGGTGGGTGAGGCCCATGTCCTGCATCAGCCGCGTGAGCCGCTCGAGCCCCTTGCCGCCCTCGCTGTAGTCCAGCGACTGCGCGATGAACGCATCGAGGCTGAGGTCCTCGGCAGCCTCGCCGGCGGAGATGACCATGAGGGCGCGGCAGACTGCCAGCGGGTCGCGGGTCACCAGTGCGGCGGCGCGATCGCAGCTCAGCTCCGCGCCGCGGAACCACTCGAGCAGCGCGAGCTGGATCGCCAGCAGCGGCAGCCCGGCGAGCAGCGGCAGTCGCACGCCGGTCGCGACGCGCAGCAGGATGAGCAAGGCGGTCTGGTAGAGCACGTGACCCGAGTGGACGTGCGCGGCCTCGTGCGCCAGTACGGCGCGGCGCCCGTCGTCGTCGAGGATCCGCACGAGCTCGGAGTTGAGGACGACGACCGGCTTGTCGGTGCCGATGGTCGCGGCGTTGGCGACCGGGAACTGCGTGAGATACAGGTCGGGCACGTCCTCCAGGTCGAGCGCGTTGAAGCACTGACGGTGCAGCACCCAGATGTGCGGCAGCTGATGCTGCCCGAGCCGCACCGACGACCCCAGGGCGGCGGCGCGCAGCGCGCGTTCGTAGCCCAGGGCGATGAGCTTGCGCACCACCTCGTCGAGGTAGGGCACCTTGTGCAGCGCGGAGGTGGCGGCGCGGTCGAGAGGGTGCTGGTAGGCCCGCGGCGAGATGCCCTCGAGCTTCCACGCGTCGACGGGGAGTGCCATCCCCGGAGCTTAGACTCCGCGCCCATGCGCGCCGCCACCATCCGCGACGGCAGGGTCGTCGTCGCCGAGCACGCCGATCCGCAGCCGGGCAAGGGCGAGGTGCTGGTCAGCGTCCGCGCGGCCGGGCTGAACGGCGCCGACATCCATCAGGTCGCCGGGCACTACCCGGCGCCGCCGGGCTCGCCACAGGACATCCCGGGCCTCGAGCTCGCCGGCGACGTGGCCGCCCGGGGGCCCGGCGCCGAGCGCTTCGCGGAGGGCGATCGCGTCATGGCCGTCGTCGGCGGCGGCGGCCAGGCCGAGCTCTGCGTCGTCCACGAGCGCCAGCTCATGCCGGTGCCCGAGAGCCTGAGCTGGGTCGAGGCCGGCGGCGTTCCGGAGGTGTTCACCACCGCGCACGACGCGCTGTTCACGCAGGCCGGCCTGCGCTCCGGCGAGCGCCTGCTCGTCCACGGCGCGGCGGGCGGCGTCGGCACCGCCGGCGTGCAGCTCGGCGTCGCGACCGGCGCCGAGGTGACCGCCACCGTGCGCAACCCCGACCTGCGCGAGGGCGTCCGCGCGCTCGGCGCGCACAGCGTGATCGACCCCGAGGGCTTCGCCGACCACGGACCGTTCGACGTCGTGCTCGAGCTCGTCGGCGCGCCGAACATCGAGGGCGACCTCGCCGCCCTGGCGATCTGGGGCCGCATCGTCGTCATCGGCATCGGCGGCGGCGCGAAGGTCGACCTCAACCTCGGCATGCTGCTGGGCAAGCGCGCCACGCTGCGCGCCTCGACGCTGCGCCCGCGTCCGCTGGAGGAGAAGGCCGCCGCGGCGCGCGCGATGGAGCGCAGCGTCCTGCCGCTCTTCGACCGCGGCGCACTGCGCGTGCCGGTCGCGGCGACCTATCCGCTCGACGCGGTCGCCGAGGCCTACGAGCGCTTCACCGCGGGCGGCAAGCTGGGCAAGATCGTGCTCGAGCTCTAAACCTCGTCGTCGAGCGCGTCCTCGTCGCCGGAGGCGACCTGCTCCTGGGCGTGGATGGTGCAGAGGGCCGGCCCGCCGGACTCGAGGACCTGCTCGAGCTCGCGCTGGGTCAGCTTCGCCCCGCACTCCTCGCAGCGGTCGCCCACCTGCTCAAGTGTCCTCTCCTCGAGTTCCATGGCATCCACGTTACCCCTCGCGCGCCTGGGCGAACAGGGCGCCGATGCGGTCGACGTTGGGCAGCAGATAGCCCACCGCGAGCAGCGCGAGGGTCGGCAGCTCGGAGTCCAGCAGGACCTCGCTCGCGGCGGCCACCAGCAGCCCGATCAGCATGCCGATCTCAGCCGCTCGCTCGCGCAGTCCAAGGCGCCGCGCATAGGCCGCGAACGCGGCGAGGAAGAAGACGTCGGGCACGCTCAGCCGGGCCGCGGCGAGCCCGGTGCCCCAGTCGGGAAGCTCGAGCGTCAGGGCGTCGCCGGGCTTGGGCGTCGAGAGCGTGAACAGCCCCGCCGAGCCGCCGCTGCGCGCCTGCACGATGTCGATGACCGCGACGAACAGCGGCAGCGCGATCGCCAGCGCCGGCGTGTCGAGCAGCACCGCGAACGCGATGCCCAGGCAGCCGAACAGCACCGCCTCGAACGGCGTCGCCGCGGCGGCCGCGTCGTTGGCGTCGAGCGCCGCGACCATGAGTCCTGCGCCCGCGATCGCGGGGACGAGCGCCCAGGGCGTGTCGGCGACCGCCACCAGCCCGGCGACGATGGCCACGACGAGCGTCAGCCCGATCGTGCACGCCACCATCGCCGAGAGCTCCGGCGGGTGCAGCTGGGGCAGCTCGAGCGCGAGGAGGATGTAGGCGAGGGTGACCCCGACGAGCCCTAGTAGGGCGGCAGGTCCGCGTACCACTCGCCCAGCACCCGGAAGGCCGACCAGAACTCGCGCTTGGCCAACTCCTCGTCGAGTGCGTCGTCGATGTTGGGAACGACGAGCGCGTCGCAGGACGGCGTGAACGGCTGCACGACCCCGGGCTCCCAATCGATCGCCTTGGCCAGCGGGACGTCGAGGTCGTTCAACGTGGTCACGGCGTCCTCGCCCATGACCACGACGATCTTCGGCGTCACGATCGCGAGCTCGTCGACCACGCGCGCGACGCACGCCGGATCGGCGAGCGACGGGTCGCCGACCGGGCACTTCACGCAGAGCGTGCCGTAGACCGCCAGCGGGTCGATGTTCAGCCGCTTGAGCGACTTCATGAGCGCGGTGCCGCTGCGCCCGTAGAACGCGACGCCCTCCTCGATCTCGCTCGCCGCGGGGGCGAACTTCAGGAGGAAGACGTCGGCCTGGGGGTGGCCCGAACCGAGGACGGGCATCAGGTTGCCGCGCGGGCAATGCCTGCATCCCTGCAGGTCGCGGGTCAGCGTGTTGAGCTCGCGGATGGCGCGCTCGAGGTACTTCTCGCGGATCTCGTCGTCGGTAGCGGGCATCGGTCCTGCGGGCTTCGACGGGTCCGCAGGTCGTCCTTGCCCCTGCATCAGCCCTTGCGGATCGCCCGCCGCACGCGCCGCTCGCGGCGGCGCTCGCGCGCCCCCGGCGGGGTCGCCTTCGTCTGGAGGAACTTCAGCGCCTGGACGTAGAGCAGGCTCGACGGCTTCGTCTCGATCACCGCCGCGCGCAGCGCCTCGAGGAACTCCTCCGGGCCCTCGAAGTCGGGCATCCGCACGCGCACCGAACCGAGCCCCTGCGCGACGTGCGCGTCCGAGCCGGCGCCGGCCGGGATCCGGTACTTGGCGGCGAAGCGCGCCGCCTCCTCGTTGAACGAGCCGATCGCGACGCGCGGGTTGTAGACCTCGATCGCGTCGACGTCGCCGACGACGTCGAGCAGGTGCTCGTAGTCGGGGACCGCGTGCATGCGGTCGAACGGATGCGGCACGTAGACGACGCCGCCCTGGCGGCGGATCTCGGCGACGGTCTCGGCCAGGGTCATGCCGCGCGGGATGCGCTCCTTCAGGAAGAGGCCGATGACCTCGCCCTGGTTCGCGGTCTTGACCTCCTCGCCGACGATGACCTTGACGCCGTAGTCGGCGGCCTTCTCGGCGGCCTCGAGCGCGCCCGAGATCTCGTTGTGGTCGGTCACCGCGATCGCCCCGAGCCCCTGGGCCCGGGCCGTCGCCAGCAGCACCTCGACCGGCGTCGCGCAGTCGTGGCTGTGGTCGGTGTGCATGTGCAGGTCGACGTCGATCGTGGGCCGGCCGGCCAGCTTCTTGGCCAGCGCCGGGTTGCCGCGCGCGTCGTGCCGCCGTGCGATCAGCGTGCCGTAGAGGTCCTCGAGCTCGTCGGCGACCGCGCTCCACGCGCGCGGCTGCGCGGCCGCGCGCAGGCCCTCGCGCAGGCCGGGGTCGGCGACGAGGCGCGCGAGCTGCGCGGCGAGCGTGTCGACGTCGTTGGGCTCGAAGAGCAGCCCGGCCTCGCCGTCGCGCAGGGCCTCCTCGTAGACCGCCAGGCGCGAGGCGACCGGGACGGCGCCGGCCGCCTGGCCGCGGGCGATGAGCCCGGGCGCGGGCGCGACGCCGTCCGATGCCAGGACGAGCACGTCGGCGCCGGCGAGCGCCTCCTCGGCGCTCCCCACGAAGCGGATGCGCTCCTGCAGGTCGGCGCGCAGCGGCGTCGAGGACGACGGCCCGCGCTCCGAATGCACCACGGCGTCCCACGGCAGCGCCGCGTCCAGGCGCCGCAGCGCGCGCAGGAAGACGCGCAGGGCACCGCGCTCCTCGAGCTCGACGAAGGCGATCCGCACGCGCCCGTCCTCGTTCGGCGGCCGGTCGATCACGTCGGCGCCGGGCGCCACGATGGTGTAGTCGCCGGGGAAGAAGCGCTTGAGCAGGTCGGCGGTGGTCGTGTAGGTCGCCGTGCGGACGTCGAGCCGCCCGAACACCAGCTGCACGACCTTGCGCGCCACCTGGGTGGCGACCACGCGCTCGGTCGGCGCGTGGAACGTCCCGACGTTCAGCGCCCGCGAGTGGCGCAGCGCGGTGCTGGCGACGCTCGGGGCGAACGGCTCGTGGACGTGGCAGAGATCGAGCGCGGCGTGTTCGAAGAGCTCCGAGATCGACCGGGCGACGTCGATCGGCAGCGCGGCGCGCCGCCTGCCCGGCAAGGGCGGGAGCGCCTCGCCCACGGCGAGCACGCGCGCCTCACCCGGCTCGGCCTCGAGCTCTCCCGCGCGGATCGCCTTGCGCGACTCGCGCAGGAGGTCATGCGACGTCGACGGCGCGACGATGACCACGCGGTGCCCACGGCCCGCGAGCTCCTGCGACACGCGCTCGACGAAGGTGTTGACGTCGTGGCGGTCCTCCCACGAGTAGGGGGTGACCTGGGCGATCGACAGCGGGTCGGGCACCGCGGCGGAGCGTATGACATCGGAGGAGGGGCCCGCCTCCGGCGGCCACGTGGCCGCCTCCGGCACCCTCCCCTCAGCCTGCCCTGCGGCGCTCGGCGAACGCCGCGAGCAGGGCGGGGGCGTCGGGGCCGTCGAAGAGCTCGATGCAGGCGCGCTCCTCGCGCTCGAGCGCCGCGTCCATGAGCTCGCCGAAGCGCTCGTTGAGCATCGCCTTCGTGCGCGCGACGGCCGCGCGCGAGACGTCGGCGAAGGTCGCCGCCCACGCGGCGATCCGCTCCTCGAACGCGTCCGGGGCGACGACCTCGTTGACGAAGCGGTGGCGCTGGGCCCACTCGACGTCGCGCAGCGCCCCGGTGAGCAGGAGCTCGCGGGCGGCGGTCTCGCCCATCGTCGACGGCAGGAAGTGCGAGCCGGCGTTCGTGTAGGTCAGGCCGATGCCGACCTCGGGCGTGCCGAAGCGCGCGCGGTCGGTCGCGATGCGCAGGTCGCAGCTGGCGGCGAACTCGAGCGCGCCGCCGATGCAGACGCCGTCGATGGCGGCGAGGACCGGCACCGGCGCAGCCAGCGCCGCGGTCGTGACGCGCTGGAACGCGGCAACGGTCGCCGCCCACGACTCGGGGGTGGCCTCGATCGCCGCGAAGAGGTCGTCGCCGGCCGAGAAGTGCTCGCCGGCGCCGCGCGCGACGACGCAGTGCACGCTCTCGTCCGCGCCGGCGGCGTCGATCGCATCGGCGATCGCCTCGATCGTCTCGTGCGTCCACGCGTTGCGCCGTGCCTGGCGGTCCCACTGGATCACCCGGGCCAACCCGAGGTCGCTCGTCGTCACCGTCACAGTCCCAGCTCCTCTCCCCGCGCCGTGCGATACACGACGCGCGTCTTGAGTTCGCCAACCGGCAGCGCGCCCCGCGCGACCGCCTGCACTTCGAACCGCGCCCCGAGCTCGGCCCGCAGCGCGTCCGCCACACCTTGCACGCCGTTGGGCGCCTCGACCACCACCCGCAGGGGCGGCACGATCGGATCGCCCTCGGCCACGACCGCGTAGCGGCCAAGGCCCGCGAAGCGCCCGAGCACCGCGCCGATCGCCCCGGGATGGATGTTGACCGCCTGCACCCGCAGCATGTCGTCGGTGCGGCCTTCGATCGCGATCCGCGGGGTGGTGCGGCCGCACCCGCAAGGCGCCGTCCACACACGAGCGAGGTCGCCCGAGCGGTAGCGCAAGAGCGGCGAGGCCTCGCGGCGCAGGTGCGTCCACACGAGCTCGCCGAAGGCGCCGTCCTCGAACGGCACGGGCTCGCCGGTGCCGGGGTCGACGAGCTCGAGCAGCGCGTAGCCGGCGGTCGTCAGGTGCAGGCCCGCGCGGGCCTCGCACTCGCCCGCCATCGTCGACCAGACGTCGCTCATCCCGAAGCTGTCGGCCACCGTCGCGCCCCAGGTCGTCTCGATCTGCTCACGAACGGCGCCCAGCCCTGCGCCGGGCTCGCCGGCGGTCACGATGTGGCGCAGCCCGAGCGCCGCGGGCTCCAGGCCGGCCTCACGCGCGCGGCCGGCGAGATGCGCGGGGAATGAGAGCGTGCCGAACAGGGCATCGATCCGCAGGCGCGGAATCAGGTCGAGCAGCCGCCGCGACTGGCCGACGCCCACCGGCACAACCGTCGCGCCCGACGCCTCGAGCGCCATGTGGTCGGCCATCCCGCCCGCGTAGAGCGCGTAGTTCAGGCAGTGCGCGATGACGTGGTCGGGCCGCACGCCGGCGATCCGGAACGCCTCCCCGCCGAGCTGCGAGTTGGCCACGTGATCGTTGCGCGTAAGGCCGATCGCCACCGGCTCGCCGGTCGTGCCCGAGGTCACGTGCAGCCGCACGAGCGATTCGCGCGGCGCGCACAGGTGCTCGCCGAAGGGCGGGCCGGCCGCCTGCGACGCCCGCAGCTCGGCCTTGGTCAGCAGCGGGATGTCGGCGAGCCGCCGGGCTCCGCCGATCCGGTCGCGGTAGAAGCGCGACGTGCGCTCCATATAGGCGAGCTGTGCCTGCAGCGCGGCCGCGTCGGTCACCGCGGGCACGCTATCCGACCCACGCACGAGCGGGCCGTCCTACTTGGACGGCCCGCCGCGGTGGTGCTGAGGAGGAGAGTGCCGCGTCCGCGGGAGAGAGGTGCGGATCCTGCGCGGTTCCTGTTCCTCTCTCAGACGCAGCGCGCGCGAACTTCTTCCTGGTTAGTTCGTTGCCGCCTTCTTCGCGGGCGCCGTGCGGCCCTTCGGCGCGGTGCCCGGACCCTTGCCCGCGTACTTGGCGATGAACTTCTCGGTCGCGTCGCGCGCCTCGTCGTCCGGGCGCTGGTTCATCGGCGACTTCATGAGGTACGAGCTCGGGCCGTCGAGCTGGCCGCTGATGCCGTGGTTCAGCGCCAGCTTCAGGCAGCGCACGGCGTCGATGACGATGCCGGCCGAGTTCGGCGAGTCCCAGACCTCGAGCTTGAGCTCGGCGTTGAGCGGCACGCCGCCGAACGCCTCGCCCTCGAGGCGGATGTGCGCCCACTTGCGGTCGGTCAGCCACGGCACGTAGTCCGAGGGCCCGACGTGGACGTCGTCCGCGGGCAGGTCGACCCCGGCGATCGAGGTGACCGCGTTGGTCTTGGAGATCTTCTTGGACTCCAGGCGCTCGCGCTCGAGCATGTTGAAGAAGTCCATGTTGCCGCCGACGTTGAGCTGCGACGTGCGCTTGAGCGTGACGCCGCGCTCGTGGAAGAGGCGGGCGAGCACGCGGTGCGTGATCGTGGCGCCGACCTGCGACTTGATGTCGTCGCCGATGACAGGCATGCCGGCCTTCTTGAAGCGCTTGTTCCAGTAGTCCTCGCGGGCGATGAACACCGGGATGCAGTTCACGAAGCCGCAGCCGGCCTCGAGGATCTGCTCCACGTACCACTTGGTCGCCTGCTCGGAGCCGACCGGCAGGTAGGAGACGACCACGTC
>DATFRW010000177.1:0-8700 GCA_035262945.1 Solirubrobacteraceae bacterium
CCGAAGATGACACTGCGTCTGGCGCTCGCCGGCGACACGATGCTCGGCCGCGGCGTCGCGGACCGCCTGCGCGCCGATCCCCGCGCGGCGCTCGTCGCGCCCGAGGTCGCCGAGCTCGCGCAGAGCGCGGATCTCTTCGTGCTCAACCTCGAGTGCTGCATCTCCGACCGCGGTAAACGTTTCCCCGACCCCGGCAAGCCGTTTTTCTTCCGCGCGCCGCCCGTCGCGGCCGAGCGGCTCGCCGAGCTCGGCGTCGACGCCGTCACGCTCGCAAACAACCACGCGCTCGACTACGGCCCCGACGCGCTGCTCGACACCATCGAGCACCTCGACCGCGTCGGGATCGCCCACGCGGGCGCGGGCGCCGACGAGACTGCCGCCCGCCGACCGGCGCGGCTCCCCGGCCTGCGCCTCGTCGCGGTGGGCGACCATCCCGCCGCCTTCGCCGCGGGCCCTAGCCGTCCCGGTATCGCCTACGCGGACCTGCGGGGCGGCGAGTTCCCGGACTGGCTCCTCCGGGCCGCGGCGCCCGCGCCAGACGAACCCGTCCTCGTCTCACCGCACTGGGGGCCGAACATGCTGGCTGAGCCCCTCCCCGCTGTCCGCGTCGCCGCCCAACGCATCGTGGCCGCCGGCGCAACGCTCGTCGCGGGCCACTCCGCGCACGTCTTCCAGGGCGTCAAAGGCCGCGTCCTCTTCGACCTCGGCGACTTCATCGACGACTACGCGATCGACCGCAAGCTGCGCAACGACCTCGGTCTCCTCTGGCTCGTGACCCTCGACGCCACCGGCCCGCAGCGCATCGAGACCGTCCCGCTCAGGCTCGACTACTGCCACACGCGCCTCGCCACCGGCGCCGACGCGGCGTGGATCGCCCGGCGCTTCAACGAACTGAGCGAGAAGCTCGCGAACTAGCCGCGGGCCGCGCGCGCCACGGCGTCCACGTACCCCGCCGCGCTCGCCGGCCGGTCGGCCGGCTCCTTCTCCAGCGCCCGGTTGACCGCCCGCGCCGCGGCAGGCGGGATGTCGCGCCGCAGCTCGGTGAGGTCCGGCGGCGGGTCCTGGAGGTGCGCGAAGAGCACGCGCATGCTGGGGCGCCCGCCGAACGGCGGCGTCCCCGTCAGGCACTCGATGAAGACGCAGCCCAGCGCGTAGATGTCGGTCGCCGGGCTGACCTCCTCCCCGCGGATCTGCTCGGGCGCCATGTAGTCGAGCGAGCCGAGCGCCTGCCCGGGCCGCGTCAGGTTCGAGGCCTGGCTGTCCTTCGCCAGCCCGAAGTCCGACACGTACGCGGTGTCGCCGTCCAAGAGGATGTTCGCGGGCTTGATGTCGCGGTGGACGAGACCGCCCGCGTGCAGGGCGTCGATCCCGGCGGCCGCGCCGGAGAGCAGTTGGACCGTCGTCGCCAGCCCGATCGACCCCTCCGCCGCGATCCGCTCCGCCAGCGAACCGCCCGGAATGAGCCGCTGGACGAGGTAGGGCAGCCCGCCCTCGTCGCCCGACGCGAGCACCGGCACGACGTTCGGATGGTCGATCCGCTGCGCCGCCGCGACCTCGCGCTTGAAGCGCCGCAGGAAGATCTCGTCCTGCGAGAGCTCGGTCGTCACGACCTTCACCGCGACCGGGTCCTCGCCATCGGCGGCGGCCTCGAACACGATTCCCATGCGCCCGCGCCCGATGACGCGGGTGATCGTGTAGGGGCCGACGGTGTCGCCGGGCCGGGGCTCGAGAGCGATCTCGGGCATGCGCGGGCGCAGCATATTCCCCCTGGCCGTCCGCCGAGCTTCACTTGCTTCCGGCCGCCCCAGCCGGGAGACTGGGGCCGGATCTCGCTATGGACAGGCGAACGCTCGGCGATTATCGGATCGAGGGGATCGTGGGGGCAGGGCGCATGGGCGTCGTGTATCGCGCGATCGACCGCTCGGGGCAGGAGGTCGCGCTCAAGGTGCTGCGCGAGGACGTCGCGATCGATGACGTCTACTGCGAGCGCTTCCGGCGCGAGGGCGCCATGCTCGCCTCGCTGGAGCACCCGAACGTCATCCCCATCCACGGGCGCGGCGAGATCGACGGCTCGCTGTACATCGCCACCCAGCTCACCGACACGACGCTGAAGAACGTCATTCAGGACGGCCCGATACCGGTCGACGTCGCGATGGCGATCCTCGCCGCCATGGCCGATGCGCTCGATGCCGCCCACGCGGCGGGCATCGTGCACCGCGACGTCAAGCCCGCCAACGTCCTCATGGACCCCGGCCCGCGGGTCTACCTCACCGACTTCGGCCTCGCGCGCGACCCGACCGGCATCGCGCTCACCGCCCCCGGCCAGGTGCTCGGCACCATCGACTACATGGCGCCCGAACTGCTGGACGGCATCAGGGTCGGCCCGGCGACCGACGTCTACGCGCTGGCGTGCGTTGCGGTCGAGACGCTCACCGGCAAGGTCCCGTTCCCCCACGACAACGACGCGGCGACGACGTATGCGCACGTCATGGGCGACCCGCCGAGCGTGTCGGCGCGGCGCCCCGAACTGCCCGTCGCGCTCGACGGCGTCATCGCCGTCGGCATGGCCAAGGACCCCGAGGCGCGCCCGAGCGCCGGCGCGCTCGTCGCCGACATGCTGCGCGCGCTCGACGAGCCCGAGCCAGCCCCGCTGCTCGCGACCGGCTGACCGTTTGTCTGGCGGCGAGCAGCTCGACGGCCGCTACGAGATCGTCGCGCCGATCTCGAGCGGGGCGATGGGCGCCGTCTACCGCGCGGTCGACCGCGAAACGAACACCGATGTCGCCGTCAAGCGCCTCCTCGACGTCCGCCACGCCGCGCGCTTCGAGATCGAGGCGCGCCTGCTGGCGAGCCTGAGCCACCCGCGCCTGGTCAAGGTCCTCGACCACGCCAGCGACGACGAGGGCGCCTACATCGTCATGGAGCTGGTCACGGGCACCGACCTCGGCGCGCTCCTCCAGCACGACGGCGACCCCGGCCTGCCGATCACCGACGGCATCGAGTACGCCCGCCACGCGTGCGAGGCGCTGCAGTACATCCACGACCAGCAGGTCGTGCACCGCGACGTCAAGCCGCCCAACATGATCCTCGGCGACGACGGCGTCGTCCTCGTCGACTTCGGCGTCGCACGCGCCCTCGGCTCCGAGCAGGAGGAGGGCACGATCGCCGTCGGGACGCCGAAGTACATGGCGCCCGAGGTGCTCGCCGGCGGCACGGTCTCCGCCGCCAGCGACGTCTACAGCCTCGCCGCGACGCTGTGGACGCTGCTCGTCGGCACGCCGCCGCGCTACGGCGACGCCGCGCAGCTCGACAAGCTCGCACCCGAGATGGACCCCACGCTGCGCGACGCACTCGCGGGCGGCCTCGAGCTGCTGCCCGAGGAGCGCATCTCGTCGGCGTCAGGGTTCGCCCACGCGATCGGCGCGCCGCTGACCGTCGGCCGCGGCGAGTCGCTGGCCCAGAGCCTCGGCCGCGCGCCGATCCGCCGACGCGTCATGGAGGCGATCGTCCGCACCGCGGCCGGCATGTTCGACGCCGCCGCGTGCTCGATCGCCCTCACCGACCCCGCCAACGGCGATCTCGTCTACGAAGCGGCCTGGGGCGCGGGCGCCGCCGAGGTCGTGGGGCTGCGGCTGGCACCCGGCGTCGGCATGGCGGGGGCGGTCGTTCAGAGCGGCGAGGGCGCCGTGGTGCCCGAGTGCCGCAAGGACCCGCGCTTCGCGCACCAGGTCGCCGCCAAGACCGGCTACGTGCCCTACACGATGGTGGTAACCCCGCTCATCCGCGACGGCGAGACGATCGGCGTGCTCTCGCTCCTCGACCGTCGCGACGGCGGCCCCTACGAACGCGCCGACCTCGCCCGCGCCGCCCTCTTCGCGGACCTCGCCGTAGTCGCCCTCGACCTCGACACATTCCCGCTCAGTTCGACAGGTGGTCGAACATTGTTGGGGTGAAGTGGGTCGTCCGTGAACGTTGCGCGCGAGGACGCGGGATGCCGGCGCCGCCCGGCAAGGACGCAGACCCGAAGGAATGCCGAGGCATTCCGAGGGTCGAGGACGCCGCCTGGCGGTGATCGGCGCCCGCGGGCTCGGGTGCAACGTTCGCGGGCGACCCACTTGCCCGGCGTCCTGACACGCGGATACGGTTGACGCAGATGACCGGTAACGGCACGGATGGCCACTACGACGCAGTCATCGTCGGCTCGGGCTTCGGAGGGTCGGTCACCGCGTACCGCCTCGCCGAGGCGGGCAAGCGCGTCTGCGTCCTCGAGCGCGGGCGGGCCTATCCGCCCGGCTCGTTCACGCGCAGCCCCTACCGGGCCCGCGAGAGCTTCTGGGACCCGCCGCACGGCCTGACCGGGATGTACCACTACTGGTCGTTCCGCGGGATCGACGCGCTGGTCTCCGCCGGCCTCGGCGGCGGCTCGCTGATCTACGCCAACGTCTTCCTGCGCAAGGACGAGAAGTGGTTCGTGCAGGAGGAGCTGCGCGACGGCGGCTACGAGCACTGGCCGGTGACCCGCGCCGACCTCGATCCGCACTACGACCGGGTCGAGGCGATGATCGGCCTCCAGCGCTACCCGTTCGACCACGAGCCGTACTCGAAGACGCCGAAGACGATCGCCTTCAAGGCCGCGGCGGAGGCCAACGGCCTCGAATGGTTCCTGCCGCCGCTCGCGGTGACGTTCGCGAACGATGGTCGCCCGCCGGTGCCCGGCGAGCCGATCGAAGAGGAGGTGCCCAACCTCCACGGCCGAACCCGTGTGACGTGCCAGTTGTGTGGCGAGTGCGACGTCGGCTGCAACTTCGGCGCGAAGAACACGCTGGACCACAACTACCTCACGCACGCCGCGCACCATGGCGCCGAACTGCGCACCCTCGCCGACGTTCGCCGCTTCGAGCCGCGCGAAGGCGGGGGCTACACCGTGCACTACGCGCAGCTTGGCGAGGAGCCTGCGACGGACAAGACCGTCACGTGCGATCACCTGGTCCTGAGCGCCGGCACGCTCGGCACGACGACCCTGCTCCTGCGCAACCGCGCCGCCTTCCCGCGGCTGAGCCGCAAGCTCGGCTCGCGCTTCTGCGGCAACGGCGACCTGCTCACGCTCGCCCTCAACTGCCGCGAGATGGTCGACGGCAAGCCGACGCCGCGGATCGTCGATCCCGGCTACGGCCCGGTCATCACGAGCACCGCGCGCGTGCCCGACGCGCTCGACGGCGGCGAGGGCCGCGGCTTCTATCTGCAGGACGCCGGGTACCCGCAGCAGCTCGCCTGGATCCTGCACGTGCTCGCGGCCCCCAAATCGCTGTGGGCGTGGCGCTCGTCGGCTTCGTTCCTCGTCAAGAACTGGGTGCGCGGCACGCCGGACACCGACGTCACCGAGCACATCGCCGACCTCCTGCAGTCCGCCGAGCTGTCGGCCGGCGGGTTGCCGCTGCTCGGCATGGGCCGCGACATCCCCGACGGGCGGATGTTCCTGCGCGACGGCCACCTCGATCTCGACTGGAACCGACGGCGCTCCAACGACTACTTCGCGCGCCTGCGCACAACGTCGCGCAACGTCGCCCGCGCGCTCGGCGGCCGCTACGCCGACAACCCGATCTGGTTCCTGCGCCGCGTCATCACGGTGCACCCGCTCGGGGGCGCTCCGATGGGGCGCGACGCCTCGGAGGGCGTCGTCGACGCGTACGGCAACGTGTTCGGCCACCCCGGCCTGCACGTCGCCGACGGGTCGGTCATGCCCGGGCCGGTCGGGCCCAACCCGAGCTTCACCATCGCCGCCCTCGCCGACCGCTTCGCCGACCAGATGCTCGAACCCGACCGTGCCGTCGCGGAGGCGGCCGCCGCATGACCTCCACCGTCCGCTTCACCGAAGAGATGCTCGGCCACGTCACGTTCGGCGAGGCCGACTACGACCGCGGCGCCGAGCCCAACCGCGACGGCGCCGGCGCGCTGATGTTCCACCTCACGATCGAGGTGCCCGACATCGAGCACTTCGGCACCGACCCGCTGCGCGCCGCCGGCGCAACCGGCTACCTGGACTGCGACGCGCTCGGCGGCCGGCTGCCGGTCGAGCAGGGCTGGTTCAACCTCTTCGTCGACACCGAGCCGGGCGTCAAGCACATGCTCTACCGCCTGTGGTTCCGCGACGGCGTCGGGCACCCGCTGACGATGACCGGGTTCAAGCTCGTGCGCGACGACCCAGGCTTCGACGTGTGGAGGGACACGACGACGCTGTTCGTCCACGTGCTCCGCGGCCACGTCGACCCCGGCGACAACGGCGACGCCGAGCTCATCGCGTCGGGGATCCTGCGCATTCGCATCCGCGACTTCGCCCGCCAGCTCACGACCTTCCGCTCGACGGCTCCGAGCGTCGGCGCGGGGGTCGGAGCCATAGCGAAGTTCGGCTGGATCTTCGTTGGCCAGCTCGCACAGGCCTACCTGCGGAAGCGGCGGTAGTGGCCCGGCGCAAGGAGAAGCGACTGAAGGCGGCCAGCCAGGCCGGGCGCGCGCCCTCGGGGCGCACGCGCGTGCTCGGCGCGCTCGCCGGCGGCGCGGTGGTCGCCGTGTTCAGCGCGGAGGCCGCGCGGATCTGGCGGCTCGGGATGCTGCCCCAGAGCCGCCAGGCGCACGACGACGACCGGCCGTCGAACAAGGCGCTGCAGGCCGTGCAGGTCGTGCGCGAGGGCTACCGCGTCAGCCGCACCCGCGAGAACGCGCTGTTCAACATGCTCGCGGGGTTCACGGTCACGTTCGGGATCACCCGCTGGATCACGTGGATGATCCGCACGCGCGGCGGCATCGGGCCGATCAAGGACGTGAAGGTCGGCTCGCGGCACATCCACCACTTCATCCCCGGCGGCCTGCTCAGCCTCGCCGCCGGCGGCGTCGCCATCGGCATGAAGGGCTCCCAGCAGGATCGCTACCTGGCCATCCCATTCGGCGTCGGCGTCGCGCTCGTCCTCGACGAGTCGGCGCTGCTGCTCGAGCTCGAGGACGTCTACTGGACCGAGGAGGGCGTGGTGAGCGTGCAGATCGCCTTCGCCGCGATCGCCCTGCTCGCCGCGATGGCCTACCTCATCCGCATCCTGCGCCACAGCGAGGGACAGGATTCGGAGAGCGACTGGGAGATCGCCGCGAAGGCGTGGGACGACCTGCAGGCGATGACCGGCGGCTCCGGCGTCCCCGGGATCGGCCTGTGACCGGCTGACCGCCCATGCTCGCCCTCGCGCGCTTCGGCGCGGATCCGCTCCGCTTCCTCGATCGCCTGCGCGGCGACGACCGCGACGTCGTGCCGTTCTCGCTCGGGCCGGTGCACTGCCACCTGCTCAGGCGCCCCGAGGACCTCAAGGCGGTCCTCGACGACGAGGACTGGCCGCCGCTCTCGCGCGGACGGCTCATGGCGCTCGACCGCTGGTACGGCGGCGGGCTGATCCTCACCGAAGGCGCCGAGCACCATCGCCAGCGCGACGAGCTGTGGAAGCCGCTGCTTGCCGACCCCAGAACGCCCGCGATCGCGGCAGCGCGTGCGGAGCGACTCGCGGCCTCGTGGTTCGAGGGCGCGCCGGTCGAGCTGTTCGGTGAGCTGCGCACGCTGTTCTGGTCGATCGACTGGGAGGCGCTCACCGGCGAAGCGCCCGCGCCCGAGGTGCTCGCCGCGCAGGCGGCCGGCACGGACGCGATGCAATGGCTGTTGGGGCCCTTCGGACGGGCTCGCTGGGGCTGGCCGCTGCCGTCCAGCGCGCGCACCCGGGCGGCCCGCGCGCGGCTCGACGCCGCAATCGACCGCGTGATCGCCGCGCGCCGGGCGCAATCGGCCGATGACCTCGTCAGCCGCCTCGTCGAGCGCGAGCCCGACGACGGTCTGGTGCGGGCGACGGTCAAGCAGTGGCTCGGCGCCGACCAGCTCCACAGCCTGGTGACGTGGACGCTGTACCTGCTCGCCCGCCACCCCGAGGTCAGGCTCGACGATCCGCGCCGCGTCATCAAGGAGTCACTGCGCCTCTACCCGCCGATCTGGGGCTTCTTCCGCGAGGTCACCGCCGACTACCGCCTCGACGGCGTCACGATCCCCAAGGGCCACGTGATCGCGCTGAGCCAGTGGGTCACGCATCGCGACGCGAAGCTGTGGCCCGACCCCGAGCGCTTCAACCCCGACCGCTGGGCTGACGGCGCGCCGCGCCCGCCCGACCTGTCCTACTTCCCGTTCTCTGCCGGCCCGTACGAGTGCCACGCCCACCGCCTCGTGATGTCGGAGGCCGAGGTCGTGCTGACGACGCTCAGCCGTCGCTGGAGCTTCCGCCCGGCCGACGAGCACCCGCCGCAACCGAGCGCGACCGGGACGATCGTCCCGAAGGGCGGGCTGCGGATGGTGCCGACGGCTAGGTCGTGACGAGCGGCTCTTCTGCCGGCTCGGCGGGCACCGGTGCCTCGCCGCTCTCGAAGTCCATGTCCGGCAGGATCCGGTCGAGCCACGACGGGACCCACCAATTCCACTTGCCCATGAGCTCCATCGTGGCGGGCACGAGGATGAGCCGCACGAGCGTCGCGTCGAGCGCGATCGCCACCGCCAGGCCGACGCCGATCTCCTTGACCTGCGGCAGGCCGGTCAGCGCGAAGATCGCGAAGACCGCGACCATGATGATCGCGGCGCTCGAGATCGTCTTCGCGCTCGCGGCGAGGCCCTGCACACCGCGGCGC
>DATFRW010000178.1:0-13899 GCA_035262945.1 Solirubrobacteraceae bacterium
GGTGGCGGCGTGCCTGCACGTCACCGCCGAGACCGCCAACCTCGTGCGTGCGATCGTCGCCGGCGGGGCCGAGGTCGCGCTGTGCGCGGCGAACCCGCTCTCGACGCAGGACGAGACGGCGGCTGCGCTTGCGCTGCTCGAGGGCGCCGAGGTCCACGCGCGCCACGGCGAGGACGCCGAGGCCTACGCCGCCCACGTGGCGGCCTGCGCACGCCGCCGGCCGCACGTGACCCTGGACGACGGCGCCGACCTCGTCACGCTGCTGCACCACGGCCGCGCGCGGGTGCGCGAGCGGCTGATCGGCGGGGCGGAGGAGACGACGACCGGCCTGCTGCGCGTGCGCGCGCTGGAGGCCGAGGGCCGGCTCACCTGCCCGGTCATCGCGGTCAACGAGGCGCACGCCGAGCGGATCTTCAACGACCACTACGGGACGGGGCAGTCGGCGCTGGACGGGATCCTGCGCGCGACGAACCTCCTGCTGGCCGGTCAGACGTTCGTCGTCTTCGGCTACGGCTGGACGGGGCGCGGCCTGGCGCAGCGAGCGCGCGGCGCTGGCGCGCAGGTCGTGGTGTGCGAGGTCGATCCGGTGCGCGCGCTCGAGGCGCGCATGGAGGGCTTCGAGGTCATGTCGGCGCTGGCCGCGGCGGAGCGCGGTGACGTCTTCGTCACGGTGACCGGGTCGCGTTCCGTGCTGCGGCGCGAGCACTTCGAGCGCATGAAGGACGGCGCGGTGCTCGCGAACGCGGGGCACTTCGACGTCGAGATCGACCTCGACGCGCTGCGCGAACTGGCGGTGGACGTCCGCGAGGTGCTGCCGCTGGTGGAGCAGTACGACCTCGGCGACCGGCGGGTGAACCTGCTCGCCTCGGGTCGCGTGGTGAACCTTGCCGCTGGCCGTGGCCACCCGGCGGCGGTCATGGACATGTCGTTCGCGCTGCAGGCGCTCGTGGTCGAGGACCTCGTCGCGCGCGGCGCCTCGCTCCCGCCCGGCGTGCACCCGGTGCCTGCTGCGATCGATCGCGAGGTCGCGCGCCTGAAGCTTGCGGCGCTGGACGTGGAGATCGACGACCTCACGCCCGATCAGGTCGCCTACCGCGACTCGTGGGGATGACGCTCCTCGCGGGCGCTTCCGGGTTCTCGTTCGCCAGCTGGCGCCCGGGCTTCTACCCCGCGGGCACCCGCAGCGACGACTTCCTCTCCTACTACGCCGAGCGCCTGCCGGCAGTCGAGCTCAACGGAACCTTCTACCGCCAGCCGGCCGTCTCCACGCTCGAGCGCTGGGCGGCGAGCGTCCCGGACGGCTTTCGCTTCGCGGTCAAGGCGCCGCGGACGATCTCGATCTTCGGCCGCGCCGACTTCGCCCCGGAGTTCTCCGCCCGCATCCGCTCCCTGGGCGACCGCCTCGGCGCGGTGCTCGTGCGCTTCGACGAGCGCCGCGAGCGCGACGACGACTTCCTGCGCGCCCTGCTCGAGGGGTTCGACGCCGACCTGTGGCTCGCGTTGGACTTTCGCCACCCGTCGTGGGACGGCGCCGAGTCGCTGCTCGACGAACGCGCGGTCCGCGTCAACCAGCTCGAGTCGCCCGCGCCGTTTCGCTACCTGCGCCTGCGCGAGCCGCCGTACGACGACGAGGCGCTGCGCGGCTTGGCGGACCGGGTGCGCCCGATGCTCGACGCGGGTCTGGCGGTCCACGTCTACTTCCGGCACGAGGACGAGCCCACCGCGCCGGCGTACGCGGCGCGGCTGCTGGAGCTGGTCAGAGAAGCCGCGTGAGCTCCCGCGCAACGTCGCCGGGCTCGAACGCGATCTCCTCGTAGGTGAACCGCACGGGTCGCCAGCCGCGGGCGGTCAGCTCGCGGTCGCGACGCGCGTCGCGCGCTCGTGCCTGCTTCGAGGAGTGGTAGCGGTAGCCGTCGGCCTCGACGATCAGCCGGCGCGCCGGCCAGGCGAAGTCGCGGTGGCGGCCGGCGATGTCCTGGTTGACTTCGGGCCGCGGCAGGCGCGCGTCGCGCGCGAGCTTCACGAACAGGCGCTCGAGGTAGCTGCGGGCCTTGTCCTTGTCCGGCTGCGCCAGCGCGATGAGGTCGGCGAGCCGGGTGGTGCCCGGGCGGCGAGGGGTGCGGTCAAGCGTGGCGCCGATGTCGTCCGGGTTGAAGCGACCGAGGTCCTGCGCCCGCTCGACAACGTCGCGCAGGGCGCGGCCGCTGCGGTGGGCGGCGAGGTCGACGATCGTGCGGGCGGGGGTGGTGACGCGCAGGCCGTCCCTTACGAGGGCGTCGTGCGGGTGCAACGCTGATCGATGCGCGACGATTCGGCGCTGCTTGCGGCCGCGATCGCTGTGGCCCGTGACGTGCACCGGCAGGGTCTCGGCGATGAGGAAGCCCCAGAGCGTGGCGGCGCTCGTGTGGCTCAGCGCCGCGCTCTCGCCGCAGGCCAGCAGCGCCGCCATCCACCAGCCTTCCCGGCTCAGAGCCGCGTGGCCGACGGCGTACACCCCGCGGAACATCTCCCGCAATCGCGCCGACTGCAGGCCTCGGACGATCGCGCTGCGCCCGATGCCGGCGGCCATCAGTTGGCCGCGGCTCACGACGCCATGCTGGCGATCTGCCAGTGCACCGACGACGGAATCACGGTGAGTGGGGACTTCGACACGCATATGGTGTTCAAAGCCCCACGCAACGAAGATTCGCCCCCTACCCGCGGCCCAACCGCGCTCGCCAGCGCTCCGCCCGCGGCGCCCGGACATCCCTCCGCGCGCGCAGTGGGGCCGCGCCAGGATCGGCACGGCCCCACTCGCTGCTGCTATCGCGCGGCCTTGGCGGCCAGCGCGCTGAGGAAGCGCTGTCCGTTCGGGCTGCCGACGCCGGTGACGTCGTCGTAGCCCGGGGTGGTGTGCAGGCTCTGCGTCTGGTCGAACGTCCGCAGCGACGTGGCGATCCCGTCGCCGGCATCGACGCCGTTGACGAAGTCGTTGCGGACCACCGCAATCGGCTGGTCGGGTGCGACCGTGTCGCGGTAGGCGGGCGTCCCGTACTGCGCGTAGAGCGCCGGGTTCGCGAACCCGTGGTGCATCCCGGCCTGCTGGTCGGCGAGCGCCATCACGCCCGCCATCAGCGGCGAAGACAGGCTCGTGCCGCCGATGCGGTACTCGCCGTACCTCACGCCGTCGGGGAACGTCTGGGTCTGCCCGACGAGCATGCCGGTGTTCGGGTCACCGACGAGGCTGACGTCAGGCACCACGCGGGCGGGCTTGCCGCCCTGCGCCTTGGCCAGCTTCTTCGGCACGACCTTCTTCTGGTAGTCCGGCTGCGCGTAGAACAGGCTGGTGCCGCCGCCGGAGCCGTAGATGTGGTTGCCGGGCGGCGCCGGGTCCCAGGCCCCGTTGTCGAGCGCGCTGCTGCTCGTGCCCCAGCCCGTCTCGAACAGGTAGCCGTCGTTGCCGCTGACGCCCAGCGACGTACCGCCGACCGCGGTCACGAGCGGGTGCGACGCCGGGAAATCGGCCTCGGCGTGCCCGAGGTTGTCGACCTCGTCGCCGCTGTCGCCCGACGAGAAGTACATGCCGATGCCCTCGAGCGCGGCCTGGCGGAACGTGTCGTTCCAGGCCTGCCGCAGGCCGGCGTCCTCGCCGGTCTCGCCCAGGTTGCCGTACGAGTTCGTGACGATCTGTGCCAGGCCGCCGTCGACGATCTTGTTGACCGCGTCGACAAGGTTCTCGTCGAAGCAGTCATCGCTGCCGACGTACAGCACGTTCGCGCCCGGCGCCATCGCGTGGACGGCCTCGACGTCGAGCGTCTCCTCGCCGTACCACCCCTGCGGGTCGCAGGCCTGGATCTCGTCGGGATCGTTGGACAGGTCGTGCGGCGGCAGGATCTGGTTGAACCTCACCGCGGGCTGGTCGTGCATGCTCGCGTACTGGTCGGCGTCCTGTTCGATCGTCGGCGCCGCGAAGGCATCCACGATCGCCACCGTCTGGCCGCTGCCGTCGACCCCGCCGGCCACCGTGCTCTTGACGCCGTAGGCGCCCTGGAGCTGGTCCGGCGTGTACCCGCACGTCGCGTAGGGGAGGAACTGCTGGCCGTACGCCGGCGGGACGGTCGGGTTGCCGTCGCCATCGACCGCGAGCTGCTGTGCCCACGAGGTCGAGCAGGGCGGCGCATTGACGAACCCGGGGCTCGGGGGCGCGTCGGCGGTGTCGGGCTTCATGAGCCGGTCGCTGCCGTCGAGCCCGGCGATCCCGGCGATACGGCCCGCGATCGAGCGCGGGACGCTGAGGTCGCCGTTCGGGGCCGGCAGGACGCGCCCGTGGGCCTTGTACGTCCGCAGCTGCGTGCTGAACGCCTTCTCGACCTGAGCGGTCGTGCCGGTGGCCTTGATCCAGCGGTTGTTGGCAGGTCGGTCGACGCTGACCGAGAAGCCGTCTTGCTTCAGCCACGTGGCGACCGCGGCCGCGTCGGCGGCGGTCGGCGCATAGCGCGCCCGGAACTGGTCGGGCGTCAGGTAGCGGCCGTAGTTCGCGCTGCCTGGAGTGCTCACCGCGTTGATCGCGGCGTCGAGCGACTGCGAGTTGCGCATGCTCAGGTACACCCAGAACGTGCGCTGGGCGTCGTTCGGAACCGAGCCGACCTGTGCGGACGGCGTCGCCCACGTCGGCGTGCTGTCGCCGAGCGTGGTGCGAGACGTGCTCCCGGCAGCCTGCGCCGCGGGCGCGAGGGCAAGGAGACCGAGGACGGCGAGCGCGGCTCGCCGAGCGATGGAGCGGTGCAAGTAGCTACCTCCGTCGGGGGGAATTGGAATGCGGCGCGTAGCCGCTCACCCGCGCATACCCACACGTCACCGTCCTACGATCAGTCGTGGCGAAAGCCCCGCTAGGCTGCCGTGCCGATGCCGGAGCTCATCACGACGCCGAGCCGCGTTGAGGCGGCGGGCACCAAGCCAAAGCTCATCGACGAGTTCGTCGGGCGGGTCAACACGGGCGAGGCGCGCGTGAGCATCGCGCGCATGCAGTCGCCGGCGGGCTGGGTCGAGCCCGGCCAGCGCCCCGAGTTCGACGAATGGACGCTCGTCCTCGACGGCACGCTGCACGTCGAGCACGAGGGCGGCAGGCTCGAGGTCGGCGCCGGTCAGGCGGTGCTCGCGCGGGCCGGCGAGTGGGTGCGGTACTCGACGCCGGACGGCGCGCAGTACGTCGCGGTGTGCCTGCCGGCGTTCGGCCCGGACAGCGTCCATCGCGACGACGCATGACGGACGGCCTCCAGGCGAGCATCGACAAGATGCGGGCGGAGGGCGTCGGCGACGCGGCGATCGAGACGTTCGCCCACTACTACGAGCAGCTGCGCGAGGGCGCCTCGGGGATGCTGCCCGAGTCCGAGATCGAGCCGGTCGAGGACCTGCCGACGCTCGACGACCTCCCCGACGCCGACCCCGCCCTCGTCGACCGCGCCGTCGTCATCAAGCTCAACGGCGGCCTCGGCACGAGCATGGGCATGACGAAGGCCAAGTCGCTCATCGAGGCCAAGGACAACCAGACGTTCCTCGACATCATCGTCGGCCAGGTCGTCGCGCTGCGCAAGCGCTTCGAGGCGCGGGTGCCGCTCGTGCTCATGAACTCGTTCGCGACGCGCGAGGACTCGCTTGCCGCGCTCGAACGCCACCCCGAGATCGCGGCCGACGTCCCCCTCGACTTCCTCCAGAACAAGGTCCCGAAGATCGACGCGGAGAGCCTGCAGCCGGTGTCGTGGCCGCGCGACCCGGCGCAGGAGTGGGCGCCGCCGGGGCACGGCGACCTCTACACGGCGCTCGTCACCTCGGGGATGCTCGACACGCTGCTCGAGCACGGCTACCGCTACGCGTTCGTCTCGAACTCGGACAACCTCGGCGCGGTGCTCGAGCCGCGCATCCTCTCCTGGGTGGCGCGCGAGGACGTGCCGTTCGCGATGGAGGTCGCGCGGCGCACCGAGGCCGACCGCAAGGGTGGGCACATCGCGCGGCTGCGCGGCGATGGCCTGGTCCTACGCGAGACGGCGCAGACGCCGGACGAGGACCTGGAGGCGCTGCAGGACGTCGGCCGCCATCGCTACGTCAACACGAACAACCTCTGGGTCGACCTCGAGGCGCTGCGCCGGACGCTCGCGGAGCGCAACGGCGTGCTCGGTCTGCCGATCATCGTCAATCGCAAGACGGTCGATCCGTCCGATCCCGATTCCCCGGCGGTGGTCCAGCTCGAGACGGCGATGGGTGCGGCCGTGGGCGTGTTCGACGGCGCGCGCGGGATCCACGTGCCGCGCCGGCGGTTCGCGCCGGTGAAGACGACGAACGACCTGCTGGCAGTGCGTTCGGACGCCTACATCCTCGGCACCGACTATCGCGTCGAGCTCGCGCCGGAGCGCGACGACCCGCCGGTCATCGATCTGGACCCTCAGCACTACAAGCTCATCGGCGACTTCGAGCAGCGCTTCGCGTTCGGCGCGCCGTCGCTCGTGGCCTGCGAGCGGCTGGTCGTGCGGGGCGACGTCACATTCGGGCGCGACGTCGTCGTCCGTGGCGCCGTGACGCTGGACGGCCCGGCGCGAATCGAAGATGGCGCGGTCCTAGCCGATTAGCGGTGGAAAGTCCGTCCGAGATCTGGGACAACATGTGAACCGCCCCCGTCCCCAGCCTTCGGCATGGCACGGGGGCCTTCTTATGCGTAGCGCTCGGCGCGCTGCTCCTCGGCCTCGGACTCCGACAGCGCGCGGATGAAGAGCGCGACGAGCGCGATGCCCATGACGATCGTCTGCTCGAGCGCCATGACCGCGCCCGCGAGTTCCTGGTCGGTGCCGGCGTCGAGGCCCCAGATCGGCGGGCGGTCCTTGTAGAAGTCGTAGATCGGGTCGGGCGCGAAGGTGATCCCGATGCCGAGGATCCCGACGAGCAGCTTCGTCGAGAGCATGTAGACGACCGCGCCCATTCCGCTCAGGCGATAGCGCGAGCGGATGGGGGAGAGGACGTGCCACCAGTAGAGCAGTCCCGCGGCCATGAAGCAGGTGTGCTCGAAGGCGTGGACGAGCGGGTGGTTGAGCGCGACGTCGTAGAGGGCGGGGACGTGCCAGGCCCACATGACGCCGACGTAGAGGACGATCGCGGTGATGGGGTGGGCCAGCGGGCCGGCGGCGCGTTCGAGGCGCTGCAGGCGGCGCGTGGCGGGGCGCAGGATGAGCTTGGTGAGGCTCGCGATGAGGAGGATCGGCGCGATGTCCAGCAGCAGGATGTGCTGGGTCATGTGCATGACGAACGCCTGCTCGCCGAGCCGGTCGATGGGGGAGATGAGCGCGGCAGCGAGCGTCAGTACGCCGCCGACGAAGGCGAGCAGGCGCGGGACGGACGCGCCGCGGGCGCCGTACTGGGCGCGGACGCGGCGCCAGCGCGGGACGTAGACAGCCGTCGCCAACCCGATGAGCAGGAGTGCTCCGGGGTCGAACGTCCACGAAGCGTCGGCCGCCACGCGCGGCATTCTCGCAATCGCCCTCCACGCCGGGGCCGCACCCGCGTCCGCGGGTCGCCGTCCACACCTCCTCCGCGGTCGCCCTCCACACTTCCTCCGCAGCGGCTGCGCAGACTTGTTGCAATCCGCGTCTTGAGCCGTCACAGGCTCCGCCCCGACCATGGCCAGGTGCTCGCCGCCCTCCGCCATCTCCTCGCCGCCATCGCGCCACCGGCCTGCTGGTCGTGCCGCGCGACGGTGCCCAGCGGTCACGCCTTGTGCCCCGCGTGCCGCGCGCAGCTGCGCTTCCTGCGGGGAGCGCGCTGCGCGCGCTGCGGGCTGCCCGCGCCATGCGGGCGGCGCTGTCCCGCGGCCGGATCGGCTGTGGAGCGTGCGTGGGCGCCGGTCGCATTCGAGGGGCCAGCCCGGGCGCTCGTTCACGCGCTGAAGTTCCGGGCCGCGGTGTCGGTCGCGGACGTCATGGCCGCGCAGGTTGTCGCCGGGGCACCAACCGGGCTGCTCGCGGTGCCGGCCGCGCTCGTGCCGGTGCCGACTCATCCGCGCCGCCGGCGGGCCCGCGGGTTCGACCAGGCCGAGTGCCTCGCGGCGGCGATCGCGGCTCGCACCGGGCTGCCGGTCGCGTCGTGCCTCGTACGCGTTGGACCGCCGACTCGCCAGGCGGGATCGTCGCGCTCGGCGCGGCGCGCGCCCGGTCGAATCGACATCCGCGTTCGCGGCGATCCACCGCGCAGCGCGGTCCTCGTCGACGACGTCCACACCACCGGAGCGACGCTCGAAGCGTGTGCCCGCGCGCTGCGCCGAGCGGGCGCCTACACGGTGTGTGCGGTCGCCTATGCGCGGGCGTTGAGTTGACGGTAACGCCTGGGTAACGTCCTCTGACGCCACGTCATCGATCGAGAGGATCTCCATGCTGATCGACGTCAAGGGTCGAAACACTCCCGTGACGGACGAGCTTCGTGAGCACGTGGAGAAGCGATTCAGGAAGGTGGGCAAGCAGGTCTCAGAGTTCGCCCGCCTCGACGTTGAGCTCTATGAGGAGCGCAATCCCGCGATTGCCGACAACCAGGTCGCCGCGGCGACCCTGGCGCTGAAGGGCGTGACGCTGCGTGCGCAGGATCGCGCCCGCGACCTGCGCCACGCGATCAACCTCTGCGAGGAGGAGCTGTCGCGCCAGGTGAAGCGCCACCGCGAGAAGCGCCGCGGCCGCCGGGCGGGCTCGGAGACGATCAGGACTGCAGGTGAGCCGGAGGCGTTCGGCGAAGGGACCGCGATCGCCTGATCGCTGGGCGGTCGCGCGGGCTGGCGGCGTGAGCGGCCCCGCGTCCCCGGCTCGCGGCCCAGCGTCGTCGGCCCGCGGCGAGCGTCGCCGGCCGGCCCCGGCCGTCGCCTACCGCTCGTGCCCGGCGAGGTCGAAGTCGGCCAGGCCGGCCGGGTCGGTGATGCCGAGCTTGCGGCGCGCGCGTTCGGCGAAGCCCGCGTCGCCGAGGCGTACGACGCGCGCAGGGTCCTCGGCCTGCGCGACCTCGATGGACCACCCCGGGGCGACCTCGCTGACAAGCTGCCCGTCGACCTCGACGGCGATCGGCGCGCTCGTCGGCAGGACCTCGATCCCGAGGCGCTCGTCGTCGCCCAGGACGACGGCGCGGTTGAAGAGGCCGTGCGGGGCGTCGGGGGTGACGATCATCGCCCGCGTCTGCGGCGAGACGATGGGGCCGCCGGCGGCGAAGCTGTAGGCCGTCGAGCCCGCCGGCGTCGCCGCGATCACGCCGTCGCTCGCGTAGCGGACGAGCAACTGCCCGTCGACGCTCAGCGCCAGAGCGGCCTGGCCGCGCCCCGGGACGCGGCTGAGGACCACGTCGTTGTACGCGATCCGATCGCACGGCACCCCGTCGTCCTCCCAGCGCGCACTCAGGGCCGAGCGCTCCTCGACCGCGAACGCCCCGGCGGCAACCGCCTTCAGCGCCTTGGGGAGCTTCTCGGCGTCGACCTCGGTCAGGTAGCCGAGGCGCCCGAGGTTCACCCCGAGCACCGGCACCCCGAGCGGCGCCGCCAGGCGCTGCGCGCCGAGCATCGTCCCGTCGCCGCCGAGGGCGAGCACGAGGTCGCAGTCCTGCGCGAGCATCGACACGTCGCACCGCCGCGCGCCCGCGGGCAGTCGCGGGTCCTCGACGCCCGCGAGCTCGATGCCCGCGTTGTGCGCCCATTCCTCCACGTAGTCGACCGCCAGCGTGACGTCGCGCCGCGGGTGCAGGACGAGGCTCACCCGCCGCGGCGGCAAGGCTGTGCGCACAGGCGCGGTCGCGTTCATGGCGCCACTCAAGCACACGGCACGCCGAACCCGCCCGATTGCCGGGCACGAGGGCTCCACTAGGATTACGGTACTTGCAGGTCCCGAAAGTGTGGTACATTCCCAAACGACTTCCGAAACCAATCAGTACCGTAATGATCACATCAAGCACGACAACCACGATCGGACGGCCGCGAGACGCGCGGACCGACCGCGCGATCCTCGCCGCCAGCCTCGAGCTCATCGCCGAGGTCGGCATCCACGACTTCCGCATGGATGACGTCGCCGAGCGCGCCCGCGTCGGCAAGTCCGCGATCTACCGCCGCTACCGCTCCAAGGACGAGCTCGTGGGCGCGACCGTCGCCGCGCTCGTCAGCGAGATCGACGTCGCCGATACCGGCGACACCCGCGAGGACATCGTCGCGCTCATGAACGGCGCCGTCGACGTCTACACCGACCCGATCCGCGCGGCCGTCATGCCGAGCCTCGTCGGCGCCATGCAGCGCCGGCCCGAGCTGGCCCGGACCATCCGCGAGGGCTTCCTCACCGGGCGCCGCGACGCGTTGCGCGAGGTGCTCACGCGGGGCATCGCACGCGGCGACCTCGCCGCCGATCTCGACATGGAGCTCGCGCTCGACGTCCTCGGCGGCCCGCTCTTCTACCGCCTGCTCATCACCGGCGGCCCGATCAACCGCGAACTCGCGGAAGGCGTCGCCGACCTGGTCATGCGGGGCTTTGCCGACACGACGAAGGAGAAGGCAGCATGAAGATCCACGCGATCCAGACCGGGACCGTGGCGATCAAGACGCGGCAGGTCGAGGGCGTCGGCCGCGGCGCGCGCCGCCAGCTGAACATGTTCCTCGACCGCGAGTGGACCGATCCGCTGCCGATCTACGCGTTCGCCATCGAGCATCCCGAGGGCGTCATCGTCGTCGACACCGGCGAGACCGCCCGCACCTCCGAGCCCGACTACTTCCCGAGCTGGCACCCGTTCTTCCGCTTCGGCCTGCGCGAATGGGTCGGGCCCGAGGAGGAGATCGGCCCGCAGCTCGAGCGGCTGGGCATCTCGTCCGGAGACGTGCGCTGGGTCGTGCTCACCCACCTCCACACCGACCACGCCGGCGGCCTGCACCACTTCCCGCACACGCCGATCCTCGCCTCGCCCGGCGACATCGCGCACGCCGCCGGCCGCCGCGGCCGCCTGCGCGGCTACCCCAACAACCGCTACCCGAAGTGGTTCGACCCGACGCCACTCGAGCTCGGCCCGGACCCGTACGGCCCGTTCCCGCAGAGCAGGCAGCTCACACAGGCCGGCGACGTGACCATCGTCCCCATCCCGGGGCACACCGCGTCGCAGATCGGCGTCGTCGTCGAGGACGGCGATCACACCGTCTTGCTGGCCGGCGACGCGTCGTACACCCAGGACCTCATGCTCCGCGGCGTCATCGACGGCCCCTCGCCCGACGACGACGTCGCCCGGCGCACCCACGAACGCATCCGCGAGTTCGCGGCCCAGACGCCGACCGTCTACCTCGTCGCACACGACCCGGACACCGGGCGGCGCCTGGCCGCGCGCGAGCCGGTGCCGCGCGACTACACGCCGCGGGCGATCTCCGCCCGCAGCGGCTCCACCCAGGCCAACGCGGCGCGATAGGCCTCGTCGAGGCACTCGAACGACGTCGGCCCGTCGCCCTGGGCGAACTGGCCCCTCGGTCCGGAGCCACGGGCAGCAGGTCCAGCCGGAGCAACAGCGCCGGGGCGACGGTCAGCTAGGCCGGATGATGGGGCGCGACGAGGTCGAGATCGACGTCCGTGAACGCCTCCGGCAGGGCCCGCGCGGAGAAGCGCGCCGAGGCCGGCGGGGCGTCCGGATCGCCGGTCAGAACCTCGTACCCGACGACGGCCCGCGACGCGTCGCAGACCGCCTGACGGACGCTGACAACGGCCGTCGAAGGGCCGTCTGAGAGGAGGATCGGAGCATGGGCGCTCACCCCCGCAACCATCGGACGAAAGGGCCGGAAGTTGACCAACCCGCTGCTACGCTCAACGCATGGGCCTTCTCGACCGTGCGCTGAATATCGGCGAGTCCAAGCAGTTCAAGGAATACGAGAAGCGCGTTGCCCTGATCGGCGCCTTCGAGGCCGAGCTCGAGCTCGAGTCCGACGACGAGCTGCGCGAGCGCTTCGCCGAGCTCAGGGAGCGCGCCGGCGAGGGCGAGTCGCTCGACGACCTGCTGCCCGAGACCTTCGCGATCGTCCGCGAGATGGGCAAGCGCACGATGGGCATGCGCCACTTCGACGTGCAGCTCATCGGCGGCATGGTCCTCCACGGCGGCAACATCGCCGAGATGAAGACCGGCGAGGGCAAGACGCTCACCGCCACCCTCGCGGTCGTGCTGAACGCGCTCGCCGGCAAGGGCGTCCACGTCGTCACGGTCAACGACTACCTGGCCCGTCGCGACGCCGAGTGGATGAGCCCCATCTACAACGGCCTCGGCCTCACCGTCGGCGTGCTGCAGAACATGCAGTCCTACGAGGACAAGCACATCGCCTACGCCGCGGACGTCACCTACGGCACGAACTCCGAGTTCGGCTTCGACTACCTGCGCGACAACATGGCCACCGCGCTCGAGGAGAAGGTCCAGCGCGGCCACCCGTTCGGGATCGTCGACGAGGTCGACAACATCCTCATCGACGAGGCGCGCACCCCGCTCATCATCTCCGGCGCCCCCGAGCAGGCCGCCGAGCTGTACGTCCAGTTCGCCAAGCTCGCGCGGGTGATGGAGGCGGGCAAGAAGCCGGAGGGGATGGATCCGCGCGCCAAGCGCGACTTCGTGGCCGACTTCGACTTCGAGTTCGACGAGAAGCACAAGACCGTCTCGGTCACCGAGCGCGGCGTGGCGAAGGCCGAGAAGTTCCTCGGCATCGACCACCTTTACCGCGCCGAGAACGGCCACATGGTCAACCACCTCATCCAGTCCCTGAAGGCCGAGTCGCTCTACAAGCGCGACGTCGACTACGCGGTGATCGACGGTGAGGTCAAGATCATCGACGAGTTCACCGGCCGCATCCTCGAGGGCCGGCGCTGGTCGGAGGGCCTGCACCAGGCGGTCGAGGCGAAGGAGGGCGTCCGGATCCAGGAGGAGAACCAGACGCTCGCCACGATCACGTTGCAGAACTACTTCCGCATGTACGACAAGCTCTCGGGGATGACCGGCACCGCCCTGACCGAGGCGACCGAGTTCATGAAGATCTACAAGCTCGGCGTCGTGCAGGTGCCCACGAACATGCCGATGGTCCGCGACGACCGCAACGACCAGGTCTACAAGACCAAGGACGGCAAGTGGCACGCGGTCATCGCGGAGATCGAGGAGCGCCACGAGAACGAGCAGCCGGTGCTCGTCGGCACCATCTCGGTCGAGGTCTCAGAGCTGCTGTCCGACCGCCTGAAGCGCAAGGGCATCGCGCACACCGTCCTCAACGCCAAACCCGAGCACGCCGAGCGCGAGGGCGAGATCGTCGCCGAGGCGGGCCAGCTCGGCGCCGTCACCATCGCCACGAACATGGCCGGCCGCGGCGTCGACATCAAGCTCGGCGGCAACCCCGACCACCTCAGCCGCCTCGAGCTCGCCAAGCTCGGCCTCAAGCCCGGCGATCCGGACTACGAGGAGCGCCTCGCTGAGATCCTGCCGGCGATCGAGGCGCGCGTCGACGACAGCCGCGAGAAGGTGCTCGAGGCCGGCGGCCTGTTCATCGTCGGCACCGAGCGCCACGAGTCGCGCCGCATCGACAACCAGCTTCGCGGCCGCTCCGGCCGCCAGGGCGACCCCGGCGAGTCACGCTTCTTCCTGAGCGCCGAGGACGACCTCGTGCGCCTGTTCGCGGGCGACCGCATCTACCGCATCCTCGACCGGCTCGGCAGCACCGACGAGGAGGGCAACGAGGAGCCCATCGAGGCCGGGATGCTGTCCAAGCAGATCGAGAAGGCCCAGCGCAAGGTCGAGGAGCAGAACTTCCTCATCCGCAAGCGCGTGCTCGAGTACGACGACGTCATGAACGAGCAGCGCCGGATCGTCTACGAGTACCGCGACCAGGTGCTCGAGGGGCGCGACATGGGCGAGCAGGCGCGC
>DATFRW010000179.1:0-7956 GCA_035262945.1 Solirubrobacteraceae bacterium
GCGATGAGCGGCGCTCCCACGCCATCGGCGGCATCGCGCGCCGCTGCGCGGATCGCAGGCCGCGCGTCCAGCAGGACCGGCGGCCCCGGATCGACCGGCAGCGGGTACGGCGGCGCGGCGTTGGCCCAGGTGGCCGCGGCCTCGAGGTCGGCGGCCGCCTGTCCCTCGTAGGTCACCTGCGCGCGCAGGCCCGCGAGGGCGGCGACGGCGTCGAACAGCCGCCCCATGCTCGTCGTGACCGGCGCGGCGATGTCCGACCGCGCGACGCTCGTGACCGCGCGCCAGCGCGACGCGTCGACGCTCGCGGCGAGCCGCGGCGGCAGCGGCGGCTCCTCGCCGAGCGCCTCCTGCAGCCACGCGCACGCCATCCGCCACGGCTCGCGGATCGCCCGGTCGCCGCCCGGGAGCGGGACGGGATGCAGGTGCCCGGCGCGCTCGAAGCCCGCGAGGTCGCCGACGAGCAGCTCGCCGCCCCAGATCGTGCCGTCGGTACCGAGGCCGGTCCCGTCGAAGATCGCTCCCACGGCGGGCCCGCTCTCGCCGTGCTCGGCCAGGCAGGCCGCGAGGTGCGCGTGGTGGTGCTGGACGGCGACCGCGCGCACGCCGTCGCGCTCCAGCGCGTAGCGCGTCGACAGGTAGTCCGGGTGCAGGTCGTGCACGACGACCTCCGGGGTGACCGCGAACAGCGTCTCGAAGTGCGCGACGCCCTCGCGCAGCGACATCAGCGTCTCGAGGTTCTGCAGGTCGCCGATGTGCTGGCTCACCCATGCGCGCCGGCGTTTGGCGACGCAGAACGTCGCCTTCAGCTCGGCCCCGCAGGCGACGAGCGGCGGCGCGTCCACCGGCAGGTCGAGGCTCCCGGGAACCCAGCCGCGCGAGCGGCGCAGCAGCAGCGGCCTCCCCCTGCGGCGTGCGCGGACGACGGAGTCGTCGGTGCGCATGTGGACCGGCCGGTCGTGCGCGAGGTAGCCGTCCGCGATGCCCTCGAGGCGGGTTCGCGCGTCGTCGTCGTCGTAGGCGATCGGCTCGTCGGACACGTTGCCGCTCGTCATCACGAGCGTGGTGCCGACGTCGGCGAGCAGCAGGTGGTGCAACGGCGAGTACGGCAGCATGACCCCGAGATCGGCGCTCGTGGGCGCGACCGCAGCCGCCACCCGCGCGCCGGCGCGCCGCGGCGCGAGCACGATCGGCCGCTCGCGGCCGAGCAGCAGCGCCTCCTCGTCCGCACCGAGGTCGACGAGTGCGCGCGCCGCCTCCACATCGGGCGCCATGAGCGCGAACGGCTTCTCCTCGCGGTGCTTGCGCGCCCGCAGCGCCGCCACGGCGCGCTCGTCGTCGGCGACGCACGCGAGGTGGTAGCCGCCGAGGCCCTTGACCGCGACGATCGCGCCGTCGCGAAGCGCCGCCGCCGCGGCGGCGAGCGCCGCCTCGCCGGTCGCCTCGCCGAAGCGCACGGTCGGGCCGCACTCCGGGCACGCGTTCGGCTGGGCGTGGAAGCGCCGGTCCCCCGGGTCGTCGTACTCGGCTTGGCAGCGCGAGCACATCGCGAAGGCCGCCATCGTCGTCAGCGGCCGGTCGTAGGGCACCCCGCGGACGATCGTGTACCGCGGGCCGCAGTTCGTGCAGTTGATGAACGGGTAGCGATGGCGCCGGTCCGCCGGATCGAACAGCTCGGCCAGGCAGTCGGCGCAGGTCGCGCTGTCGGGCGACACGAGCGCCAGCGGCTCACCGCGGCGCGCGCTGGCGACGATCGCGAAGGCGCCGTCGCCGTTGGGCGCCAGCGGCTCGGAGCGCACCCGCTCGACGGTCGCCAGCGGCGGCGCCTCGGCGGGCAAGCGCGCGAGGAACGCAGCCACCGCGACCTCGTCGCCCTCGACCTCGAGCAGCACGCCGCGCTCGTCGTTGAGCACGAAGCCGCCGAGCGCGAGCTCGCCGGCCAGGCGGTGCACGTACGGGCGAAAGCCGACGCCCTGCACGACGCCCTCGACGCGGGCGCGGACGCGGGTGGAGGTCACGGCCCGCTCTCGACGAGCTCGCGCAACACGTGGTACGCCGTCGCCTGCGCCTCCTGGATGCGCGGGATGTGCTGCGAGCGCGTGATCACGACGTGGTCGGCCAGGTCCTCGGCGGCGACGCGGCCGCCGTCGTAGCCGACGAGCGCCACCGTGGTCAGCCCGCGGCGGCGCGCCTCGGCGAGCGCGTCGAGGACGCTGAGAGAGTTGCCGCTCGTCGACAGCGCGAGCAGCACGTCGCCCGGGCGGCCGTAGGCGATCACCTGGCGGGCGAAGATCGCCTCGGTGCCGATGTCGTTGGCGATCGCCGTGAGGATCGCGGTGTCGGCGGTGAGGTCGAGCGCGCGGCGTGCCGGCCAGCCGGTCGTCGCCGGCGGGCCCGCGAAGTCGGCGACGACGTCCATCGCGTCGGTGGCCGAGCCGCCGTTTCCCAGCGCGAGGAGGCGGCCGCCCGCATCGAGCGCCGCACGCAACTCGGTCGCGGCGGCGCGCAGCGCATCGCCGCCGTCGGCGAGCGTCTGCTCGCGCAGCGCACTGGCCTCCTCGCCCTTGGCCATCGCCGACGCGGCGACGTCGGCGATCACCGCGTCGAGGTCGTGCTCGCGCTCGCCCAGGAAGGGATAGAGGAAGCTCGACGCGCCGACGTCGTGCACGCGCTGCTCGGTACGGCCCTCGAGCAGCCCGCGGTGCTCGAAGAACACGTGCACGAGCTCCCAGAGCACGTGGTAGGCGGTCTCGACGATCTCCTGGCGCACGAACGGGTCGTCGCTGGGCGGCTCGAGCTCCCACTCGGCGCCCAGCGGCGCGAAGGCGACCGTCAGGCAGCCGCGCGCCCGCGCCCGCGCCAGTGCCTCGCTCAGGACCGCCCCGTCCTCGGGCTCGCCGAAGGCGACCACAATGTCCTCGGGTTCGGCGAGCAGGTCGAGCTCGGCGAGCAGCGGCGCGGACTCGCCGGTCAGCCCGACGGCCGGGAGAGCGCGCTTGCCGACGATGACCGGATGCACGAACTCGACGGCGATGTGGCGCACATCGGAGCGCGCCCGTGCGGTGACGCCGACCGCCACGAGCCGGCCGTCGCGCGCGAAGCGCTCGGCCATGCGATGGCACAGGCGCGCCAGCCGCGTCGCGCCATCCTCGTCGAACAGCGCCTCGCCCGCCCGGCGGCGCTGCGCCGTGGCAGTCACACGGCCGCTCCCGAGCGCGCCGCCACGAGCTCGCCCAGCCACGTCCGCCACGCATCGATCCCCTCCCCCGTGCGCGCGCTGACGAGCATGCGCTCGACGTCGGGATGGACCGCGTCGAGGTGGTGCAGGAAGCGGTCGAGGTCGACGTCGAGGTGCGGCATGAGGTCGAGCTTGTTGACGAGCACGAGGTCGCAGGTGCGGAACATCAGCGGGTACTTCAGCGGCTTGTCCTCGCCCTCGGTGACCGCCGAGACCATCACCCGCGCGTCCTCGCCGACATGGAACTCGGCCGGGCAGACGAGGTTGCCGACGTTCTCGATGATGAGCAGGTCGATGTCGTGCAGCGGAAGCGCCGGGAGCGCCGAGCGCACCATGTTGGCGTCGAGATGGCACTCGCCGCCGAAGCCGTTGTCGGTGTTGAGCTGCGTGACCGGGACGTGCAGGCTCGCCAGGCGGTCCGCGTCCATCGAGCCCTGCACGTCGCCCTCGAGCACGCCGACGCGCACGCCGTCGATACCGTCGGCCAGCACGCGCTCGAGCAGCGTCGTCTTGCCCGCGCCCGGGGCGCTCATGAGGTTGACCACGGTCACGCCGTGCGCGTCGAAGTCGGCGCGGTTGGCCCGCGCGATCGTGTTGTTGGCGTCGAGCGCGTCCTCGACGACCCTGACCTTCACGCGGTGCATGCCGACTCCTGTTCTGAGACGACGTCGATCGATTCCACCAGGAACTCCTCGCCGGCCACGACCTCCGCCCCAGCCTCGCCGCACGCGGGGCAGCGGAAGACCGGGTCGTCGAGCGTCCACTCGTTCCCGCAGTCGCAGTGCAGCAGGGCCGGCACCAGCTCCTGTTCCAGGCGCGCGCCCTCGCACACCGTGCCCCGGGCGACGTGCTCGAAGTAGAAGGCCAGCGAGTCGGGCACGACCTGGCGCAGGTGGCCGACCCTGAGGTAGACGGCGGTCACCCGCCGCCCGGCGGCGTGGCGCTCGACGGTATCGATGACCGCGCCGGCTAGAGAGAGCTCGTGCACGTGGACTCCACCAGCTCGACGGCGGCGTCGACCGCCGCGCTGACCTTGTCGCTCAAGCCGAACCCCATGGCGTCGACCTCGGCCGGCTCGCACGCGATGACGACGACCTTGCCCGGCCACCCGCCCACCGCACGGACGAAGCGCAGGACGGTCTGCGGGTCCATCCCGTGCGGGTCGAGCATCTCGCCGTCGGCGATTCCCGCGGCGATGTCGTCCTCGTCGGGCTCCATCACGTAGAGCGTCCCAGGCTCGCCGCCCTGGCGGCTGATGTCGAGCAGGATCAGCGCGTCGTAGCCGCGCATGACCTCGTAGGCGAGGTCGAGGCCGCCGGTGCCGAAGTCCATGACCGTCACGCCCGGGGGCAGGGCGCGCGCCTCCAGGCGCCGCGCGACCTCGCCGCCGAAGCCGTCGTCGCGCAGCCACGCGTTGCCGATGCCTGCGACGAGGATCTGCTGCTCGCGGGTCGTCGTCACGGGGCGCACGCCTCCAGCTCGCCGGTGAAGAAGAAGAGGAAACGCCCCGTCTCGCGCATCAGCTCCTGGCCGGGGTCGTCATCGACCGTGACGCCGAAGTAGAGCTTGTCGTCGTAGTCGTAGTAGATGCGCTCGAGCGTGGCGGTTCGCCCGTCGAGCAGCTTGTCGTACGGGTCGTTGCGGTGCCCGAGGCGCAGGACGACCTTGTCGCCCACGCGATAGGTGGCGCCGTCGACGTCGACCTGCCGCTCGCCAGGCGGATCGGACACCAGCGTTCGGCCGTGCAGGGCCATGATGTCGTCGGGCGTGGCCGCCTCGGCGCGGGCGAGCATCTCGCGCACCGCGGGGTCCTGCGCCGCGATCGAGGCGCGCTCGTCGTCGCTGAGGGCGAGGACGTGCAGGAGCAGGGCCTCCTCGATCTCGGTGCCGTCGAACAGGTCGCCGCGGCTCTCGGGTGCGATCCGCGGATGGTCGGGGAGCACGATGGCCGCGCCGAGCAGCACATCGTCGGCGTCGGTGGCGAGCACGGGATACGTGTTGACGCTCTCGGCACCCGCCGCCTCCAGCGGCGAGACGAACCGCCCTCCTTCGAGGCGCAGCAGCGGGTGCGTCGAGATGAGGCTGGCCGCCAGCGCGCCCGCACGCTCGAGCCCGTCCTCCACCGTGGTCGTGTTGTGCACGCAGAGCATCACCCGCCAGCGCCCGCCGCCGAGCTCTTCGGCCGCCATCCGCACGCGCCCATGCAGCCCACCGGCCTCGAACGGCTCCACGTGCGGCTCGCGCGCGAGGTCGGCCAGCGGGCGCGCCGGCGCGTCGAGCCGCCGCTCGACCGCCTGGTGGCGCTCGCCGGCGCCCTGCAGGAAACGCACCTCGCCGGTCAGCACCGCGTCGCGGCCGGCGTGCGCGACGCCCTGCATGCGCAGCTTGTCGAACGTGCCGGGCGTGGCCTTCGCATAGCCGGGCGGATAGACGATCCCGAACGGCGTCGGCGTGGCGTTCTTCGTCGCCCCCGGCGTGTACGGATACAGCGCGTAGCCCTCGTAGAGCAGCGTGCGCAGGAGCTCCTCGAGCGCCATGTCAGCCCTCCCCCAGGAGCTCTGCCACGCAGGCGTCGTACGACGGCAACCCTTCGCGCGCCTTGTAGCGCGAGAGCGACGCCATCGTCTCCGGGTGCAGCCGCACCCACGTGCCGTTGGGGTAGTGGTGCTCCATCATCTCGCGCCACACGGAGACCGGCATCCGCCAGTCCGCGGAGCACGTCCAGGGGATGAGCACGATCTGCAGCTGGCCGGCGTCGCCCCGATGCAGGACCGAGCCGGTGAAGTGGAAGCTGAGCGGCACCTCGCCGTCGGGCACCGTGTAGAGGTACTTCGAGGCCGCGAGCTCGAGGTCGTAGGTGCAGGGCACCTGGACGGTGAACGTCGTCTCGCCGGTGAAGCTCGGCACCAGCGCGCTCACCTGCGACCAGACGAAGCTCTTCGTCGTCGACGCCCAGCGCTCGGGCGCGCCGAAGAGCTCGACGAGCTCGGCGCGGGTCTCGGCGTCGTACTGCCGGCGGGCGGGATCGATGTTGATCTGCGCGGTCAGCGCGATGGTGAACACCTCGCGGCCGGACGCCTCCGTGACGCCGAGCGCGAACGACAGCGTCGGCGCGGCCGCGTCGCGCACCCAGGTGACGTCGTGGACCGCGAACTCCGGGGCGATCGCGATCGTGCTCACGCCGCGCTCTTCTCGTCCAGCCGGGCGAAGAACGCCTCGACCGCGTTGCGCACGGCATCGCCGCCGGAGATCCCCTCCCAGGTGGCCTTGATCATCCCGACCAGCTCGTAGCAGCGGTCGATGGGCACGATCGCGAACAGGTGGGGATCGGCGATCCGGTTGATGACGAGCGCCTCGACTTCGGACTCGAGCCCGGCGAGCACGGGGTTAGCGGCGACCAGCTCCTTCCAGGCGTCGAGGTGCAGCTCGGACTCCGTCGCCCCGGCCGGGCTCGGGTACAGCGCGACCACGCCCTCGGCCGCCTCGCTGAGGAAGAAGAAGGCAAGGCCGATGGGGATCTGGAACGCGGCCCAGAGCTCGTCGGGCAGCTCGAAGCCCTCGAGCCGCACGCTGCGCGTCCCGGTCGGGCGCAGGCCGCCCTCGCCCGCGCGCATGGCGATGCACGGCTCGCAGGCGCAGAGGATGCGGCGCTCGTCGACGTCGAGCAGGTGGCGATGATCTGCCGACATCACGGCGCCGCAGAGATCGCAGCGGCCCGCCGCCTCGCGGGGCGGGGACGCCCGCGGCTGCGCCATGCGCCTCAGGCGCGCGACGACGTCGGCGTTCGCGCTCACGCGACCGCCACCTTCACCTCCGCCCCCGTCGCGCGACGCAGCAGCGGCACCGGCTCGAGCTGCGTCTGCTCGGAGCCCAGCGCCCGCCCGGCGCGCCGGACGTCGTACCCGCGCCCGCAGCGCGCGCAGGTGAGGATCTCGCCGCTTAGGGCCGCGTCGGTCAACCCCGCGCCGCAGCCGGCGCATGCGCTGCGATAGGCCAGCAGCGTGCCGTCGACGTTGGCAATGACGAGCTCCGCGCCGCGCAGAGTTACGGCGCGGAGCTCGCCGGGGGGCACGTCGCCGGCCTGGTCGAGGGCCATCCAGGTCGGCGTCGGCACCGGTCCGTTGCGCGGAGCAGCCACACCTTCGACCTCCAGACCGGCAAGGTCTGGCGCGGCCTGCTCCAGGGCGTCCTTGATCGCGAGCTCGAGCGTCGCCGCGGACGCCGGGCAGCCGTCGCAGCTGCCCGCCAGGCGCAGCCGCGCGATCCCGTCGTCGAGGCCGAGCAGCTCGACGTCCCCGCCGTGGGACTCCATGTACGGGCGCACGCCGTCGAGCGCTTCGCGCACGCGCGTCTCGAGGTCGATCGGGTACAGGTCGTGGATGAGCAGCAGGCTCGCGACCACGCCGTCATCGACGAGCCGGTCGTGGATCTCCCGCCCCGGCGCACCCGCTTCGTCGAGCGCGTCGACCACGCGCCGCAGGCCGTCGCCGTAGAGCTCGACGATCGCGCCGATGAGGTCCTCCGCGACCTCCTTCTCGCGGCCGTCCGGCAGCGCCTCGAGCGCCTCGGTGAGCTCCTGAACGCGGGCGAGGTGCTGCTCGGAGTCCATCAGCACAGGCCGGTGGGTTGGTGCACGACCTTGCGCACGCGGCCCGCCCCGGTGTACATGTGCACGCCGCACGGCAGGCACGGGTCGAACGAGCGCACCGCGCGCATGATGT
>DATFRW010000180.1:0-5775 GCA_035262945.1 Solirubrobacteraceae bacterium
GAACGACGGCCCGACCCCGTCCTCCACCGGCTCACCGCTTCGCTCGCGCTTCGATCTCGGCCCGCAGCTCCGCGCGGAGCCGATCCCGCTCCGCGCGCACCGCCGCGCGGTAGCGGAACAGGAACCCCGTCACCCCGCCGAGCGCGCCGACCAGCGCCGCGACCACGACCATCTGCTCGCCGCTCACCTCCACGGGCTCACCTCTTCTTGCCCGGCCGCCCGTCGCGCCCCGGCGGCGTCCGGTCCTGGTTCGGGTTGCCCGCCTTCCCCGGCACGCCGTTGGGCTTCGCGCTCGCGGGCGGCGGTCGCGGCGCCGGAGGAGGAACGGCGGCGGGGCGCGCGGGCGGCGGGGGTGCGGCCGGACGCGCCGGAGGAGGAACGACGACGGCGTTAGCGGTGGGTGCCGGGCTCACCACGGCCGGTCGCGGCGTCGGCGCCGCTTCTACGGGCGGCTGGGCTTGCTTGGCCGGCGCCGCCGGAGAGGATAGCGCCGGCGGTGGGGGTACGGGTGACGATCCGATCGCGGCCGGCGGCGGTGGGGAGGATGCCGCCGGCGGCACGATCAGGGGTGACGCGTCGCCAACGGCCGGCGGCGCCGGCGCTGCCGTGACGGGTGGCTGTGCCGGCACGGCCGGCGCCGGAACGGAGCGTACCACCGCGCGGGCCGGCGCCGCGGCTTCGGGTGGCGCTGCCCCTGCGGCCGGCGGGTGCCCGCTTGCGGGCGGCGTCGGGGTGGGCTGCACGATCGGCGCCCAGGGCGCAGCCCGACCGCGCTCGCCCTGCTCGTCGCCCTCGATCGGCGCGCGCAGGCCACCGCCGTCGGGCGGGAGCCCCAGCCCGACGGGCGGGAGCCCCAGCCCGACGGGCGCCGCGGCGGCTCCCCCGAGCCGCCGGTCGTCGCGCGCGGCGGGCGCTTCGATCGCGGGCGTCGGGCGCATCCAGTCGTCGCGCGGCGCGGGCGCGAAGGCGCTCCGGACGATCGGGAGCGCCGCGGCCGCGAGCGAGGCCAGCATCAGCCCGGTCCCGAGCACGCCGCCGGAGACGACGTAGAGCGCCGGCTCGTCCGCCAGCGCGCGCGCGACGCCCATCGCCTCAACCCTAGCGGTCGCCGCCGTCGGGCACCGCCGCGGTTCCCCTCTTAGCGGCCCGGAACATACCCGGTGCCGTAGAGCTGCTTGGCGAACGTGCGGAAGTCGTAGGCGGCCGTCGCCTCGAGGCCCGCGTAGACCCGCCGCAGCCGGTCCAGGTCGTTGATCGCCGACCGCAGCACGGCCACCTCGCCGCCGCTGTAGCCCAGCGCGATCAGGTCCGCGTCCTGCGCCGGCGCCAGGAAGGCCGCGGCCGACTCCGCGTTCAGCATCGCGATGTTCACCGCCTGGGCGGCCTCGCCGAGCGTGACGTCGATGCTCTGCTTGGTCAGCGCGGCGTTCAGGCCGACGGGCATCTGTTCCTCCTTGGGTGGTGTCCTACGGGTTCGCTTCTATTGCGATCGAGGCGAGCGAGTTGGCCGCGTAGAGCAGCGTCGCGTTCCCGGCGACCAGGCCCGACCCGACCGTGGCGTCGAGGTCGCACGAGCGCGGCGTGATCGCGCCGAACGCCAGGGCCGTGACGGTCAGGCCGGTGGCGGTGGCGGACTGCAGGCCGAAGTTGCCGGGCGTGCTCGCGACCACGGTCGGCGTCACGGCCTTGGGCACCCGCCAGGCCAGGATCCCGTTGGCGCGCGTGGTCGACCAGCACTGGAGCAGGGCGAACCGCTCGGTCGAGCCGCCGCCGATGACTTCGTAATACCGCATACACCGCGTCAGGTCGTCGTCCGGCGTCAGCGGCGTGTAGTCGGCCGGGAGCGAGCCGACGACGAGCGTCGCGTTGTCGACCTGGGCGTTGAGGGCGAGCGTCAGGTCGAGGTGGATCGACGCCTGGACCGGCTGGTTGGCGGTCGAGGCGATCGGCGCCGTGACCGTCAGCATCTCGAACGCGCCCCCGCCGGAGTGGTACGTCCCGTACCTGAAAGCGTTGACGTTGTCCCAAACCGAGAGCCGCACCGCGGCCGCGGTCGAGCACCGCACGCGGCACGAGAACGTGACCGTCCGGCCGCGCAGTTGCCCGTAGTCCTCGATCCGCTGGAACAGCCGCGAGACGTTGGACCCCGACTGCGTGTAGGCGACCGAGGCGCTGTACAGCGAGCCCGTGTCGACCGTCGTGCTCTCGCGGGTCACGCCGTAGGTCGAACTCGTCCCGAGGCTGATCTGCCAGCGGTCGGCGGTGAACGCGTTGGTCGCGGTGAACGGGCCGTTGCCCCTTTGCCAGACCTCGAAGCCGGGGTTCGTGAGCAGGTTCAGCTCCGGCGCGATGGCCTGGCGCTCCGCGACCGGGCGCAGCCGGTCCTGGTCCGTCGACGGGTGCAGCGGCACGTAGCCGGGCGACGAGCCGCCGACGACAAGGACGGCGTTGTCCGCGTAGGCGGTGCAGCTCGCCTCCAGCGAGAGCTGCGCCCGCAGCTCGGCCGCGCCCGTCCCGACCGTCGCCGTCACGCTCAACGTCTCGAACGCGCCGCCGCCGGAGTGGTAGCCGCTCGAGGCCAGGACGCCGCCGCTGTAGAGCTGCAGCCGGACCGCGCCCGCGGTCGCGGTCCGCACCCGCATCGTCAGCGTGACGCTCAGGCCGCGCAGTTGCGCGAAGTCGTCGAGCAGTTGGCGGATCACGCTCGACGCCGAGCCGTGCGTGTAGACGGCCGCGAGCGCGTAGAGCGAGGCCGTCTCCTTGGTCGTCCCCTCGCGGCTGACGCTCATCGTGCTCGTGCCCCCGAGCGCCGTCTGCCACCGGTCGGCCGAGGTCACGTTGCCGGTGAACGGCCCCGGGCCGAGCGACCAGTACTCGAAGCCGGGGTTGCTGAGCAGGTTGGACGGCGACCAGCCCGTGATCGTCGGGTTGCTGAACGTCTTGTTCGACAGCGTCTGGGCCTGGCTTTCGAACACGAGCGTGTCGTCGGCGGTCAGGTTCGGCCACGTCACGACGCGGTCGGCGGCCAGGTTCGGCGTGCTGAACACGAAGTGGTTGGTCGCGTCGGCGTCCTGCAGCTTGCAGGTGTTCTTCAGCCGCGCGACCGGGTTGCCCAAGCCGACCGAGTGGTCGGAGATCTCGGTCGCGTAGGCGAGCTTCTGGACGTCCTCTTTCTTGAAGGGGTCGTCCGCCGCCGTCGCGCGCTCGAAGTCGGTCCCGAGCGCGCTGTACGTCGTGTTCGCGACGCGGGTGATGGCCCTCCCCCTTCCCTCAGGCCGGCCGGTCGTCCGGCCCGAGCAGCGCGAACGGCGCGTTCTCCTGGGAGGCGTCGTAGTGCACGCGCTCGCCCGGCCCGACCCGGACCCCGAGCGCGCCGAGCGCGATCGCGAGCACCTCGCTCTCCTCGGCCTGTAATCTCGCGCGCTGCTCCAGGATCATCCGCAGGCGCCGCGTCGCCGGTACGCCGAGCCGCCCGACCCAGCCGGGGACCTCCGGCCCCTCCGGGACCTCCGGGACCTCCTGGGAGGCCCCTCCCGAGACCAGCCCGTCGTTCAGCCGTCTTTGCAGGGCGCTCCCCAGGGCAGCGAGCTGCGCCGTCGCTTCCACCTCGTTCCCGCCTCCTCGTTCGTTGTTCGTCGCCTAGTACAGCCGGACCAGCCGGATCGACGTGTGGGGCGAGATGCACTGCGAGTCGCCCGTGCCGCCGTCTTTACGCACCCGCACGACCATATTCGTCGCCCCGGAGACCGGGTAGACCGCGTGCTGGCAGACCGTCGCCCGCGCCCGGGAGCCCGAGGCCGTCAAGCAGGCGAAGACCGCCAGCGGCGTCAGGCTGGCCGCGTTGGTCTGGTCGTACGCGTCGGCGATCATCTGGAACCCGTTGTCGCCGGTGGTCGTCCCGGAGAGGAAGTCCACCGCCCAGAGCACCAGGTACGTCCCGGCCGTCGGCGCGGTCGCCACGCCGGTCGCGACCTGGAACGTCGTCGTCAGGTTCACCGGCGCCGAGGACACGCCCGAGGCGTACACGTTCTGGACGCGCCCGGCGTAGTCGTTGCCGTCGAGCAGGTCGGCGTCCAGCCCGCTGCCCGACCCGTCGACCGCGAGCAGCATATTCCGCACGCTCGCGGCGTCGTACCAGCGGTGGTAGTTGTCGCCGCCGCCGACCCGTCCGGCGAGCGCGTTCGGGGTGTCGTTGGCCCGCAGCTCGGCCACCGAGTTGAAGAAGCTCGCGAACAGGTACCCCGAGGCGTTGCGGGCCGCGACCGTCGTCGCGGTCGCGTTCTCGTCCGCGTGGTACCCGTCGAGCAGGTCGGCGTTCAGGTTGGTGTTGACGACCCCGTTCGACCAGGGCGCCTGGCCGCTCCCGTTGCCGACGTGCACCCCGTCGACCAGGTCGGCGTGCAGGTTGACGACCTGCGTGGTCGAGGCGACGACCAGCGGCGCGGTCCCGACCGCGACCGTCGAGCGCAGCGTCCGCGCGATCCAGTCGTCCGGCGTCGTCGCCTGGTCGGCCGCCGACCGGTAGATGTCGACGTCGCCGCCGATCCGCAGCCCCCCGCCCGCCCCGGCCTGGGGCAGCCACGCCTGGCCGGTCTCGTTGACCCGGAACAGGTCGGCCGTCGTCCCGTTCTGGCGCACCGCGAAGAACTCGGCGGTGCCGTTGTTGTCGTAGTCGATCTCGGCCAGGATCGAGGTGTCCGAGCGCAGGCCCGCGGCCCCGGTGACCGGCCCGCTGACGGTCGGGTTGTTCAGCACCGGGCTCGTGAGCGTCTTGCCCGAGAGCGTCTGCGCTTGCTTCTCGAACACCAGCGTGTCGTCGGCGGTCAGGTTCGGCCAGGTCACGACCCGGTCGGCCCCGATCGGCGAGGTCGCGAACACGTAGTTGTGGGTCGCGTCCGCGCTCTGCAGCACGCAGGTCGCCTTCAGGCGCGCGACCGGCAGCCCGTAGCCGGCGCTGTGGTCGGACACCTCGGTCGCGTACGCGAGCTTCTGCAGGTCCTCTTTCTTGAAGAGGTCGGCGCCCTCGGTCGCCCGCTCGAAGTCGGTCCCGAGCGCCGAGTACGTCGTGTTCGGGACGCGCGTCACGGGAGGCCTCTCACGCTAGATCACTTCGAGTTCGGCGTAGGAGTACGCCTCCATATCGCCGTAGGTCAGGTTCTCGAGCCGGAAATATTGGCCGGTGCGCTGCACGCTGCTGACCTCGTTCAGGTGCAGCAGCAAGGCGGCGCGCCAGGTCTCGATCCGCCGGTCCCAGGCGAGCACGCCGCGCCAGCCGACGATCTTCACCACCCGGGTGCTCTCGTCCGGGAACGTGACCTCGACGCCGGCCGGGGTGTCGTGGGCGGCCCGCAGGATGTCGCGTATCCCGTCGGCGCCGTACGGCAGCGGCCCGCCCTCGCGGTCGACCAGCCCGTCGGCGCACAGCACCGGCAGCGTCATCACCTGCCGCAGGTCGGTGTGCAGGTCGTGGACGACGCCGATCCCCCGGACCAGCGGGCTCCGGGTGTTGGCGTTGGAGGTCAGCACCACCTTGAAGTCGGCCAGCACGGTCGTCGTGCCGGGCGGGAACTCCACCTGCTTGTTCGGCAGCGCGTTGAACGTCCCCGGCAGCGACGTCCAGAGCGTCGCCGAGGGGGAGAGCTTGTACTCCAGGCGGGCGTAGTTGTCGGCGTCCAGGAACAGCCCGGCCGCGATCGCGCTCCGCAGCGGCTTGATGTTCGACTCGAACTTGCCGGTGAACGTCGGCAGGTGGATCTCGCCGTCGAGCACGCTGTA
>DATFRW010000181.1:0-4623 GCA_035262945.1 Solirubrobacteraceae bacterium
GGTGTCGGCGGTGCCGTGGATGGCCAGGAACGAGCCGCGCGCGTTCGACGGGCAGGGATCGAGCGCCCGGTAGCCGGCGGCGACGGGCACGACCGACGCGAAGCGGCCGGGCAGCTCGCACGCCATGCGCGCGGCGAAGCCGGCGCCGTTCGACACGCCGGTGATGGCGAGCCGCCGCTCGTCGAAGCAGCCGCCCGCGAGCGTCCGGTCGAGCAGGCCGCGGACCGCGGCGACGTCCGCATCGCCCTGGCGGTGGTTGAGCGTCCAGAAGCCGTCGTTCGAGGTGGGGTAGAGGACGGCGAAGCCGGCGCGCGTCGCCGCGGCGGTCACGCCGAGGCGGTCGTCGGCGTCGCCGTCGCCGCCCGGCACGACCACGACGATCAGCGGCGTCGCGCCGGCGCGCGCGCCGGACGGCACCTGCAACTGCCCGCCGTCCACGTCGGATCGGCCAGCGTCGGGGCACGTTGCCGCGGCCGCGCGGCGCGGAGCGTCAGTGGTGCGCTGGTGGCCGCCGCACGCGGCGACCAGGAGCGCGAGCGCGGCCAGCGCCGCCCCGCGGGCGATCACGACGCGGCGAAGCACATACGCAGCCGCGTCCCGCCGCCATCCTCGGGACGCTCGATGTTGAGCTCGGTGCACAGCCGGCCGATGACCGACAGCCCGAGCCCGAGGCCGGGGCTGTCGGGGTGCGGGCTCATCCCGCAGCCGTAGTCGCGCACCACGACGACCAGCCGATCGGGCTCGGCGCACGCGACCACCCGGACCTCGCCGGCGCGGCCGTCGCGATACGCATGGATGACGGTGTTCGTGACCGCCTCGCTGACGGCCAGCGCGACGTCGGGCGGCACGCCGACGCCGTGCAGCTCGGCGAAGTCGACGACGGCGCGACGCACGCCCGGCACCGCCGCGGGCGTCGCCTGCGTGCGCAGTTCGAGCCGTTCGACCTCCGGTGCGGTGCGCTGCTCCATGGCTCAGATCACCGAAGCCTCGGGCAGCATCTGGTGATCGTCGTGGCCCTGCGCGCCGGGGACGTTGCCCAGCTGCAGCGCGAGCATCGCGCGGTCGTCGACGACGTCGCCAACCTGGAAGTCGCGGAGCGCGTTCTGGACGGACTCGATCATGCCGACCGGCCCGGCCGCCTCCGCGATCGCGGCCAGCAACCGGTCCTCGCCGAAGCGCTCGCGTCCGGACGGTGTGTCAGTCACCCCATCGGTGTAGAAGAGCAGCGCGTCGCCGGGCGTGAGGTCGATCACCTGCTCGCTCCAGCGTCCGTTGGCGGACATGCCGAGCAGCAGCCCGCGCGGGCCGACCGTCGACGGCGCAGGGGTGCCCGCGCGGGCGAGCACGGGGAGCGGATGGCCGGCGCTCGTCAGCCGCATCGTCGCGCCCGTCGGCGTGGGGAGGATGTACGCGCACGCCACGGTGAGCAGCGAGATGCCCGCGCGCTCGACGAGGACGTCGTTGAGCAGCCGCACGACGGCGCTCGGCGACGGGTCGAAGCGGGCCGCGGTCGCGAGCGTGTAGCGCGCCAGCGCGGTGAGCGCCGCCGCCTCGACGCCGCGGCCGGTGACGTCGCCGATGATCGCCATGAAGCCCTCGTCGAGCTCGACGACGTCGAAGAAGTCGCCGCCGACCTCGGCGGTCGTGTCGCCGGCCGCGTACGAGGACGCGAGCTCCCAGCCCGGCAGCGACGGCAGGCGTGCCGGCAGCAGGCTCTCCTGCAGCGTGCGCGCTGCCTGCTCGCGGTCGCGGTAGAGCCGGGCGTTCTCGACGGCGGTCGCGGCGCGCCGGGCCAGCTCGCCGGCGAACTCGAGGTCGTCCTCGTCGAACGAGCGGCCGCTTTCGGCAGAGACGAAGGTGACCGTGCCCACGACCCGCCCTGCCACCGCCATTGGCACGAGCATGACGGACCGCATGCCGATCGCGCGCAGTTCCTCGAGCCGCTCGGGGTCGGGGACGCTCTGCTCCAGGAACGCGTCCGGGATATCCGCGTAGAGCTGCGGCTGGCCGGTCCGCACGACGCCGTAGAGCCCGGACTCGCCGGGCTCGGGCGGGTAGCGCGTGCGCAGCTCGCGCGCGTGGGAGACCTTCTCGGGGTCCGCGTGCGCGATCGCCACCGACTCCAGCCGACCGCCGGCGTCGAGGACGTCGACGACGCACCAGTCGGCCAGGTCCGGCACCGCGAGCTGCGCGACGCGCTGCAACGTCTCCTCGTAGTCCAGGGAGGAGGCGAGCGCCTCGCCCGCCTGCGCGAGGAAGCGCTGATGCTGCTCGGCCTCCTTGGCCTCGGTGACATCCTCGATCACGCTGACCGCCAGCAGCTCGCCCTCGCGACTGCGCAGCGGCGACGCCTTGACCAGGCGCCAGCGGCGCTCGCCGGTGCCGCGGTCGACGACCCGGACGAGCATCGGCGCGGCGGGCAGGCCGCGGACGATCTTCCAGCTCGGGACGTCCTCGGGTCGCATGGGACGGCCGTCTTCGAGGGTCGACTCCCAGCGCGCGGCGATGCTCCCCAGCGGCTGGGCGAGAACCTCCTCGGGGCTCGCGTGTCCGAGCAGATCGGCGGCGGCCTGGTTGGCGTAGAGGATGCGGCGGTCGCGGTCGGTGACCGTGACGGCCTCGCTGAGGTTGGCCAGCATGCCGTCGAGCTGCTCGCGCGTGGCGGTCAGCTCGCGCACCAGGCGCTGCTGGCGGCGCTGCATTCTCGCCCCGCGCCACGCGAGACCGCCGCCGGCCACCAGCGCTCCCAGGAGGAAGCCGCGTGCCGCGCTCAACCGGCCACCGGCAGATCGCCCCCGATCATCGCGTCATTCTGTCAGCCCCGACGCTCGGTGAGAACGGACCACTCAGGTGGGGCGCTCGCGCACGACGTCGCGCGCCGGCTTGTCGTCGCGTAGGCCGAGATAGCGGGGATGGCGCAGCGAGCCATCGCGCGTCCACTCGGTGAAGGCGACCTGCGCGACGATCTCCGGCTCGATCCACGTCGTGTCGCGGCCCTTCGGCGAGCCGATGGCGAACGGCGTCTCGTCGCGCCGCAGCGCCTGCATGCGCCTGCCGAGCGTCTGCAGCTCCTGCTCGTTGAAGCCGGTGCCGACCTTGCCGGCGTAGCGCAGCTGGTCGCCGTCGTAGTAGCCGACGAGCAGCGCGCCGAACGCGTGGCGGCTTCCCTTCGGCGCCGTGTACCCGCCGATGACGAGCTCCTGCTCCGCGGAGCACTTCCACTTCAGCCAGTCGCCGGACCGCTTCCCCTGATAGGTGCTGTCGGAGCGCTTGGCGATGAGGCCCTCCCATCCGCGCCGGCAGGCGTCGGCCAGGTGCGCCTCGCCGTCGCTCGCGTGCCGATGCGGCGTCCAGCGCACGGCGCCGCCGTCGAAGCGCAGCGCATTGCGCAGCGCCGATTTGCGCTCGAGCAGAGGCCTGGCGCGCAGGTCGACCCCGTCGAGCCAGAGGATGTCGAACACGTAGTAGGCGATGCGGACGCCGGGGTCGTGGCCGCGCTGCTGCAGCGCCTCGAAGCTCGACCTGCCGTGCACCATGCCGACGACCTCGCCGTCGACGACGAAGCGCGTGCACTCGCTCTGCTCGAGGGTCTCGGCGACCTCGGGGTAGCGGTCGTTGAGCAACAGGAAGTTGCGCGACTCGAGGTCGACGGACCCGCCGTCGCGGAACGCGAGGCAGCGGTAGCCGTCGAGCTTGCGCTCGACGATCCAGTTGGGGTTGTCGAAGACGTCGTTGCTCAGCGTCGCCTTCATCGCCTGCGGTCGGCGCGGCATGGGGTCGGCCATGGGCGCATTCCTACCGGAACGTGCCGGAGCGGACGGCAACGTGCGCCGGGAGCAGAACGCCTAACCTGGGGACGGGATGGCGGAAGGTGCGCTGCTGCAAGCGGCCCAGGCGGGCGACGAGGATGCCTACCGGCGGCTGCTCGAGCCCTATCGCGCGGAGCTGCACGCGCACTGCTACCGCATGCTCGGCTCGGTCCACGACGCCGAGGACGCGCTGCAGGACGCCTCGCTGCGCGCGTGGCGCGGCCTCGAGCGCTTCCAGGGGCGCAGCGCGCTGCGCTCGTGGCTCTACACGATCGCCACGAACACCTGCCTGAACCTCATCGCGAAGCGACCCAAGCGCGTCCTACCGATCGACTACGCGCCGGCGACGGACCCGCACGTGGGGCCGGGCGAGCCGGTCATCGAGTCGGTGTGGGTTGAGCCCTACCCCGACGAGAGCCTCGCCGACGGCCTCGCGGCGCCCGACGCGCGCTACGAGCTGCGCGAGAGCGTCGAGCTGGCCTTCGTCGCCGCTCTCCAGCACCTGCCGCCCAACCAGCGCGCGGTGCTGATCCTGCGCGAGGTGCTCGGCTTCTCAGCGAAGGAGGTCGGCGACGCACTCGACACCACCGTCGCGTCGGTCAACAGCGCGCTGCAGCGGGCGCGCAAGGCGGTCGACGAGAAGCTGCCCGACCAGACCCAGCAGGCGACCCTGCGCGAGCTCGGCGACGACGAGCTCACCGCACTCGTCGAGGACTACGTCGGCGCCTGGGAGCGCGGCGACGTCGACACCGTCGTCTCGATGCTCACCGAGGACGCGTGCTTCGCGATGCCGCCGCTGGCATCGTGGTTCCAC
>DATFRW010000182.1:0-19155 GCA_035262945.1 Solirubrobacteraceae bacterium
CGGCGTTCAACCAGCGCTACGACATCATCGGGATGGACCCGCGCGGCGTCGGCCAGAGCGAGCCGGCGATCGACTGCAAGGCCAACCAGGAGACCCAGGGGATCTACTCGCAGCCGTTCCCGACGCCCGACAACGTCAAGCCGCAGGCCCTCATCGCCAAGGACCTGCGCTACATCGCCCGCTGCGGCGAGCTGAACCGGACGATCCTGCCGCACGTGTCGACGGCCAACGTGGCGCGTGACATCGACCTGCTGCGTCAAGCGCTCGGCGAGAAGCAGATCGCGTACTTCGGCTACTCGTACGGCACGGTCCTCGGCGCGACGTACGCGAGCCTGTTCCCGCGCAACTACAGCCGGATGGTGCTCGACGGGCCGGTCGACGCGACGGACTACATGAACGATCCGCTCTCCGACCTGAGCGCCCAGAGCGGCGGGTTCGAGCGGGAGTTCGGCCGCTTCTTCCAGGCCTGCGCGCGCGATCAGGTCAACTGCCTGGGCTTCGGCGGTGATGATCCGTGGGACGCCTTCGACCAGCTCGTCGACCGTGCCAACCAGTCGCCGATCCCGGCCGGGGGTAGCGATCCGCGCCCGGTCGACGGGGACGACATCATCTTCGGCGCGGCCAGCGAGCTCTATGCGAAGCAGTTCTGGCCCGAGCTCGCCCAGGCCCTGTCCGAGGCGGCCAACAACAACGACGCCACGCTGCTGCGCCAGCTCGCCGACGGCTTCTACGGCCGCAACGACGACGGCACGTTCGGGCCCGGCAACGATCGGTACTTCACGATCGGGGCCGCCGAGCAGCAGTACCCGCGCAACACCGACGTGTACTTCAGCGCGGGCAAGCGCTCGTGGTCCGAGCACGAGCACACGTTCTGGAACAACGGCTACGTCGAGCTCAACTACGGGCTGTGGCCGTACCGCGACAAGGACGCGTACCTCGGCCCGTTCCACATCCCGAACTCGGCCGTGACGCCGCTCGTCGTCGCGACGACGTATGACCCGGCGACGCCCTACCGCGGCGCGAAGAACCTCGTGCGCGACCTCGGCAACGCGCGGTTGCTCACGATGCGCGGCGACGGCCACACGGCCTACTCGGGCAACTCGCCCGACTGCATCGACCCCGCGGTCGAGGCCTACATCAACGACGGCACGCTGCCCGCGCCGGGCACGTCGTGCAAGCAGGACGTGCCGTTCGTCCAGCCGCAGCAGACCGTGCAGGCGCTCAAGGTGTCGCCGCTGGTCAACCTGCAGCCGCGGCCGCACGTCAAGCCGCTGCCCGCGATGGGCTGATCTCGGTGCCAGCCGGCCCGCCGCGGCGTCCGCTCGCGGCGGGCCGGTTGACCGGCGCAGCCGGCGCGGTGTAGGACTGCGCGCATGCCCACCGCCTTCGATCCCGGCTACGCCGACGAGCCGTTCCGCACGCTCGTCGCGAGCTACCCAGGCGCCGCCGCCTACCCGGCCGGCGGCTTCCGACTCGAGTGGGGGCCGGTCTTCCACCGCGGCCGGCTCGACGGGACCGCGCGCGTCCTCGTCATCGGCCAGGACCCCGCGCAGCACGAGACGATCGCGCGGCGGATCCTGGTGGGGGAGGCCGGCCATCGCCTTCAGGGCTTCCTGTTCAAGCTCGGCATCGACCGCAGCTACGTGATGGTCAACACGTTCCTCTACAGCGTGTATGGGCCGGCCTCGAAGAACGCCGCGGCGACGCGCATCGCGACGTACCGCGGCAAGTGGCTCGACGCGATCTTCGACCACGAGCCGATCGAGGCCGTCGTCGCCCTCGGCGGGCTCGCCGACAAGGCGTGGCAGAAGTGGTCGCCGGCGCGCAAGCCGTCGGTGGCCTACCAGCGCATCACGCACCCGACCGCGCCGGAGAGCGCCGCCGGGCGCAACCAGGGCAATCACGCGGCCCTCATCACCAAGATGCTGGCCAACTGGAACAAGGGCCTGGACGCGCTCGCGCCCGCGATCGCGCATCCGGACAAGAAGCGCACGCTCGCTCCCTACGGCAGCAGCTTCGCCGCGGGCGAGAAGAAGCCGATCCCGATGGAGGACCTGCCCGCCGGCTCGCCGGCATGGATGGCGACCGACGACGGCTGGGCCGACCGGGCGGGGACCGGCCGCCGGCGGCCGGTGATCACGGTCACCGTGCCGAAGGAGGCGCGGCCGTAGCGAGCTTGTCGAGCGCCGACGCCCAGCCATAGCCGACGCTGTCGGCCACGTCGGGCATCGCCGCGCGCAGCGCCTCGAGGCGCTCGTGGACGAGGGTGAGCTCGGTGCCGCCGCCGGCCGCCTGGCGCAGCGTGACGGTCAGCAGCGAGTCGTAGACCGGCCCGTCGAGGCGGTCGGGCCCGACGAAGCCCCAGCGGAACGCGATCCGCTCACCGGGGACGAGCTCGAGGATCTCGGCCTCGAAGCCGCCCGCGTCGCCATGCCAGACGCGATAGGCCCCGCCGACACGAGCGTCGACCTCGACGCGCGTCGCTTCGAGATCGCCCGGCGCCATCCAGCGCTGGATGAGGTCGGGCTCGAGCCAGGTGCGGTAGACCTCGTCTGGCGGGGCGGCGATCGTGCGCTGCAGTGTGACGGCGTTCATCGGTTCTCCTGCTCGGGGGCGCGAAGGAGGGCCTCGAGGTTGTCGAGGCTCTCGGTCCAGTGGCCTTCGTAGAAGCGCAGCCACGCGGTGGCGGACGCGAGCGGAGCCGGGTCGAGGCGGCACACGTGGCGCCGGCCGTCGACCGTCCGCCGGACGAGGCCGGCGCGCTCGAGGACCTGAACGTGCTTGGACGCGGCGGCCAGCGACATCGTCAGCGGCGCGGCGAGCTCGCCGACCGTCAGCTCGCCGCCCGCCAGGCGGCCGAGCATGTCGCGCCGGGTGCCGTGGGCGAGCGCGTGGAAGACCGCGTCCATCGCCACCACGGGATCCTCAACCACATGGTTGAGTTTAGTTGGCCAGCGCGAAAATATCAACCAGATGGTTGAACGTTCCGATTCGCGCGGAACAGGTTGTCGGGGTCGTACGCCGTCTTGACCTCGACGAGGCGATCGAAGTTGGCGCCGTACGCCGCGCGGACGCGCTCGGCGCCCTCGTCCGCGGCCTGGAAGTTGATGTACGTCGCGCCGGTCGAGAACGGCCGGATGCGCTCCCAGGCGCCGCGCACCCACGACGGGAAGGCCGCCGCGCCGGGCTCGCCCGGCTCCCACATGCCGAGCACGCCGACCACGTAGCGCGCGTCGCGGTTGCCGACCGCACCATCGTCCTCGGGGCGCTCGTTGAGCGCTCCGCCGAGGTGCAGGATGCCCATCTGCGCCTCGGCGATCGGGCAGTCGGCCGCCGCGTCCCGCCAGGCCGCGAGCAGCTCGTCGCCAAGCTCGGCCATGTACTCGGTGCGCCAGTAGTAGTGCATTCCCTTGGGCTCGGTGGCATCGAGGTACGACTGCACCTGCGTGTACGGCTGCTCGGCGAGGAGGTCCACGACCGGATCGCCGATGGCGCGGATCGGTGCGAGCGCCTCGTCCGCGGCGTCGAGGTCGCCGCTGTAGCAGACGGCCATCGCGCAGATGCGCTTGCCGTGCCACTCAGGCGCCACGAATGGCGCCGCCGGCGCGCGGAGCATGTTCATCCACACCGCCAGCTCGCGCGGTGCCTCGGCGGTGAGGTCGCGATACGCGGGGAGGATCTCGGCGGCCCGCTCGAACGGCCATGCGATGAGGCCGCCCAACACCGTCGGCCCGACCTCGTGCAGGCGGAACGTGAACGACGTGACTACGCCAAGGTTCGCGCCGGCGCCCCGGATCGCCCAGAACAGGTCGGCGTGCTCGTCACGGCTCGCGCGCCGAACCGCTCCGTCGGCGATGACGATCTCAACCTCGAGCAGATTGTCGACCGTCCACCCGAACCGGCGGGTGAGGTAGCCCAGGCCGCCGCCGAGCGTCAGGCCCGCGACGCCGACCTCGGAGACGAACCCCAACGGCGTTGCCAGACCGTGGCGCTGCGTCGCGCGGTCGACATCGCCGAGCAGGCAGCCCGGCTGCACCGTCGCGACGCGCGCGTCGGGATCGACGAGCACGTCGCGCAGCAGCGACATGTCGATCGTCAGCCCGCCGTCGGCCAGCGCGGTCCCGGCGATGTTGTGGCCCCCGCCGCGTACCGACAGCGCGAGGCCGTGGTCGCGAGCCGCGTTCACGGCTGCGACGACATCCGCCGTGCTCGCCGCTTGGACGACGAACGCCGGCGTCGCGTCGATGAGCCCGTTCCACAGGCGCGTGGCGTCCTCGAAGTCCGCGTCGCGCGGGACGAGCAGTTGGCCGTGCAGGCGGCCGCGCAGCGCGTCGACGGGCTCGTCGATGGCATGGCTGGTCATGGAGCCTCCGTGGCGAGGGTCGGGCGCAGCGCGGCGAGGAACGCATCCGGCCGGTCGCGCGGGGGGTCGTCGGCACACTCGTCGATGACGCGCAGCGGCCAGCCGTAACGCGCGCTCGCCGCCTCGGCCGTCCGCAGCCGGATCGCGCGGTCGTTGCGTCCCCAGATCAGCGTGGTGGGAACGGTGATCCGCGCGAGCTCGTCGGGCGGGATGCGCGGCATGCCGAGCTCGCGCAGCAGGCGACCCGCGACCTTGGCGCTCGGTGAGCGGGCGCGATCGAGGTTGTAGGCGACGAACGGCTCCCAGCGGTCGCCCATCTCCTCGCGCAAGGCATCGAGATCGAAGGAGCACTGCCGCATGAAGCGGTCGTACGAGCGCTCGCTCGGGTGCGCGAGGAACGCCGCGAGCGTCATCGCGAAGCGAGGTTGCGGCCGGAAGCGGCGGAGGCCGAGCGTGTCGACGAGGACCAGCGCGTGCAGACGGTCGCCGTGACGGATCGCGAAGCGCGCGGCGATCGCGCCGCCGAGGACGTGGCCGACGAGCACGGGCCGCGACGCGCACGTGCGCGCGATCAGCGCGTCGATCCAGGCGGTCATGCCGTCGGCGTCCAGGCGCCCGCCCGCGATCTCCGACGTGCCATGGGCCGGCAGGTCGGGCGCGATCACGCGGTGCGTCTGCACGAGCGCCGGAAGCACCCGCAGCCACTTCGCCGCGAACTCGCCCGGCCCGTGGAGCAGCACCACCGGCGGCCCGCTGCCGCCTTCGAGAACGGCAGTCGAGACGCCGGCCAGCTCGAGCCGGTGCTCGGTGACCGGGATGCCCTTCAGCAGTCGCTCGCGGTGCATGGCCGCCACTGTGGCGCCGCGCACCCGCGGGGCGCATCGGGTGAAGGGCCCAACTCACGCAGCGGAACGCGTGCGTGGTTTCACCCATTCACACGAGCTGGTGGTCGTACGCGCGCGCGGTCGCGGCGGCGCGCGATGACACCCCGAGCTTGGCGAAGATGTTGCTGACGTGCCGATCGACGGTGCGCTCGCTGAGGACCAGCTCCGCGGCGATCGCCTTGTTGGTCTCTCCGGCCGCGACGAGGCGCAGCACCTGCAGCTCGCGCCGGGTGAGGCCGTGTCTGTCGTCGCCGCCGAGCGATGCGATGCGCCTGAGCTCCGGCGCCGCGCCGAGCTCCTCGAAGACCGCGCGCGCCGCGTCGACCTCCAGCGCCGCCGAATCGTGATCGCCGAGCGCGCGGCAGGCCATCGCCACGAGCACGCGGGCGCGCGCCGCCTCATACGGCGCCTCGAGCTCTCGCCACAGTCTCCAGGCTCGCCGAGCGGCGACGAGCGCGGCGGCGGCGTCGCCACCGGCGAGGTCGACCGCTCCGCGCCCATGTGCGGCCAGGGCGGCGAGCATCGCGCTCTCGTAGCCGGCCGCGACCTCCTCGAGCTCGTCGCAGGCGCGGCGCGCCTCGTCCTCCGCACCGCAGGCGAGCATGATCTCGACGCAGGCGGGCAGAAGCGCGGCGCGCTTCGGCGGATCGGCGGTCTCGCTCAGCACGCGCCGGATCGCTGCGACCGCGGCCGCGTTCTTGCCCTGCGCCAGCCGCAGCAGGGCCAGGCCGGGCTGCGGCTCCCAGCCGCGGCGGCTCGCGTCGCGGTAGGCGTCCTCGGCCGCGCCGAGGTCGCCCTGCAGGCGGTGCAGCTCGCCTTGGAGATAGTGCGCCTCGCCCGCGGCGCGCTCGTTGTTGCCCTCGAGGCAGCGCCGCCCGGCGAGCTGTGCTTCGTCGAGCGCGTCCGCCCACGAGCCGTGGAGCCGCATGATCTCCGCGCGGTGGACCAGGCAGCGGCCGGTGAACGGCACCATGTCGGGCTGGCGCTCGCACCAGCTCGTCAGCGCGGCCGTCCACTCGTGGGCGCGGCGCAGCTCGTAGGCGTCCTGGCAGCCCAGGATCACGCCGCAGTACACGATGCCGCCGACGATCGGAGACAGCTCGCCGGCCGTGACGGCGACCATCGCCTCGTCGAGGAGGCCCAAGCCCTCGGCGACGCGCCCCTGCACGACCAGCCGGTGACCCTGCTCATGGACGGCGAGCGCGAAGAGGTCCGCGTCGCCGAACCGCTCGCCGATCGCCGCCGCCTCGCCCGCGACCGCGGCGGCCGTGACATGGTCGCCGGCGTCTCGGTGCTCGAACACGACCGGCAGCAGCAGGTAGCCGCGCTCGACGCAGTCGGCCCCTTCGCGATCCACGAGACGCCTGGCGCGGCCGAGCCACCCCGTCGCGCGCGCCGGCTCGCCGCGGAGCGCGAGGTGCAGGCCGACCCAGAACGCGCACCGCGCTGCCCGCAGCGTGTCCCCGCCGGCCAGGTGCGCCTGGTGGGCACGCTCCAGCGCGCTCAGGTGCTCGTCGTCGCGCCCGAGCATGTACGCCGCGGTCGCCAGGCGCTCGAGGTCGTCGGCGCCGAGCGCGCCGGTTCGATCCGCTCGCGCCAGCGACGCGTAGGCGTCGTTCCACATCGCTCACACGTAATAGTCGCGCAGCCCGTCGAGCTTGCCGCCGTGCAGCGGGCTGGCGGCGACCGCGTCGAAGTACTTGCGGTCGTGCACGAGCGTGTCGAGCGGCGGGATGCGCACGACGTCGGGCGTGACCGGCACCGGCTTGTTCGTGACCTGGGGGTTGTCCCAGGGCTTGTCGGTCATGAGCCACAGGGGGCGCTTCTCGGGGTCCGGGTCGCCGTGCTCTTTCTCGAGCTTGAGGTAGCGCGCGACCGGATCGCGGACGGCCTCGGCGATGTCGTCGAGGATGTCCTGCCAGCCCATGTCGGCCTCGGGGATGTCGGGGTAGATGAGCTGGATCGACCGGCGCAGCCGCCCGAAGCGGATCGGCTCGGCCCGCGCCGCGCCCGCCGCGCGCATCATGGTCGTCGTGCCGTAGAACGGCTGGCCGTTGATCGCGACGAGCAGCACGTCGCGCTCGATCGACTCGATGAGGTTGCGGTACGGGTCGTTCGCGATGCGGTCCGTGGTGACGAGCACGTCGCCGTGCAGGCCGGCCTTCAGGCGCCCGATCTTCCCGGCCCAGTTGATTGCGTCGGCCGGGTTGCTCGTCGCCATAGCGCAGATGTCGCGCGCGCCCAACTCGCCCGCGAGCGCGGTCTTGTTCCACAGGTCCGCGACCTTCAGCTCGCCGAGCAGGTTCTTCGAGCCGGATGGCGACCAGTCGGCGCCCAGGCAGACGCGCAGCCCGGCGGCGCGGGCGGCCAGCACGTCGGTCGTGTCGCGGTACAGCCAGAGGTTCGAGAACGGCGACCACACGACCGACCCGCCCTCCGGCGCCCACTCGTTGTAGTTGGGCCGCTCGAGCGCGGTGCAGTGGATCGCCGCGAGGCCCTGTGCGAGGCAGTCCTCGTCGCGCATCTTGTCGTACTCGGCGACCAGCTTGGGGTCGGTGCCCTCGGACAGGTGGTAGACGAACGCCTGCCCCTGCTCGAGGTGCTGGGACTGGGCCTTGTAGGCGCTGTCGTCGCGCAGCGGCAGCGCGGAGACGTACACGGACTTCTTCTTCGTCTTGAACGTCTCGTGCTCGATGTTGCGCACGAGCCAGCCCTCGTACGGCCGGCCCGTCTTCGCGGTGCCCTGGATCGCGGTCACTCCGCCGATGACCGCCTTCGTCTCCAGGTACTTCAGGTGCGCCTTGCCGGCCAGCGCGCCGAGCGCGTTCGCGGGGTCGGAGATGAGCCCCTCGTAGCTCTTGTCGCCCGGCCACTGATAGCGCGACGTGTACGGCTCCTTGCGGCCCGGCGGCGACCACAGCGGGAGCGCGTTGTAGGCGATGTGGTTGTGCAGGTCGATGAGGCCCGGGTAGATCACCCCGCCGGTGCGCACCCGCCGCGCGCCGTCGAAACCCGTGGGCGGCTGCGCGGTGCGGGGCCTCACGGCGGCGATCAGCTCGTCGCCGCCGATGTAGACGGCGCCGTCGTCGATCTCGGGTTGGGCGTCGTCGAAGGTGACGACGCGGCCGGTGAGGACGAGAGGATCGGACACGGGGCCAGCCTACGGCCCGGTCCGGCGTGTTTCACGGCCAGCCGGGCTCCATCGGGAACTCCTCCTCGCCGAGCGCGAGGACGATCGGCTCGCTGCCGTCGGCGCGGGCGGTGATGGCCAGCGGCGCCTCCGGGTCGCTGGTGGCGAACTGCGCCATGGCGACGTTGCGCCCGCCGAGGGCGGCCGCCAGGTCGCGCACCGCGCCCGCGAGGTGCGCGACGCCGCCGACCGGCGCCGCGATCTCGGCCTCAGCGGCGTCGACCTGGAAGGGCGGGAGCATGCGGACGTCGGGCAGCTCGGGCGGTTCGGCATCGAGCTCGATCGAGTGGGGGAGGTGCACGACGCGGTCGCCGTAGTCGACCTCGATCGGCAGCAGGCGGCCACAGTCGATCACTGCCGGCGGCTCGCCCGGCTCGCGGTCGACGACCGCGACGGCGCGCACCGCCCCCGACCGGTGCAGGAACTCGCGCAGCGCGACGACGACGGCGTCGAGCGGGCCGACGGATCCGACCAGCTCGACGCCTTCGTCATCCATCAGTCCGGCAGTTCGGCGGGCGTCACGGTGACCGAGCTCAGGTCGCCGCCGCGCACGACGGTCACCTTCGCGGGCGTGGCGATGCGCTCGGCGGTCATCAGGCGCTGGAGGTCGTCGGCGCCCGCGAGCGGCACGCCGTCGAGTTCGACGAGCAGGTCCTCGGGGCGCAGCCCGGCCCGCGCCGCTGGCGAGCCCTCGACGACCTCGATGATCTCGATCGCGTCACGGCGGCCCAGGCGGCCCGCAACGCGCGGAGGCAGCGGCCGCGGCCCGACCGCGATGCCCATCCATGCGCGACGCACCCGCCCTTCGGCCATCAGGGTTGCGACGATGCGGCGGGTGGCGTCGTTGATCGGGACGGCGAGGCCGAGTCCGACGCCGGCGACCGCTGTGTTGACGCCGACCACGCGCCCGCTGCCCTCGACGAGCGCGCCGCCCGAGTTACCGGGGTTCAGCGCGGCGTCGGTCTGGACGACGTTCTCGACGAGGCGGTGCGGGCCGCCGCGGCGGCCCACCGGCAGGGAGCGCCCGAGCGCGGACACCACGCCCGCGGTGACCGAGCCCGCGTAGCCGTGCGGATTGCCGATCGCGACGACGAGCTGGCCGACCTGCAGGTCGCTCGCGTCGCCGAGGCGGGCGGGGATGAGGGCATCGCCGTCGGCCCGCAGGACGGCGAGGTCTGAGAGGGGGTCGGCGCCGACGACGTCGTAGTGCATCTCGCGGCCGTCGACGAACGAGGCGCTGCCGCCGCCGGCGCCTTCGACGACGTGTGCGGAGGTGAGGAGGAAGCCATCGGGCGTGATGACCACGGCGCTGCCGCCGCCCATCGCCATGCGCCCGCCGCGGATGCGGCGCGTCACGCGCAGGTTGGCGACGCTCGGTGCCAGCTCGCGCGCCACGGCGGTGACGACGCGCGAATAGGCGTCGAGCGCCTCGCCGTCGGATGGGCGGTCGCCATCGGCCGGACGCCGTGCGGCGGCGTCCCCGGCGCCCTCCACGAAGTACAGCGTGCTGCTCATGCGCTGACGCTAGCAACCGCGCTGTGCGGGCCGGTTAGAGTCGCCCCGTCCCCGATCCCGACCAGGGAGGCGCCATGGCCGTCACGAAGATCATCGAGCTCGTCGGCAGTTCGTCAGAGAGCTCCGACGCCGCGGTGAAGGCGGCGCTCGCAGAGGCGAGCCAGACGCTGCGCAACATCAAGGCGGTCGACGTCGTCTCGACCGGCCTGCGCGGCGACAACCTCGACGAGTGGCGCGCGCTCGTGCGCATCTCGTTCCTCATCGAGCGCGTCAGCGAATAGCTGCGGCGGAGCGCGCCGCCTGCCGCGGCGCGCTCCTCAGCCCATCGAAGCCCGCTCGATCCGCGCGGCGATGACCTCGCCCCACGGGGCGCCGCCGGCGACCGCGCGCACCCGCGCGGCGCTGGCCGCGTGGTCGTAGGCGACGCGGCGGCGCTCGATGCGCCCGTCGTCGTGCATGAGCGCCCAGGCCGCGCGGTGATCCCCGTCGGTCGGCATGCCCACCGAGCCCGGAGCGACGAGCTCGATCTCGTAGGCGCCCACGCGCTCGAACGACAGGTGGTAGTGGCCGAAGACGAGCCGGCGGTCCTCGACGCCCTCGAGCAGGTCGGGCTCGTCCTGCCCCGGCTCCGGCCAGAACGAGGCGAGGTCCGACTTCGGCGAGGCGTGCCAGGCGCGGGTGGCGTGGCCGAGGTCGGCGCTCTGTGGGAGCGCGCCGAGTGCGGCGACGGTGTCCGCGTCGAGCAGGTCGCGCGTGGCGAGCACACCACTGCGCGCGGGCTCGTGCTCGGGCGGCTCGCTCGCCGCCCACCGATCGACGTTGCCGCGGATCCACGTCGCTTCCTGCAGGTCGCGCAGCCGCGCCATCGTCTCGGGCTGCCAGCCGCCGAACACCGCGTAGTCGCCGCCGAGCAGGTAGCGCCGCGCGCCGGCCGCGCGGGCGTCGTCGAGGACGGCTTCGAGCGCCGGTAGGTTGCCGTGGATGTCGAACAGCAGCGCCAGCATCGCGTTGCATGGTCCCACGCTGACCTTGCGGCTGCCCGAGCGCGACGACGCGCAGGCGCTGCTCGAGCTCGCCGGCGACCCCGAGGTCACGCGCTGGTTCTCGTGGGGCCCGTACACCTCGATCGAGCAGCCGCTGGCCTACATCGAGCGCCTCGCCGACCAGCGCGAGCGCGGCGAGCAGATCGACCTGCTCATCGTCCACCGCGAGCGCGGCCCGGCGGGCATCACCGGCCTCAACGAGTTCTCGCCGCGCGACCTGCGCTGCATGGTCGGGACGTGGTTCGGCAAGCGCTTCTGGGGCACCGGAGCGAACGCGGAGTCCAAGGCGCTCGTGGCCCACCTGGCGTTCGAGGTCCTCGGCATGCATCGCCTCGGCTCCTATTCGAACCCCGACAACGTCCGCTCCACGAAGGCGCTGCTCGGCGTCGGCTTCCGGCATGAGGGCGTGCTGCGCCACTGGCACCGCCACGGCGACGACTTCTACGACGTCAACGTCTTCGGGATGCTCCGCGCGGATTGGGAGTCCGGCCCGCTGGCGCTTGTGCCGGTGACCGTCGAGGGGGAGCCGCCGCCGGCGTTCGTCGGCTGAGCCCCGCAGCGCGCCGTGAAGGTTTCGCACGAGGTGCCCCGAGAATGCCCCATCGTTCGCTCAAGCTCCGGCGACCGGCGCGGTGGAGGAGGACGCTCAGGCGGTCCATGCCTTCAAGGCAACTGGAAGAGCGGACGCACAAACGTTTGACGTCAAGGCCCAAGGCGTCCCATACCGCGGCGCGCGCGGCCATCTCGGCACGAGATTCGCTCAGGCCCGCCGATGTGCTCCGCCTTCAACGCGCCATTGGCAATCGCGCGGTTTCGGGCGTGCTCGATCACATCGCGATTCAGCGGGAGATGATCGGCGGCATCGACGTGGACAAGGAAGGACGAATGGCGACGTGGGAGCAGGGTGGCCGCACCTACCATCTGAATGTGACGACCGATCCCTACCACGTGACTGAAGAGGGTTGGTCGCCGGGCAAGAAGTCGAAGGCGGTCACGAAGACTCACTATTTCTTCCGCCGCAACGAGCGTGATGAGTGTGTCGACGCGATCGGCAAGGGCGGCGTGCCGGGGTCGAAGAAGAAGTTCTCCGATCTCCCAGACGCGGTTCAGAGGTTCGTGGAGACCAACTTCTCCGCGCTGCTTCCTGCTTAGCGGAAGTCTCGAGACGCCCGTCGCCGGGCGGTGAAACCGTTGAGAAACCGCGCCGTGGGAGCGTTGGCCGTCCGATGCTCGAAGGAGTCCTGGCGTGATGTCGGCGCGCTTCGCCGTGGCTGAGCGTTCAGAGCCGGACTTCATGACTCGCTTATAGACCATCGGTCTCTTGACAACAGACCGACGGTCTGTTTTAGTACACGGAGCAAGAGACCACCGGTCCGTAATCGAGTCAAGGGAGTAGAGACGTGTCGCCCTCCACACAAGCAGGCAGCCGCCGTCGCTGGCTGATCCTCGCGCTCATCGGTGTTGCGCAGCTGATGGTCGTCCTCGACGCGACGATCGTGAACATCGCCCTGCCCTCCGCGCAGCAGGCGCTGGGCTTCTCGGACGAGTCGCGCCAATGGATCGTCACCGCGTACGCGCTGTCGTTCGGAAGCCTGCTGCTCTTCGGCGGCCGGATCGGCGACCTCTTCGGCCGCAAGCGCGTGTTCATCGTCGGCCTCGTCGGGTTCGCCGCGGCGTCCGCGCTGGGCGGCTTCGCCCCGGGCTTCGGGGTTCTCGTGATCGCACGCGCGCTGCAGGGCGCGTTCGCCGCGCTGCTCGCGCCGGCGGCGCTGAGCCTGCTGACCACGACGTTCACCATCCCCGAGGAGCGCAACCGAGCCTTCTCCGTCTTCGGCATGATCGGCGCTTCGGGCGCCGCGGTCGGCCTGATCCTCGGCGGTGCGCTGACCGAGTACCTGGACTGGCGCTGGACGATGTTCGTCAACCTCATCCTCGCGGTCCCGGCCGCCGTGGCGGCGGTGCGACTCCTCGCTGACGGCGTGGCGCAGGCGAACCGGTCGCGGATCGACCTGCCCGGCACGCTGACGGCCTCGGCGGGCCTCTTCGCGCTCGTCTACGGCTTCTCGAACGCGGAGTCGCACGGCTGGGGCTCGCCGGTGACGATTGCGGGGCTCGCCGCCGCCGTCGCGCTGCTGGCGACGTTCATCGTCATCGAGCGCCGGGTCGAGCACCCTCTGCTCCCGCTACGCGTCGTTGCCGATCGCGCCCGCGCCGGCGGCTTCCTGGCCATCGCCGTCGTCGGCGCCGGGATCTTCGGCGTCTTCCTCTTCCTCACGTACTACATGCAGCAGACGCTCGGCCTCTCGCCGCTCGTCTCCGGCCTGGCGTTCCTCCCGATGGTGGCGATGATCATGCCCGCCGGCGCGATCGGTCAGACCCGGCTGCTCCCGCGCTTCGGCCCGCGGCCGCTCGTCGCTACCGGCATGCTCCTCAGCGCCGTGGGGATGCTCCTGTTCACGGGCGTGAGCGTCGACTCGAGCTATGTCACCGACGTGCTCCCCGGCCTGCTCGTGATGGGCCTCGGCCTCGGCCTCATCTTCGCCCCGGCGATGGACACGGCGACGCGCGGCGTCGACGGCCCCGACGCGGGCGTGGCCTCAGCGCTCGTCAACACGGGTCAGCAGGTCGGCGGCTCGGTCGGCACCGCGCTGCTGAGCACGCTGGCGGCGGGCGCCGCGGGGACGTACGCGTCGACGCACCGCGCCGCCGCCGATCTTGCCGCGCAGGCCGCCGTCCACGGTTACACCACAGCCTTCACGTGGGCTGCCGGGATCTTCGCGGTCGGCGCGTTGATGGCGTGGCTGCTGCTGCCGTCCGGTGCACCGGAGGTCGCTTCCGACGATGCCGCCGAGCCGGTGTTCGCACACTGATGGACCAGTCAATAGACCACCGGTCTGTAAGATGATGGACATGGCCACCACGTTCCAACGAGCCCGAAGCGACGAGCAACGCGCCCAGCGCAGCCAGGCGATCCTCGAGACCGCGGCCGAGATGCTTCGAGAGATGCCCGTCGCCGACCTCTCGCTCAACGAGCTGAGCCGGCGCGTGGGGCTGGCCAAGTCCAACGTCCTGCGCTACTTCGACTCGCGGGAGGCCGTGCTGCTGGAGCTGCTGGCCAGCGCCTCCCGCGAGTGGCTCGCCCATCTGGCAGCCGAACTGCCCTCAGCCGTCCGGCGCAGGGCGGGGTTCAAGCGCCGCGCGGAGCAGTTGGCGACCGCGATCGCGCAGTCGCTCGTCGAGCGCCCGGTCCTGTGCGATCTCATCAGCGCCCAGGCCGCGGTGCTCGAGCACAACGTGTCCGTGGAGGCGGTCACCAGGTACAAGCTGGCCGCCATCACCGACGCCGAGGCCCTCGCGGAACTGTTCCGCGACGCGCTGCCCGAGCTCAGCCACGACGATGCCTGGCGCTACGGGGTCGGCGCTTGGCTGATGACCTCCGCGCTGTGGGCCTATGCGCAGCCGCCCGAGGCCGTGGTCCAAGCCTGCGCCGCCGACGAACGGCTGCAGAAGACGCACCTCGAGTTCGCGGCCGCGCTGGCGGACCACCTCACGACGCTGGCGATCGGACTCCACGCGCGCGCCGTCAGATGACCGAGCACGCCGTGGTGATCGCCGGCGGAGGTCCGACGGGAATGATGTTGGGAGCCGAGTTGGCGCTGGCCAAGGTCGACGTCGCGATCGTGGAGCGGCGCGCCGGCCCGGACCTCGAGGCCTCGCGCTCGGGCGGCCTGCTCTCACGCACCATCGAGGTGCTCGATCAGCGTGGCATCGCTGATCGGTTCCTGGCCGAAGGGCAGACGGTCGAGGTTTGGGGGGACTTCGCCGGGGTCCAGATGGGCATCGGCGACTTCCCGACCCGGCACAACTACGTCCTCGCGCTGTGGCAGCACCACATCGAGCGCATCCTCGCGGGCTGGGTCGGCGAGCTGCCGGTGACGGTCTACCGCGGACGGGAGGTGACGGGCTTCAGGCAGGACGACACCGGCGTCGACGTCGAGCTGTCCGACGGCCAGTCGCTGCGGGCCGCGTACCTCGTCGGCTGCGACGGAGGCCGCAGCCGGATCCGCAAGGCGGCCGGCATCGAGTTCCCGGGGTGGGATGCGTCGACGAGCTCAGTGATCGCCGAGGTCGTGATGGATGGCGAGCCGGAGTTCGGCATCCGCCGCGACGAGAAGGGCATCCATGCCCTCGGCCCGCTCGATGACGGACGAGTGCGGGTCGTGATGAGAGAGGAGCGGCTCGGGCTCACCGATGAGCCGACTCTGCAGGATCTCCGTGACTTGCTCGTCGCCCTGCGGGGCACGGACTACGGGTTGCGCAGTGCCACCTCGATCTCGAGGTTCACCGATACGTCCCGGCAGGCGGCCTCCTATCGGGAGGGACGAGTGCTCCTGGCCGGCGACGCCGCGCACGTGCATTCGCCGATGGGTGGACAGGGGCTCGGCACCGGTGTGCAGGATGCCGTGAACCTGGGGTGGAAGCTCGCCGAGGTGGTCACGCGGACATCGCCGGAAGGCCTCTTGGACACCTACCACGCCGAGCGGCATCCGGTCGGTGCGCGCGCGTTGCAGACGACGATGGCGCTGAACGCGCTCGCGCGCGAGGACGCCCGCATCGACGCCTTGCGCCACGTCGTCGCCGATGTGCTGAGCGTCGACGAGGCTCGCAAGCGGGTCGCCGGGCGGCTGTCCGGCCTGGACATCCACTACGACCTCGGCGAGGGGCACCCGCTGCTGGGGCGCCGCATGCCCGACCTCGACCTGGTCACGGCCAACGGTCCGCTGCGGGTGTTCACCCTGCTCCACGATGCCCGGCCGGTGCTCCTCAACCTCGGTGCGGCCGGCGGCATCGATATCGCGCCATGGGCGGATCGGGTCCGGCTGGTCGACGCCGACTACGAAGGTCGGTGGGAGCTCCCGGTGCTCGGCGAGGTCGACGCTCCGACGGCGACCTTGGTTCGCCCCGACGGATACGTGGCCTGGGTGGGGGAGGGCACCGACGAGGGCCTCGCTGACGCGCTGACCACCTGGTTCGGACCGCCTTACGCGGCGGACCGTCGGGCACGCAGCACCAGTCCCACCGCCAGCCCATAGGCCGCATGGTCCGCCCACTGGCGCCCCTGCGGGAGCCTGGCGATGGCGGGAATGCGGCGCCCGATCACCGCTAGGTCGAGCGTCGCGATCACCATTCCGCCCACGACGCCCCATGCCGGCTCGCCGCCGCGCGGCAACGCCGCAGCGAGGACGGTCGCCCAGCCGAGCGAGATCGCAAGATGAACCGGCGCAGCGATCGCGATCAAGACCGCGGTGCGCGGCTCATCCGGCCGCACCATCGCGCCGGCGGCGCGCGCGCCGTCGAGCACGTCGTCGCCTCGTATCAGCGACCACGCCGTCGACGGGATCGCCGAGCACGCCGCGCCGGCCAGGCCGGCGGCCAACGCGTCGCGAGGAACGTCCCGGTGCGGGCGGCGGCTCACGCGGGCATCGTGACCTCATACGTGAGATGCGTCGCCAACGGCGTGCTGGTCACCTCGCGCGGCTGCAGGTGGATGCCGGGCGGCAGCCCGCCGTCGAACAGCCGCTCCCCGCCGCCGAGGACCACCGGCACCAGGTGCAGGCGAAGCTCCTGGACCGCCCCGGCGTAGAGGAACTGGCGGGCGCTGTCCACACCGCCGTTGATCCGGATGTCGTGTGACCCCGCGGCGTCCCGGGCCCGAGCGAGGGTCTCTTCGATGCCTTCGGTGACGAAGACGTAGGACGTCCCGCCCTCCTTGACGATCGTCTCGGCGGGCCGTGTCGTGACCACGAAGACCGGGGCGTGGAAGACCGGCTCCTCTCCCCAGGGACCGATGCCCAGGTCCGCCGTGCGACGGCCGCTGATGACCGCACCGACTCCGGCGAACTGCTCGGTCATGAAGCTCCGGGCCTCGGCCGCTGACCGGCCGGCGAACATCCACTCGTGCAGGGCCTCGCCGCCACGGCCCATCGGCGCTTCGGGGCTTGCGTCGGGACCCGCGGCGTAGCCGTCCAGCGACACACTCAAGTCGAGCAGGACCTTCGTCATCCGCGTTTCGCTCCTCGCGTTGGGTGCAGTGGAGGGTATGACCGGGCGACGCGGGCGGAATCATCGGAAGGCGGCACGGGTGAGCAGCTGTTCGAGCCTCGTGAGCTCGCCGGTCTGTGCGGCGTCGACGAACGCGCTGAGAAAACGTTCGCGCTCGGCGGCGGTCACCTGCCGGCGAGGTTCGCCGGCGAGGTGCAGGCGGGCACGGGTGACGAGCTGGCGAGCGTTGGGCTCGCTCACGCCGAGCACCTGCGAGATGCGTCGGTACGGGTAATCGAACGCCTCGCGGAGCACGTACGCGGCCCGTTCGGTGTGCGGCAGCTTCTCGAGGATCTCGACCACCGCGCGCTCGAGCGCATCGGCCCGCTCCGCGCGCAGCGCGGGGTCGGCATCGGTCGCGACCTGCTCCGTAGGAAACGTTTCCATGCGCGTCTCGCGCCGCGCATGGGCCGACTGGGTGACGTTGATCGCCAGGCGTGCCGTGGCCGCGGCAAGAAACGCCGGCGCGTCGCGCACGACGCCCCGATCGGTGCGTTGCCAGCGCATCCACGCGTCCTGCACCACGTCGTCCGCGTCGGCGGCGCTGCCGAGCACGCGATAGGCGATGCCGAAGAGGCGCCCGCGCACTGCCTGGAACGACGCGATGTGCGCGTCGGAGATCTCTGCGTGCGCGCTCATGCGGCCACGTGCTGCGGCTGGACGGACGCGAGCGGGCGCGCCGGGGCGCTGACCGCGCGGCGCTGCCGGCGCGCGCGCAGGTGGCGGACGAGCAGGAACGGCGAGGCGACGACCGCGCCAACAAGTCCAACGAGCACCGTCACGGCGGCCAGCGCGACGACGACCATCGCCAGCAGCGCGAACGGTCCCGCGAGCATCAGGGCGAGCAGGACGGTGCCCGCCCAGAGCAGGAGCACGGGAGGCCCCGCGACGTAGACGGTGTCGATGACCGGCAGGGTCTCCTCGAGCAGCTCGCCGACGGTCGGCGACTCGAAGGCGGCGGAACTTGGCGGTGCGGTGGAGGTCATGGCGCTGATTCTTGATTCGCACACACCCCAGTCGCGTCCGGGAAAGTGCCCCGTCGAGTCCCTAGTCGGCACCGCCGGGTTGCCCAGTCCGCGTCGAACGCCACGCCAAAGTAGGCTCAATCCGGGGTGCTGCGAGACCGACGTGACGAGCGCGACGTGCTGGACCGCCTGCTCGAGCGCGTGCGGGCAGGGGAGAGCTCGGTGATCGTCATGCGGGGCGAGGCCGGAGTCGGCAAGACGGCGCTGATGGGGTACCTCGTTGACCAGGCAGCCGGGTGCCGGCTCGTCCGGGTCGCGGGCGTCGAGTCCGAGATGGAGCTCGCATTCGCCGGCCTGCACCAGCTGTGCGTGCCGATGCTCGACGGGCTGGACGGGTTGCCCGGCCCGCAGCGGGATGCGCTCCGCGTCGCGTTCGGGATGCAGGATGGCGCCGCCCCCGATCGGTTCCTCGTGGCCCTCGCGGTCCTGAGCCTGCTCGCCGCGGCGGCCGAGGTCGAACCGCTCGTGTGCCTGATCGACGACGCCCAGTGGCTCGATGGGGCCTCGGCGCAGGCGCTGGCCTTCGTGGCGCGCCGCTTGCTGGCCGAGCGCATCGCGATGGTGTTCGCGGTTCGTGAGCCCAGCGACACGCGCGAGCTCGCCGGCCTGCCGGAGCTGGCGGTCGCCGGGCTCCCCGACGACGACGCACGCTCGTTGCTGGCGTCGGCGATGCCGGGACGGCTCGACGAGCGCGTGCGCGATCAGATTGTCGCCGAGACTCGAGGTAACCCGCTCGCCTTGCTGGAGCTGCCGCGCGGATTGACTCCGGCGGAGCTCGCGGGCGGGTTTGCGTTGCCCGACGCGCGACCGCTCGCGAACCGCGTCGAGGAGACCTTCGTGCAACGAGTCCGGGCGCTTCCGCACGAGACCCAGCGCCTCCTGCTGGTGGCGGCGGCCGAGCCGGTCGGCGACGTGAGCCTGTTGTGGCGCGCGGCCGAGAGCATCGGGATCAGGGGCGAAGCGGGGAAGCCGGCCGAGGAGGCCGCGTTGATCGATCTCGGTATCCGGGTGCGGTTCACGCATCCGCTCGCCC
>DATFRW010000183.1:0-2211 GCA_035262945.1 Solirubrobacteraceae bacterium
CGCATCGAGCTGGCCCGCTACGGCCCCGAGGCCGGCGTCCGCGGCGCAGCATTGCTCGCCGGTCAGGAGCTGGACTCCCAGGAGCGGGAAGGACTTCCCTTGCAAGCCGAGACGAAAGAGAGCTGAACACCGACATGGCCACCCAACAGGTCAACGAGCGCCTCGCGGCACTGACCGCCGCCGGCACGAGCGTGTGGCTCGATCAGATCAAGCGCAGCCTCATCACCACCGGCGAACTGCGCCGTCTCGTCGAGGAGGAGTCCCTGCGCGGCGTGACGTCGAACCCGACGATCTTCAACCAGGCGATCCTCGGCTCCGACGACTACGACGAGCAGCTCGCCGAGCTCGCGCGCGCGGGCAAGCAGCCGCGCGAGATCTACCAGGGGCTCGCGATCAAGGACATCCAGGACGCGTGCGACATCCTGCGGGTCGTCTACGACGAGACCGGCGGCGCGGACGGCTTCCAGTCCTTCGAGGTCGACCCGGACCTCGCCTTCGACACCCAGCGCACGATCGAGCAGACGCGCGAGTACTGGGCGCGCGTCGACCGGCCCAACCTCATGATCAAGATTCCGGGCACCGCCGAGGGCGTCCCCGCGATCGAGGAGATGACCTACGAGGGGCGCAACATCAACGTGACCCTGCTCTTCGGGGTCGAGGAGTACGCGGCGGTGGCCGAGGCGTACATCCGCGGCCTCGAGCGCCGTCTCGACGAGGGCAAGTCGGTGGACATGGCGTCGGTCGCCTCGTTCTTCGTGTCGCGCGTGGACACCGAGGTCGACAAGCGCCTCGAGGGCACCGGCCACGACGAGCTGCTCGGCACGGCGGGCATCGCGAACGCGCGGGCCGCCTACCAGCGCTTCAAGGAGATCTTCTACGGCGACCGCTTCGCCCGGCTGCGCGAGGCGGGCGCGCGCGTGCAGCGCCCGCTGTGGGCGTCGACCGGGGTCAAGAACCCGAAGTACCGCGACGTCATGTACGTCGAGGAGCTCGTCGGGCCCGACACGATCAACACCATGCCGATGGCCACGCTGATCGCGGCCGGCGACCACGCGGAGATCCGCGGCGCCACCGCCGACGAGGACCCGACGCCCGCACTCGAGGCGCTCGCCGCGGCCGGCATCGACCTCAAGGACGTCACCGACCTGCTGCTCCGCGAGGGCGTCGAGAAGTTCGTCGAACCGATGGACAAGCTGCTCGCGGCGATGGAGGACAAGCGCGAGGCGATCATCACGCAGCGCCCGCCGTCGATCGTGGCCTCGCTGCCCGACGACGTCGAGCCGCGCGTTGCCGCGCGCGTCAAGCAGGCGGCCGACGACGACGTCGCGCGCCGGATCTGGCGCAAGGACGACACGCTCTGGGGACCCGCGGGTCAGCCGGAGGTCGCCAACCGCCTCGGCTGGCTGACGATCGTCGACGCGATGGTCGACGCGCTGCCCGACCTCCAGGCGTTCGCCGACGAGGTGCGCGACGAGGGCGTCACCGATGTCGTGCTGCTCGGGATGGGCGGCTCGTCGCTCGCGCCCGAGGTCATCCGCCGCTCGTTCGGCGAGCAGGAGGGCCGCCCGCGCCTGCACGTGCTCGACTCGACCGACGCCGGCGCAATCCGGGCCGTCGAGGCGGCGATCGATCTCGAGCACGCGCTCTTCCTCGTGTCGACGAAGTCCGGCGGCACGATCGAGACGCTGTCGCTGTTCAAGCACTTCTGGTCACGGCGGTCCGACGGCCGCGCGTTCGTGGCGATCACCGATCACGGCTCGGGCCTCGAGCAGCTCGCGCGCGAGCATGACTTCCGCCGCACGTTCCTCAACGACCCCGACATCGGCGGGCGCTACAGCGCGCTGTCCTACTTCGGCCTCGTCCCGGCCGCGCTCATGGGCGCCGACGTTGCGGGCATGCTGCACGCCGCGGGCATCGCCGTCGAGAACTGCCAAAGCTTCGAGTCCGGCGACATCTCGAGCGGGGTGTGGCTCGGCATTGCGTGGGGCGAGCTCGCGCTCGCCGGCCGCGACAAGCTGACCTATGTCATCGACCCGCCGCTGCAGTCGTTCGGGCTCTGGGTCGAGCAGCTCATCGCCGAGTCGACCGGCAAGCACGGCAAGGGCATCGTGCCGATCGTCGACGAGCCGGTCGGTCCGCCCGAGGCCTACGGGAACGATCGCATCTTCCTGCACCTGCGCCACGGCCAGGACCCGAACGAGGAGACCGACG
>DATFRW010000184.1:0-4788 GCA_035262945.1 Solirubrobacteraceae bacterium
ACGATTCGGCGCGCCAGCCGCCCGTGCTCTTCGATCTGGCGAAGCTCGCGCGCGACGTCGCCAAGGGCCGTTGCCACCTGGCCCGTTAGCCTCGTGCGGATGGACGAGCTGCTCGAACGCCTCGCCGAGGTCTCCGACCTCGAGCGCACCGCCGTTGTTCTCGGCTGGGATCACGAGGTCGTCATGCCCCCCGCAGGCGCGGAGTCGCGCGGCGAGCTGCGCGCGACGATCGGCCGTCTGGCCCACGAGCGCTTCACCGACGACGATGTCGGCGAGCTGCTCGACGGCGCGCAGCCGCGCGACGAGCTCGAGCGCGACGTCGTACGCATGGTCCGGCGCGACTTCGACAAGGCCCGGCGCGTCCCGGGCGAGCTCGTCGCCGAGCTCGCGCGGACCGCGGTCGCCGCGCGCACGGCCTGGCTCGACGCGCGCGCCCGCGACGACTTCGGGGTCTTCGCGCCCTTCCTCGAGCGCAACCTCGAGCTGCGCCGCCGCTACAGCGCATGCTTCCCCGACGCCGACGACCCGTACGACCCGCTCCTCGACGACTACGAGCCGGGGCTGAGCACGTCCGAGCTGCGCGACGCGCTCGCGCGGCTGCGCGACGGCCTCGTCCCGCTCGTGGCGCGCGCGCCCGAGACCGACGACGCCGTGGTACGCGGCCCCTTCCCCGAGGCCGGGCAGCGCGCGCTCGTGCGCACCGTGCTGCAGGCGGTCGGCGTCGACGACGAGTCCTGGCGCCTGGACGACGCGGTCCACCCGTTCCAGGCGACCCCCGGGGTCGGCGACATCCGCATCACGACGCGCTACGACGAGGGCGATCTCGACTCGCTGTACTCCGCGCTGCACGAGTTCGGGCACGGCCTCTACGAGCACCAGGTCGATCCGGCGCTCGCGCGCACGCTGCTGGCCGGCGGGGCCTCGAGCGCCTGGCACGAGTCACAGAGCCGGCTATGGGAGAACATGGTCGGGCGCTCGCCGGGCTTCTGGCGCTGGTGCTTCCCGCATGCGCAGGCGGCGCTGCCCGGGCGCTTCGACGAGACCACCTGGCAGCAGGTCCAGCAGGCCGTCAACGCGGTGCGCCCCAGCCTCATCCGCGTGAGCGCGGACGAGGTCACCTACGGGCTGCACATCGTGCTGCGCTTCGAGCTCGAGCTCGAACTGCTCGACGGCGGCCTCGCCGTCGCGGACCTGCCGGCGGCGTGGAACGAGCGGATGCGCGACTACGTCGGCATCGACGTGCCCGACGACGTGCGCGGCGTCCTGCAGGACGTCCACTGGGCCGAGGGCATCTTCGGCTACTTCCCGACCTACGCGCTCGGCAACGTCATCGCCGGCCAGCTCTGGGAGCGGATCACCGCCGAGCTGCCGGATCTCGACGAGCGCGTGGCGGCGGGCGACTTCGCGCCGTTGCGCGAATGGCTCGCCGAGCACGTCCATCGCTTCGGCCGGCGGGTGATGCCCACCGAGCTGCTCGAGCGCGTCGTCGGCGGGCCCCTCGATCCCGGGCCGTACCTGGCCTACCTCGAGGCCAAGCTCGAACCATCAGCGCCGCTGATGGCCTGACCCAGCAACCGTTGTTTGCGCTGATGCCGGACCGCTGCCACGCTGCCCGCCGGTGACCCGACGCACGTGGATGTTGATGGCAGGAGCGGCCGCGGTGTGGGGCGCGTCCTACATGTTCATCAAGGTCGCGCTCGACGACTTCAGCGAGGGCGCGATCGTCTGCATCCGCACCGCGCTCGGCGCGGCGGTGCTCCTGGCGCTCGCGTCGCGGTGGGGCGTCCTGTCGCACCTGCGCGGCCGCAGGCTCTGGCTGCTGCCGACCGCGCTGCTGCAGGTCGGCGTCCCCTTCCTGCTCATCACGTTCGGCGAGAACGACATCGACTCGCAGCTGGCGGGGATCCTCGTCTCGGGCGCGCCGATCTTCACCGCCCTGCTCGCGGCCCGCTTCGACCACGCCGAGCGCTCCAGCGGCTGGGGCGCGGTGGGCATCGGCGTCGGGATGGTCGGGGTCGTGCTGCTGTTCGGCCTGGACCTCACGGGCAGCGGCGACCAGGTGATCGGCGGGCTGATGGTCCTGCTCGCCGCCTTCTGTTACGCGGCGGGCGCGATGCTGAACAAGCACAAGCTGCACGGCCTGCCGCCCGTGGCCGTCGCCGGCGGACAGATGGCGATCGTCTCGGTCCTCACACTCCCGCTGCTCGTCGCGGCGCCGCCGGACCACGCGCCCGCCCTCGACGCGGTCGCCTCGCTCGTCACGCTGGGCGCCGCAGGGACCGGCATCGCGTTCCTGTGGTTCTACACCCTCATCGCCGAGCTCGGCCCGGCGCGCGCGTCGATCATCTCCTACATCGCGCCCGGCTTCAGCGTCGTCTACGGCGTCGTGCTGCTGGGCGAGCCGTTCAGCGTGGCGGCCGTAGCGGGCCTCGCGCTCATCCTGGCCGGCTCGTGGCTGGCGGTGCAGCGCCGCCTCCCGGCGTGGGCCTCTAAGAGAAGCGAACCTTCCCGTTCGACCGCGCCCGAGCCTGCGCGCGCTCGATGAAGTCCAGGCGCTTGCTCGCCGCGCGGAACAGCCGTGTGACGAGCCGCAGTCGCGCGTTCTCGGAGCGCAGGTCGAGCAGGCCCTGCTTGGCGTCGAGCCCGAAGTCGACCGTCGCCGCCATGTCGTAGGCGGTCATCGCCGTGAGCTCGTCGGAGTCGGGCTGGCGGTCGGTCGCCTGCTCGACGAGCGAGCCGTAGGCCTCGTGTGCCGCGGCGATCGCCTTCGGATCGGGGTCCTCGGTCTTGTCGACCAGGAACTCGACGGTGCCGGCCGGGTAGGCGAGGTCGTGGCGCTCGTCGACGATCCGGAACGGGCGCGTGCCGCGCGTGAGGATGTTCATGCGCCCGTCGTCCATGCGCTCGAGGACCTCGGTGATCTCCATCGCGCAGCCGACCGGCCGCTGCACGCCCTCGTCGTCTGACCACACGATCCCGAACTCGCCGCCGTTGTCCAGGCACTCGCCGATCATCGTGCGGTAGCGCTCCTCGAAGATGTGCAGCGGCACGAGCTCGTGGGGGAGCGCAACGGTGCCGAGCGGGAAGAGCGGGAAGTCGCGCATGACACGGTCGGCCATCGGCTGAGTGTAAGCAGCGGCGGATCGCGAGCCGTCCGCCGCGCCGGGTTGCATCCAGCACGATGGAGGAGCTCGACGACTACGAGCGCCGCTTCCGCCGCGCGGGGCTGCCGCTGCTCATCGAGGGGTGGTCGGCGCGCGAGGACGCGCTGCCGCGCGCGTTCCCGCTGCTGGCCGTCGTGTTCGTGGGCGAACTGCTCGGCGCTCTGAACCTGTCGTGGTCGCCGCTGGCGAACCTGGGGGCGTTCGTCGCGGGGCTCGCGCTCATGCTGGGCGCGGTGGTGCTGACGAACCTCCTGCGCCGGCGCCCGGCCACCGCCTTGCCGCGCGACCTCGGCCCGCCGGAGCTGGCCGTGTTCATCGTGCTCCCCGCGCTGCTGCCGCTGCTCTTCGGCGGCCAGCTCACGAGCGCGCTCGTCACCGCGGGGGCGAACGTCGCGCTCGTCGCGCTCGCCGGGTTCGGGTTCGGCTTCGGACTCTTCGCGATCGTGACGTGGGCGCTGCGCCGCGTCGTCGGCCAGCTCGCGTCCTCGCTGCTGCTGCTCGCCCGCGCGGTGCCACTGCTCATGCTGTTCGCCGTCGTCCTCTTCCTCACCACCGAGATGTGGCAGACGTTCGCGGGCCTCGACGACGCGTCGCTCATCGGCGTCGCCGCCCTGCTCATCGCCGTCGGGACGCTGTTCCTGCTCGTGCGCCTGCCGCGCGAGGTGCGGGCGCTCGAGCGCGAGGCGGGCACCGGCCCGCCGCTCACCCGCGCGCAGCGCGTGAACGTCGGCCTCGTGATGCTCGTCTCGCAGGGCCTGCAGGTGCTGGTCGTGAGCATCGCGGTCGGCGTCTTCTTCGTCGCCTTCGGCCTGCTGGCCGTGAAGCCGGCCGTGCGCAACGAATGGGCCGGCGTGCCCGGCCACGTCATCGGCCCCGACGGTCTCGGGCTGACCGTCGAGCTGTTGCGCGTGTCGGCCGCGATCGCGGCGCTCTCGGGCCTGTACTACGCGATCGCGGTGCTCACCGACGCGACGTACCGCGAGGAGTTCCTCGACGAGGTGACCGGCGAGATGCGGGCGACGTTCGCCGACCGCGCCGAGTACCTCGAGCGTCGCGCTACCGTCGGCGCATGATCGCGACGGTCCTCGCGGCGGCGGCGCTGGCGCAGCCGCAGCTGCTCGTCGTCACCGAGACGCGCGGCTTCGTCCACGACTCGATCCCGGCGGCCAAGGCGATGGTCGCCTCGCTCGGCTACCGCACGACCTTCCTTCGCGGCGCGCGCGAGCTCACGGCCGCACGGCTGCGCAAGGCCGACGCGGTGGTGTTCCTCAACACGAGCGGCCACCTGCGCCTCGACGCCGCCGGCAAGCGCCGGCTGCTCGCCTACGTCCGCGACGGCGGCGGCTTCGTCGGCACGCACTCGGCCGCCGACACCTTCGACAACTGGCCGGGCTTCCAGCGCATGCTCGGCGCCGAGTTCCGCGGCCACGCGCCGGCGGGACCGGGGCGCGTCGACGTCGTGGACCGCAGCTTCACGTCGACCCGCTCGTTCGGGATCACCGACGAGTTCTACGTCTTCCGCGGCCGCTCGAAGCGCCACGTCGTCGCGCGCGCGCACAACGGCGGCCCGCTCGTGTGGTGGCGCCGCTACGGCCGCGGCCGGGTGTTCTACGACGCCCTCGGG
>DATFRW010000185.1:0-14624 GCA_035262945.1 Solirubrobacteraceae bacterium
CCTGGGCGGGGTGTACGCCCTGTCCGGGGTCGGCACCGTGGTCCTTTATAGGGCGACGGGCGTCCTGAACCTCGCGTTCGGCGCGGTAGGGGCGATGGGCGCCTTCATCGCCTGGAGCCTCATCGACAAGGGCACGGTGCCCGATGGGGTCGCGTTCCTGCTCTGCATCCTGTTCGGCGGGGTGGTGACCCTGATCTACGGGCTGCTGTTCGGGCCGCCGCTGGCGGGCCGTGACCCGCTCGTCAAGGCCACCGCCTCGCTCGGCCTCGCGCTGATCCTGCTCGGCGCGATGTCGTGGATATGGAGCGACAAGGCCCGCTCGCTGAACCTGCCGACCTCGACGCACACGTTCGAGGTCGGCGGGGTGCTCGTGAACTGGACGCAGGTGATCGCGTTCGCCCTCGGCGTCGCCGTGACGATCGGGACCGGCGCGTTCCTGCGCTACACGAACCTCGGGACCGCGATGCGCGCGATGGCCTCCGACCGCGAGATCACGGCGACGCTCGGCGTGCCGGTGCGGCGGGTCGAGGCGGTGGCGTGGCTGTTCTCGGGCCTGCTGTCGGGCGCCTCGGGGCTGCTGCTGGCCAACCTCATCGGCCTCGACGCGGCCACGCTGACCTTCCTGTTCATCTCGTCGCTGGCGGCCACGCTCATCGCGCGGCTGCAGTCGATCGTGGTGACGCTGATCGCGGCGATCGTCGTCGGTCTGGTCAACGCGCTGATCACGCCGATCTTCTCGATCTCGCAGTACCGCGACATGGCGCCGTTCGTGCTCGCCACCATCGCGCTGCTGTGGATGTCGCGCAAGCGCGAGATCTCGTTCACGCGGGGAGCCGGCTAGTGGCGGTCACCACGGCACCGGCGCGAGCGCGGAGCGGGCTGCGCATCGGCGCCGGCGATCGCGTACGCCTGGCGATCATCGTCGCGCTGTTCGTCTTCTGCTTCGTCGGCCTGCCCCCGTTGCTCAGCGCGTACTGGATCGACGTGTCCACGTCCGTCGCGATCTACTCGGTCGTGGCGCTCGGCCTGAACCTGCTCATGGGCCGCGTCGGCATGGTCTCGCTGGGGCAGATCGCGGTCCTCGCGCTCGGCGCGTGGATCGGCGCCCGGTTCCTCTTCGGCACGGGGCTGCCGTTCCCGGTCGTGCTGCTCATCGACGGCCTGCTGACGATGGTGCTCGGCACGCTGATCGGCCTGCCCGCCCTGCGGCTGACCGGCCTCTACCTCGCGCTCATCACGCTCATGCTCGCCGGCGCGATCAGCGTCGTGCTGGCGGCGACGAACTTCCCCAACGGCGGCGGCGGCTTCAAGGGCTACACCGACACGCTGCAGGGCAGCGCGAACGTGCGCCGGCCGGACATCGCCACGAGCGACCCGGCCTACTTCCGCTACGCGCTCGTCTGCATGGCGGTGATGTTCGCGCTCGCGCTCTGGCATGTGCGCTCCAAGCCGGGGCGCGCGTGGGCGGCGATCCGCCAGAGCGAGCCCGCCGCCCTCGCCGCGGGCGTGAACATGACGCTCTACAAGCTGTGGGCCTTCGCGCTGGCGTCGTTCATGACCGGCGTCGCGGGCGCGCTGCTCGCCGCTCAGGTCAACCACCTCTACACCTTCCAGTTCCGGGCGATCGACTCGATCCTGCTGCTCGCGGTCGTGCTCATGGGCGGCATCTACAGCCTGTGGGGCGCGATCGTCGCCGGCGCGTTCATGAAGCTCCTGCCCGCGCTGCTGGACAACTGGGGGCTGCCCGCCGACCTGCTGACGATCCTGTTCGGCGTCGGCATCCTGCAGGTGCTCCTGACCGCGCCCGGCGGGGTCGCGCAGCAGTTCCCGCGGGACATGGCGCGCCTGGGCGGCGCGATCGGACGATTGTTCAAACGGGGCGAGCCGGCGCGCGAGGCCGCGAAGTGATCGCGGTCGACAACCTGACGGTCCGCTTCGGCGGCGTGACGCCGATCGACGGCATGACCGTCGAGTTCCCCAGCGGTACGTGCGGCCTGATCGGCCCCAACGGCGCCGGCAAGACGACGTTCTTCAACGTGCTCAGCGGGTTCGTCCGCCCAGCGGTGGGCACCGTGCACGCCGACGGCGAGGACCTGCTGGCGATGGCCGATTACCGGCGCGCGCGCTGGGGCGTGCGGCGGACGTTCCAGACCGAGCAGGCGATCGAGGACCTCTCGGTCTACGACAACGTCGCGATGGTCCACGAGCACTCAAAGCTGGGCCGGGCCGACCGCTCGGACGCCGTGATCGGCGCCATCCGCTTCGTCGGCCTCGATCTCGATCCCGACGTGAAGGTCGGCGGGCTCGGCGCCCGCGAACGGCGTCTCGTGGAGGTCGCCCGCGCCGTGGTCGGCAAGCCGCGGATCGTCCTGCTCGACGAGCCCGCCGCCGGGCTGCCCGACGAGGAGACCGAGCACCTCAGCCGCGTCATCCGCGCGATACCGGAGGAGATCGGCGCGCTGGTGATCCTCGTCGACCACGACATGAGCCTCGTGTCCGCTTGCTGCGAGATCACCGCGGTGCTCGACTTCGGCAAGCTCATCGCGTCGGGGCCGACGGCCGAGGTCCTGCGCGACGAGCAGGTCATCAAGGCCTATCTGGGAACCGAGGACGAAAAGGCGACGCTTTGAGCGCCACAGAGGCCAAGACGATGTTGAGCCTGCAGGGCATCAGCGTCGCGCGCGGCGGGCGCACCGTCGTGCGCGAGGTCTCGATCGACATCCCGTCCGGCGAGGTCACCGCCCTGCTCGGCCCCAACGGCGCGGGCAAGTCCTCGCTCGTGCTCGCGGTCGGCGGCGTCCTGCGCCCGACCGCCGGCCACGTGATCCTGCACAGCAACGGCGGTCCGGTGACACAGGACCACGACCTCACGCGCCGGCGCCCCGAGCAGATCCGCTCCGCCGGCGTGGCGATCGTGGCCGAGGGCCGGCGGCTGCTGCCGGAGCTCACCGTCGAGGACAACCTGCGCGTCGCCACCTACTCGCTCACGCGCGACGAGGCGGCCAGCGGCGTGAAGTACGCGCTCGAGCTCTTCCCGGAGCTCGAGAAGCGCTTCGACGTCCCGGCGCGCTCGCTCTCCGGCGGCGAGCAGCAGATGGTCGTGCTCGCCCAGGCGCTGGTCTCGCGCCCGGCGACGCTCCTCGTCGACGAGCTGTCGCTCGGCCTCGCGCCGGTGGTCGTCAAGCGCCTCGTGCCGACGCTTTCCGAGGTCGCGAGCTCGGGCGTCGGCGTCCTGCTCATCGAGCAGTTCGCGCACGTCGCGCTTGCCCTCGCGAACACCGTCTACGTCCTCGAGGCGGGCCGCATCCGCTACCACGGCACCGCGGCCGAGCTGCGCGAGAACCCCGAGCTCCTGCAGTCCGCGTACCTCCTGCGCGAGATCGCCTGATTCGCTGCCCACGCACGTGGGTACTCAGGCACCGAATTAGGAGAGTCGGGTCCACTCGACGGGAGAAGACCCGCGAGGTACATACCGGTCCGCTCGGACCGAGGAGGAGGGTGCACTCGATGGTGTTCCGCACAAGGTTCGCGGTCGCGCTGATTGTCGCGTCCGCGATGTTCGTCGTCGCATGTGGCAGCAGCGACAATGGCGGCGGCGGAGGTGGGGGCGGTACGGCCGCCTCGACACAGGCCAGCGGCGTCACGAAGGGCGTCGCCAAGGCGCCGACTGTGGCTGCGTCCAAGGATGCGACCGGCAGCGTCACGTTCTGCCTCGGCAAGGACACGTCCGGCAACCAGACGGCGGCGGTCAAGAAGTTCAACGCGCAGTTCAAGGCACAGGGCCTGTCGGCGAAGCTGCTCGAGTTCCCGACATCGGCCGACGAGCAGCGCAACCAGTTCGTCCAGCGCCAGGAGGCGAAGTCGTCGGAGTGCGACGTCTTCTTCTCCGACGTGATCTGGACGGCCGAGTTCGCCGCGCAGAAGTGGCTGCTGGACATGACCGACACGGTCAACGAGCGCAAGTCGGAGTTCGTCCCGTCCACGCTCGAGACGATCCACTACGACAACAAGTACTGGGGCGTCCCGCAGGCGAGTGACGCGGCGCTCATGTACTACCGCACCGACAAGGTCTCGGGCGTGCCGCAGACGTGGCAGGAGCTCTACACCGAGGCCGCGTCGAAGGGCGGCATCGTCTACCAGGGGGCCTCGTACGAGGGCCTGACCTGTGACTTCCTCGAGCTGGCGTTCGGCGCCGGCGGGCAGGTGCTCAGCCCTGACGGCAAGAAGTCGGCGATCAACTCCCCGCAGAACCTCAAGGCGTTGCAGTTCATGGTCGACGGCATCAAGAGCGGTGCCGCGCCGAAGGCCGTGACGACCTACATGGAGGAGGAGTCGCGCCGCGCGTTCGAGTCCGGCAAGCCCGCGTTCATGCGCAACTGGTCGTACGCGTACGCGCTCGGTAACGCCAAGGGCTCGAAGGTCGCCCACAAGTTCAAGGTCGCGCCGTTCCCGGCCTTCGAGGGCGGCAAGTCCGCCGCGGTCCTGGGCGGCCACAACCTCGTGATCTCGGCCTACTCGAAGAACCCGAAGGGCGCGGTCGCGCTCATCAACTACCTGACCTCGCCCGAGACCGAGAAGGTCAACGCGGCGCAGTTCTCGATCACGCCGACGCTGACCGCGACGTACTCGGATCCCGCGGTCCAGAAGGCGATGCCGTTCGCGGACGCCCTTCTGAAGAACGTCCAGGCGGCGCACGCCCGCCCGGTCTCGCCGGTCTATCCGCAGATCTCGCAGGCCATCTACAAGAACGTCAACGCGGCGCTCGCGGGTCAGATGAGCCCGCAGGACGCGTTGAAGAAGGCCGACAGCCAGATCACCCAGGCGCTGGCGACCTTCTAGGAGACAGCCATGGAAGCAGCGACAGCACAGGTCACGCGCCCCAAGGGTCGTCGCCGCAAGTCCATGTCGGCCGACAAGGCCGAGCGCCGTTTGGCGCTCTACATGGTCTCGCCGGCGATGATCCTGATCGCGCTGGTCGCGATTTACCCCATCGGGTACGCGATCTGGCTGTCGCTGCACGAATATTCGGTGCGCGTGCCCGGGCTGTCCCGCTGGGCGGGGCCGTACGGGCTGCGCAACTACTCCACCGCGCTCCAGAGCAGCGAGTTCTGGGACGCGTTCAAGACGACGTTCATCTTCACCGGCGCCTCGGTGGCCCTCGAGCTGGTCCTCGGGGTCGCCATGGCGCTGGCGATGCACAGCGCGTTCAAGGGCCGCGGCGTCCTGCGCACCGTCGTGCTCGTCCCGTGGGCGGTGCTGACGGTCGTCACCGCGATCATGTGGCGCACGATCTTCGAGCCCGACCTCGGGTTCGCGAACACCGTGCTCAGGGCGCTGCACCTGCCCGGCGCGCACACCGTCTGGCTGGGGCAGGAGCCGCAGGCGCTCTTGGTGATGATCTTCGCCGACGTGTGGAAGACCGCGCCGTTCATGGCGCTGCTCGTCCTCGCCGGGTTGCAGGTCATACCCGACGACATCTACGAGGCCGCGAAGGTCGACGGCTCAACGGCGTGGCAACGCTTCACGAAGATCACGCTGCCACTGCTCAAACCCGCGATCCTCGTCGCGCTCATCTTCCGCACGCTTGACGCGCTGCGGATCTTCGACCTGCCATTCGTTCTCACGAAGGGCGCGTTCGGCACCAACACGCTGTCGCTCTACTCGTACCAGACCTTCCAACAGAATCGAATAATTGGGTTGGGCTCGGCGATCGCGATCCTCACCTTCATCGTGGTGATGTTCGTGTCGTTCATCTACATCCGCTTCGTGGGCGGAAACATCAGAGGCCTCACCGACGAGGGGAAGGCGTGATGAGCACCGCTGAAGCACCAGCCGTCGCCGTCCCCGAGCAGCGTGTGCGCACGCGCAAGCGCAAGCACCGGCGCCAGGGTCAGAGCCCGTGGATCTGGGTCGCGGTGATCGCGATCATCATCTTCTGCCTCTTCCCGTTCTACTGGCTGATCAACGTGTCGTTGAAGACGGGCGCCGACCTGTCGAGCTCAAGCCTCGTCCCGCCGCACCCGACGCTGAAGAACTACAAGTCGATCTTCCACAACGACGACTTCACCAACGGCCTGAAGAACTCCGCGATCGTCGCCCTCTCGGTCACGATCCTGGCGCTGGCCGTCGGCTCGTTCGCGGCCTACGCGCTCGCGCGGCTGAAGCTGCGCGGCAAGTTCATCATCCTCGGCATCGTCCTGTCGGTCACGACGTTCCCGCAGATCGCGATCGCGGCCCCGCTGTTCAAGCTCTGGACCGACATCAACCTCTACAACACGCGGATCGGGCTGATCATCCCGTACCTGACGTTCGCCCTGCCGCTGGCGATCTACATCCTCGTGTCGTTCTTCAGGGAGATACCCAAGGACCTCGAGGAGGCGGCGCTCGTCGACGGCGCCACGCACTTCCAGGCCTTCCGCAAGGTCGTCGTGCCGCTCGCAGCGCCCGGCCTCGCCACCGCGGGCATCCTGACCTTCATCGCCGCCTGGAACGAGTTCCTCCTGGCGACGACACTCACCTCGTCGAAGGCCGCACGCACCGTGCCTGCGGCGATCGCGTTCTTCACCGGGTCGACGGAGTTCGAGCAGCCGCTGGGCACGATCTGCGCCGCGTCGGTGACGATCTCGATCCCGCTCATCATCCTCGTGCTGCTCTTCCAGAAGCGGATCGTCGCGGGTCTCACCGCGGGCGCGGTCAAGGGGTAGTGCCGGAGGAGGTCCCCGGCCTCGAGGAGGTCCTGTCGCCCGCCGGCTGGCCGAACGCGTCGAGCGCGTCGCTCGGCGCCGACGACCCCGGCCGCTACAACTGCCTCTTCGGGCGCGACTCGCTCATCACCGCGCTCGCCGTGCTTCCGGCGCGGCCGGACGTCGCGGCCGCGACGCTGCGCGCGCTGGCCGCGCGGCAGGGCACGCGCGAGGACGTCGTCTGGGACGAGGAGCCGGGCAAGATCGTGCACGAGGTGCGCCCCGCCGACACCGTCGCCGACGGGCGGCTCCTGGGGCTCGAGGTCCCCGACGGCGAGGCCCGCTACTACGGCTCGGCGGACTCGACGCCCCTGTTCCTGCACGTGCTCGCCGCGACCGGCGACGCCGCGCTCGCGCGTGAGCTCGAACCGGCATGGCGCGCCGCCGGCGACTGGCTGCTGCGCGCGCTTCAGCGCGGCGGCGGACTCGTGCGCTGGCACCGGCGGGCGCCCGGGGGGCTGACGCAGCAAGGGTGGCGCGACGCGCAGGATCCGCTGTCGCCGCCGGCGCGCGGAGGCGGCATCCTGCACGAGGACGGGACCGTGCCCGAGCCGCCGGTGGCGGACGCCGACACCCAGGCCGCGGCGCTGGCCGGCGTGCGCGCGCTCGCGGCGCTGTCCGGCGAGCCGGCGCACGCGGCGGCCGTGGACACGCTCGCCGACCGGATCGGGCGTGCCTTCGATCCCGAGACGATGGCGATCGACGGGCACGACCGCCCGGTGCGCGGTGCGGGCTCGCAGCTCGGCTGGCTGCTCTGGGCGGGCGCGCCGGTGCGCGGCGCGGCCGACCGCCTGTGCGAGCGCGACGTGCTCACCGGCTTCGGGCTGCGCACGCTGTCCGACCGCCACCCGCGGTTCGACGCGTTCTCCTACCACCGCGGGTCGGTGTGGCCGTTCGACTCGTGGCTGGGGTGGGGCGGGCTCCGCGCGGCCGGCAAGCTCGCCGCCGCGGAGGAGGTGCGCGAGGGCGTGCTGGCCGGCGTCGAGCGGATCGGCCACTACCCCGAGCTCTACGCGGTCACGGACGACGGCCCCGAGCCGATCGCGATCTCGAACTTCGTGCAGGCGTGGACCGTGGGCGCGGTGTGGGCGCTGCGCCACGAGTGGGACGGGCGCGCGCATGTGGTGGCGTGACGGCCTCCTCTACCAGGTCTATCCGCGCTCGTTCGCCGACAGCGACGGCGACGGGATCGGCGACCTGCGAGGGATCGTCGAGCACCTCGACCACCTGTCGTGGCTCGGCGTCGACGGCCTCTGGCTGAATCCGACCTTCCCTTCGCCGAACGCTGACTGGGGCTACGACGTCGCCGACTACCGCGGCGTGCACCCGCAGCTCGGAACGCTCGCCGACCTCGACGAGCTGCTCGCGCGGGCGCGCGCGCGCGGGATGCACGTGCTGCTCGACCTCGTCCCCAACCACACGAGCGACGAGCACCCCTGGTTCCGCGAGCGCCGCGACTTCTACGTCTGGCGCGAGGGGCGCGACGATGGGCCGCCGAACAACTGGTCCAGCCTCTTCGGCGGGCCGGCATGGACGCGCGATGACCCGACCGGGCGCTGGTACCTGCACAACTTCGACGCCAAGCAGCCCGACCTCGACTGGTGGAACGAGGACGTCCGCGCCGAGTTCGACGACATCCTGCGCTTCTGGTTCGAGCGCGGGGTCGCCGGCCTACGGATCGACGTCGCGCACGGGATCGTCAAGGACCGCGAGCTGCGCGACAACCCGGCGGCGACCAGCGACGACCTCGAGCACTTCAGGCGGCTCGGCCAGCGGCCCGTGTTCTCGATGAACCGGCCCGAAGTCCACGATGTGCTCAAGCGCTGGCGGGCGGTCAGCGACCCCTACGACGCGATCCTCGTCGGCGAGACCTACGTGCACGACCTCGAGTCGCTCGCGCGCTTCTACGGCGACGGCGTCGACGAGCTGCACCTCGCGTTCAACTTCGTCTTCCTGATGTCGGAGTTCCGCGTGGAGACGCTCGCGCCCGTCGTCGCCCGCACCGAGGCGCTGCTGCCCGAGCACGCGTGGCCGGTGTGGACGCTCGGCAACCACGACACCGACCGCTACCCGACGCGCTGGGCCGGCGGCGACCCCGACCTCGCGCGCTGCGCGCTCATGCTCCTGCTCACCCTGCGCGGCACGCCGGTCCTCTACTACGGCGACGAGCTCGCGCTGCCGCAGGCCGACATCCCGCCCGACCGCGTCGTCGACCCCGCCGCAAAGCGCGCCCCGGACGGCATCGGCCGCGACGGCGCGCGCACGCCGATGCCGTGGAGCGCGGGCCCCGGCGCCGGGTTCACGGCGCCCGGCGTGGAGCCCTGGCTGCCGTTCGGCGCGGTTGCGGGGATCGACGTCGCCTCGCAGCGCGAGGACGCCGGCTCGCCGCTGCGGCTGTGCCGTGACCTGGTCGCCTTGCGGCGCGGGGAACCGGACCTGCGCACCGGCGCGTATGAGGAGGTCAGCGCCGAAGGCGACGCCTGGGTCTATCGCCGCGGCGACGGCGTGCTGGTCGCGCTCAACCTCGGCGCGGAGGAGGCGACGATCAAGGCGCGCGGCACGATCGCGATCGGCACCCGCCGCGTGCGCGACGGCGAGAAGCTGTCGGGGACGCTCGCGCTGGGGCCGCGCGAGGGCGTCGTGCTGCGGCGCGCTACGCCCCCATCACGAGGCGCGCGGCGAGCGCCAGTACGAGCAGCCGTCCGGCAACCGAGGTCCAGGTCCGGGCGCGCGGTGGCAACCCGTGGCGCATGAGCGCGCCGCCGCCGGCCAGCGTGCTCTGCCAGGCAAGCGAGGCGCCGAACGCGCCGATCACGAACGCAGCCTTGCCGGCGCCTGAGGCGTGGGCCACCGCCGGCAGTCCGATCATGAGGCCGGCGAACGTGACCGCGGTGGCCGGGTTGATCGCGGTCAAGCCGAGGAAACGCCCAACGAGGCGGTGGTCGGCGGGCGGCACCGCGCGCCGCGCGGCGGGCCGGCGCAGGGCGAGCAGCCCGGCGACGGCGACCGCGGCGAGCACGGCCGCGGCGACGAGGCGGATGCTGCCCTCGGCCGGTCGCATCCACGCGCCGACCGCCACGCCGGCCACCGCGGCCAGCGTCGCGTAGGCGCCGTCGGCGAGCGCGGTGCCCAGGCCGGCCAGGAAGGCCGGGCGAAACCCGCCCCGCACCCCGAGGTCGACGATCAGAACGCCGATCGCCCCGAGCGGGACGGCGACCGCAAGACCCGCGACGATGCCTGCAGCCAAAGCGTTCATCCACGGCAGGGTCGGCCGCATGACATGAGAAGATCAAGTTCAAACCGGTAATCGCCGCGCAAACCACAGCCATGGACGACATTGACCGCGTGATCCTCGAAGAGCTCGTGCGAAACGGGCGCGCCTCGTTCCGCGAGCTCGGCGCCGTGGCGGGGCTGAGTGCGAACGCGGCCGCGGATCGGGTGCGCCGGCTGGTCCGGACGGGCGCCATCACCAGCTTCGCCGCGGTGGTCGACCAGGCCGCCGCCGGGCGCGGCCTTGCGGCGCTCATTGACGTCCGTCTCGCGCGCGACCAGACGAACGACGGCTTCGAGCGCGACCTCACCAAGCTCGACGGCATCGTCTACGCGGCGCACGTCACCGGCGGCTTTGACTACCACCTCCAGGTCGCGTGCGCCGACACCACCGAGCTCGACCGGATGCTGCGCACCCTCAAGCGCGACCTGGGCGTGGCGCACACGGAGACGCGCGTCGTCCTCAAGACGGCCCGCACGCGCTGACCGGCATCATCCGCTCCCATGCAACTGACCGGGACGGGCATCTGGAGCCGCGAGCTGCGCTTCCACGAGGACGAGGGTGCGATCGCCGAGGCGGCGGCCGAGCTCGAGGAGCTCGGGTACTCCGCGCTCTGGCTCCCCGGTAGCCGCGGCGGCGACATCTTCGGCGCCTGCGAGCGCGTGCTCGACGCGACGTCGCGCGTCCCCGTCGCCACCGGGATCGTCAACGTCTGGATGCACGAGCCGGCCGCGAGCGCGGCGGCACACGCGCGACTGACGAGCGCCCACCCCGGGCGCTTCCTGCTCGGCATCGGGATCAGCCACGCCGCGCTCATCGAGCAGTACCGGCGTCCGCTGGCGACGATGCGCGACTACCTCGACGGCCTCGACGCCGCCGATCCGCCGGTGCCGGTCGACGAGCGCGTGATCGCGGCGCTCGGGCCGCGGATGCTGGCGCTGTCGGCCGAGCGGACCGCGGGCACGCACCCGTACCTCGTCACGCCGGAGCACTCGCGGATCGCGCGCGAGGCGGTCGGGCCGGGCAAGCTCGTGGCGCCGGAGCAGACCGTCGTCCTCGAAACCGATTCCGCGCACGCCCGCGAGCGCGGCCGCGGGTTCCTCGCGGGCTACCTCGCGATGCCGAACTACACGAACAACCTGCGCCGGCTCGGCTTCGGCGACGAGGACGTCGCCGACGGCGGGAGCGACCGGCTCGTCGACGCGGTCGTCGCGTGGGGCGAGCCCGAGGCGATCGCCGCGCGCGTCGCGGAGCATCTCGCCGCGGGCGCCGACCACGTCTGCATCCAGGTCGCCGGCGTGGCGCGGGGCGAGCTGCCGCTGGCACAGTGGCGGGCGCTGGCGCCGATGCTCTGACAGGATGCCGCGCCATGGCACGGTTCGGCATCCTCACCGGCGGCGGAGACTGCCCCGGGCTCAACGCAGTCATCCGCGGCGTGGTGCGTGCCGGCGTCAACCGGTACGGCCATCAGATCATCGGCTTCCGGTACGGCTGGGCGGGCGTGCTCGAGGGCAACACGGTCGAGCTCACGCCGCAGAACACGGCGGGCATCCTGCATCGCGGCGGCACCATCCTCGGGACGTCGCGGACGAACCCGTACAAGGAGGGCGCCGACGGCACCGCGCTCGTGCGCGCGGTCCTCGAGCGCGAGCAGATCGACGCGCTGATCCCCATCGGCGGCGAGGACACGCTGGGCGTCGCCGCGCGGCTGTCGGACGACGGCGTCCCCGTCGTCGGCGTGCCGAAGACGATCGACAACGACCTCGCGGGCACGGACGTCACCTTCGGCTTCAACACCGCCGTGCAGATCGCCACCGACGCGATCGACCGGCTCCACACCACCGCCGAGTCGCACAACCGCGTGATCGTCGTCGAGGTCATGGGCCGGCATGCCGGCTGGATCGCCGCGTACAGCGGGCTCGCCGGCGGCGCCGACGTCATCCTCGTGCCCGAGCGCCCGTTCGACATCGACGAGGTCTGCGAGCGCATCAAGCGCCGCCACGCGAGCGGGCGCACGTTCTCGATCGTCGTCGTCTCCGAGGGCGCGGTGCCGCGCGACGGCAGCGGGATCACCACAGCGGCCGAGAAGACCGACGCCTTCGGCCACGCGCGCCTGGGCGGGATCGCCGTCGTCCTCGAGGGCGAGATCGAGGCGCGCACGGGCTTCGAGACGCGGATGACCATCCTCGGCCACGTGCAGCGTGGCGGCACGCCGACCGCCTACGACCGCGTCCTGGCCACGCGGTTCGGGGTCAAAGCCGTGGAGGCGGCCGATCGCGGGCAGTGGGGGACGATGGTCTCGCTGCGCGGGACCGACATCGTGCTCGCGCCGCTCGCCGACGCCGTCGCCGAGCCCAAGCTGCTCGACGACGACCTGTACGAGACGGCAGAAGTGTTTTTCGGCTGAGGGCGCGACCGGTACCCTCGCAGGGGTGCGACGCCTGCCACTGGTCCTGCTCGTCGTCGCGCTTGCGCTGGCGGTCTCCGCATGCGGGAGCGACACGAAGGCCTCCAACGACTACGTCGATCAGGTCAACAAGGCTCAGAACGACTTTGCCGCGACGTTCGACAAGCTCTCGAGCAAGATCACCTCGACGAGCTCCGCCTCACAGGACCGCAGGACGCTCGACGGGTTCAAGGAGGCGGTCGACAAGGTCGTCGCCGACCTGCGCGCGATCGAGGTGCCCAGCAAGGTCAAGCCGCTGCACGACAGGCTGATCGGCGAGATCTCCGCCTACGGCAAGGAGATCGACAAGGCCAAAGCCGCATTCGCGGGCAACGACGCGCAGGCGATCATCAAGGCCCAGGTCGACCTGCAGACCGCGGTGACGCGCGTGAGCTCGCAGATCAACAAGACGATCGACGCGATCAACAAGAAGCTGCGCCAATAAACCGCCCTCCGTCGGGCGCATACAGGTGAAGTTCAGGATTCGGCCTCCATGATCAGGGCATGTCGCTGACCACCTGGATCGGCCACCACGGCGCCTATGCCGTGTTCGTCATCATGGCCGTCGATGCGCTCCTCCCGGTGGGTGGCGAGCTGACCATGCTCTTCGCCGGCGCCCTGGCAGCCGGGGCGATCGCCGGCTCGCAACCGGTGCTGTTCGGCCACACGCTCAACACGGGGCTCGAGAGCTACGTCGTGCTGGCGCTCGCGGGCACCCTCGGCTACCTCGCCGGTTCGATCGTGGGCTGGGGGATAGGGCGCACGCTGCGCGACTCCGGCGCGAACCTGAACCTCGATCGGGCCCAGCCCTGGTTCGACCGCTATGGGCGCTGGGCGGTATTCCTTGGGCGGATCACCCCGCTCGTGCGCTCGTTCATCTCGATCCCTGCCGGCGCGCTGCGCTCCCCGTTCGGCGAGTACACGGGGCTGACGCTCGCCGGTTCGGCGATCTGGTGCTTCGGCTTCGCCGCCGCCGGATGGGCGCTCGGGAGCGGCTACGACAGCATCCACCACGCGTTCCGCTACGTCGACGTCCTCGTCGTCATCGCGGTGGGCGCGGCGCTGGCGGCGGGGATCGTCCTGCACCGCCGGCGGGCACGGGTGTGACGCGCGCGGCCGCAGGCCGCGCGGTCGGCATCGCGCTCGTCGCGGCGGTGGTGGTCGCGGGCTGCGGCTCGGGGAAGCCAACCACCACGCAGAGGTCCGACAGCCGGGCGACGGCGCCCGCAGCGGGCAGGCACTCGGCTGAGGCGACCCGCAGCGTGAGCCTGCGCGTCGTGCGCGCCCGCGTGCTCCCCGCGCCGGTGCAGCTGCCGGGGGTCGCGCGCGTCGGATCGACGGTCCTGGCGGCCGGCGGCCTCGACGCGGCGGACGCGTCGGTCGCCGACGTGGTGCGCGTCGCGCCGGGGGCGCCGCGGCGGATCGGCGCGCTGCCCGGGCAGGTCCATGACGTGGGCGCCGCCGCCCTCGGCTCGCGGCTCTACGTGTTCGGCGGCGGCAGCGCAGCAGGTCCGACCGACGCGATCACCGAGGTCGGCAGCAACGGGCGCACGCAGCCGGCGGGGCGCCTGCCGGTGCCGATGTCGGACGCCGCGGCCGTTGCGGTCGGCGGCACCGCGTACGTGATCGGCGGCTTCACCACGACGACGCCGCTGCGCTCGGTCCTCGCCTTCCACCCGGGGAGCGCCCCGCGCGAGGTCGCCGCCTTGCCGCATCCGGTCCGCTACGCCGCCGCCGCCGCGGTGGGCGGTCGGCTCCTGGTGGCGGGCGGCACCGACGGGACACGGGCGCGCGACGAGATCGTCAGCGTCGATCCGGCGCGCCACGACGCTCGCGTGATCGGCCATCTTCCGACCCCGCTGGCCCACGCCGCCGGCGCCGCGATCGGCGGGACGTTCTACGTCCTCGGCGGCCGCGGCGATGGCGCGACCAGCCAGCGTCGCGCCATCTGGGCCATCGACCCGAAGACCGGACACGTCCGCGCCGCGGGCCGCCTGCCGTACGCGCTTTCGGACGTCGGCGCCGTCGCCATGGGCTCGGGGCTGATCGTGGCGGGCGGCCGCGATGCGCACGGGACCGTCCACCGCGAGGTGCTCGAGCTGGCTCCAGCCCCGGCCCAGGCTCCGGTCGCGCGCGTCGCGGTCGCGCCGCGCCCTGGCCGCAT
>DATFRW010000186.1:0-6776 GCA_035262945.1 Solirubrobacteraceae bacterium
GGCAGCGCGCGCCAGGCGCGCAGCATGGTCTCCTGGAGCGCGTCCTCGGCGTCGTGCGCCGAGCCGAGCATCCGGTAGCAGTGGGCACGCAGCTCCGCGCGGTGGGGCTCGACGAGCCGGTCGTAATCGTCTTGGTTCATGACTTCGGCTGCCAGAACGCTAGTTCGCCGCCCGCCGGGGTCGCGATCACGCTGCGCCACCCCGCCGGGCCCTCGCGGGGCGCCAGCAGGACCGAAGCGCCGAGCGCGACGGCGCGCTCGGTGGCCGCATCGATCCGCTCGACCTCGACGTACGGAAGCCAGACCGGGCGACCCGAGGCGGGGCACTCGACGATCCCGCCGCCGACCGCGCCACCCACGACGAGCGAGTGGTAGGAGCCGTGCGGCGTGTCGATCCGCTCCGTGGGCCAGCCGCACGCCCGCGCGAAGAACGCGCTGGCGTGCGGCCGGTCGGCGGTGTGCAGCTCGAGGTGGACGACCCTCATGACCGCAGCTCGCCCTCGATCGCCGGAACCGCGGCGAGCGGCGCAAACGGGGCCGACCGCCGCCCCGGCAGCGCCAGCCCGGCGAACGCCCCCACGAGGGCAAGGCCCGACGCGACGAACATCGCCGGCGTGAACCCGTCGACGAACGTCTGGGCCGAGACGTAGCTGCCCGCTCCCGCGAACACCGCGACGGCGACCGCGACGCCGAACACGCCGCCGAGCTCGCGCATCATGCTGTTCGCGCCCGCCACCTTGCCGAGGGCGTCGTTCGCGGCCGACCCGAGAACCGAGTTCTGCGCCGCCGGGATCGCCATCGACACGCCGACCCCGCCGACGATGAACGGCGCCAGCAGCTGGGTGTACGCCATGCCGGGCTCGGCGATGAGCGCCACCCAGGCGGTGCCGATCGCCTGCAGGGTCAGGCCGGCGGCCATCAGCGGCCGCTCGCCGATCTTGTCGGCCAGCGCGCCCGCGATCGGGGCGACGGTCAGGAACGTCGCGGTCCACGGCATGAGCCGCAGCCCCACTTCGAGCGGGTCGTAGCCGAGGCCGACCTGCAGGAACTGGGAGAAGAAGAACACCGCGGTGAACAGCGACGCGAAGGTCATGAAGATCGCCGCGTTGCCCGCCGAGAACGCGCGCGAGCGGAAGAAGCGCATAGGCAGCATCGGCTCGCGGGCGCGCAGCTCCCACGCGACGAAGGCGGCGAGCAGCGCCGCGCCGCCGACGAGCGCGCCGAGCACCTCAGGGCTGCTCCAGCCGACGTCGTTGCCGCGCACGAGGCCCCAGACGACGCCGAGGGCGCCGGCGGTCACGAGCGCGAGGCCACGGATGTCCAGGCCGGTGTCAGAGCCGTAGCTCTCGCGCATGCGCGTGAGCACCAGCGGGATCGCGATGGCGCCGATCGGAACGTTGATCCAGAAGATCCACTCCCAGCTGATGCCCTCGACGACGGCACCGCCGACGAGCGGCCCGCTGGCCACGGCCAGGCCCGTGATCGCGCTGAACATGCCGATCGCCGCGCCGCGCTTCTCGGGCGGGAACGCCGCGCTCAGCAGCGCGAGGCCCAGCGGGATGATGAGCGCGGAGCCGGCGCCCTGCACCGCCCGCGCCGCGATGAGCGCGCCGACGTTCGGCGCGAGCGCGGCTGCCGCCGACGCGGCGGCGAACAGCCCGAGGCCGACCGCGTACAGGCGACGACGCCCGTACCGATCGCCCAGCGCGGCGCCGGTGATGAGCAGCACCGCGAAGCTCAGGTTGTACGCGTTGACCGTCCACTCCAACTGCTCGACCGAAGCGCCGAGATCGAGGCGGATCGTCGTCAGCGCCGTGGACACCACGAGCGTGTCCAGCGCCGCCATCAGCGACCCGATCGCCGTCAGTACGACCACCCAACGTTGACTGCTCATCGCGTCCTCCGTTTCGACTCGTTTCCCCTACAGATCCGGGTCGCGCCCGAAATCCAACGGTCGTGAGCGAAGTAGGGAAGGCCGAACCCGACTGGGGCGGTCGGCGCCCGCTCGAAGGTGAGGCAGCCCCCTGTTTCGGCCGGGCGCGCCCTGAGACCGTCCGCCCGTGGGCCCGACGACGGAGTTCCGCATCCTCGGTCCACTGGAGGTCCTCGCGGACGCGAGACCCGTCCGGCTGCCGCGCGGCAAGGCGGGCGCGCTGCTCGCGCGACTGCTGCTCGACGCGAACCGGACCGTGTCGGTGGACGCGCTCATCGACGCGCTGTGGGACGAGGACGTCCCCGCGTCGGCGGTCAAGATGGTCCACGTCTACGTGTCGCAGCTGCGCAAGGCGCTGCCGGACGGCGTCCTGCGCACGCAGGCGCCGGGGTACGTGCTGGACGCCGCGCCCGAGGCACTCGACCTCGACCGCTTCACCCGCCTGCGCGGCGAGGGCCGCGCGGCCCTCGCAGCCGGCGATGCGGCGGGGGCCTCCGCGCTCCTGCGCTCCGGGCTCGCGCTGTGGCGCGGCGCCGCGCTCGCCGAGTTCTCAGAGCCCTTCGCCGCCGCGCAGGCCGGCCACCTCGAGGAGATGCGCGTCGCCTGCGTGGAGGACCGCATCGACGCGGACCTCGCGCTCGGGCATCACGCGGACGTCGTCGGCCAGCTGCGCATCCGCGTCGCCGAGAACACGCTTCGTGAGCGCCCTCGCCGCCAGCTCATGCTCGCGCTGTACCGCTCGGGGCGGCACGCCGAGGCCCTCGACGTCTACCGCGACTTCCGCCAGACGCTGCGTGACGACCTCGGCATCGAGCCGTCGGCCACCCTGAGCGAGCTCCACGACCGGATGCTCACGCAGGACGCATCGCTCGACCTCGCTCCGGGCGACGGCCGGCCCGCGGTCGCGCCGGCGGGCGGCGCCCGGCCGGACGCCGTCGTGGGCCGCGCCGACGAGCTCCAGCGCCTCGCGCGGGCCTTCGAGGACGCCGCCGACGCGCGGGGCACCACCGCGCTCGTGGTCGGCCCGGCCGGCATCGGCAAGACGCTGCTCACCTCGACGCTGGCGCAGCACGCCCGCGCCCGCGGAGCGACGGTCCTCAGCGGCCGCTGCATCGACCTCGTCGGCGCCGGCCTGCCCTACCTCCCGCTCGTCGAGGCGCTGCGGCCGCTCTGCACCTCCCCCCTGCTCGACACGGTCCGCGACGAGCTCGTCGAGCTGCCGCGCCTGCATCCCGACCTCGCCGGCGGCGCGCCGCTCGCCCCGCACGGCGACGGCACCGACACGCGCATGCGCCTGTTCGGCGAGGTGCTCGCCGTGCTCGAGCACCTCAGCCGCGGCGCGCCAGTCGTGCTGCTGCTCGAGGACCTGCACTGGGCCGACGGCTCGACGCTCGACCTCATCGCCTACCTCGCGCAGGCGATCCACGGACGGCGCATCCTCCTCGTCGCCACCTACCGCAGCGACGCCAAGCACGAGGTGGACCGCGTCAGCGCCGGCCTGCAGCGGACGCGAACCGCGGTCACCGTCCAGCTCGGCGCGCTGGAGCGCGACGCGCTCGAAGCCGTGATCGCCGATGAGCGGCTGCCCTCCGAGCTCAGCGAGATGGTGTGCGCGCGCTCCGACGGCAACCCGTTCTTCGCGATGGAGCTCGCGGCGGCGGCCGCCCGCGACGAGCAGCATCTGCCGAGCGCTCTGCGCGACCTGCTGCTGGCGGACATCGACCGTCTCGACGCCGAGACCAGGGCAGTGCTGCGCGTCGTCGCCGCCGCCGGACGCGACGTGCCCTACCGGCTGCTCGCCGCCGTCATGACGCTGCCGGAACCCTCGATCCACGACGCGCTGCGCCAAGCCGTCGAGCACCACGTGCTCGTGCCCGACCAGTCCACCGGAAGCTTCCGCTTCCGCCACGCGCTCTTCGCCGAGGCGGTGTACGGCACCCTGCTGCCGGGCGAGCGCGAGGAGGTCCACGCGCGGCTGGCCGCCGCCCTCGAAGACGACGGCAGCCTCGCGGCGAGCCGCGCGATCGCCGGCGAGCTGGCGCAGCACTGGGTCGCGGCGCGGCAGCCGGTGCAGGCGCTCGCCGCATCGCTGCAGGCGGCCCGCGACGCCCAGGCGCTGTCCGGGCTCGGCGAGGCGCTGCGCCACCTCGAGCAGGTGCTCGAGCTCTGGGACCTCGTGCCCAACGCCGAGGACCTCGCCGGCATCGCGCTGCCCGCCATGCTCGACTGGGCCGAACAGCTGGCGACGATGGCCGCCCGCGAGGACGGCGATCTCGCCGACGTCATCACCGAGGCCCGCGAGCTCTACCCGCTCGCCGTCGCCCTCGAGAGCATCGCCGTGCGCCAGTCTCCCCCGCTCGACACGAGCGCCCTGGACTTCATGCGCGACGCGAACGCGCGCATGCGCACCGCGCTGGACGACCCGTCGGCCGCATCGGCCGCCGACGACGACTTCCATGCGCGGCTCACGGCCGACTGCGGCGACGCGCGCCTGCTCGCCGCGCTGAGGACCGTGAAGCAGGCGCTGCTTCGCTACGAGCAGGTCTACATGCTCGATGCCTCCCGCATCGAGCGATCGGCGGCCCAGCACGACGCGATCATCGCCGCGCTCGAGCGCGGCGACCACGTGCAGGCCGCCCAGCGCGTGCGCGAGAACCTGACGGGCGGGCTGCCCGACCTCGCTGCGGTCCTCGCCGCCTGAGCGCCGGTTGCGCCTGACCTTTCACACGCGCTCGCGTTGAACCCAGCGTTGTGACCGCTCCGCGCGGACCGCTCGCGGCCCCGCGCTCACACGATGAGGGGAGATTCATGAGTCATCGCCTGGTGCGCTTCGCACCAATCCTCGCCTTGGCGATCGCCGCGCTCGCGTGGCTGCTCGCCGGGGCAGCGTCCACCCACGGGAGCCCCGCGCCGGCCGCACCGCTGCCGATGCCGCATCCGTCGGTGAGCGACTACGCGCAGATCTCGTCGAGCGAGACGCCGCCGACCCAGGCGCAGTGCGCCTCGGCGGGCCGGCGCTGCTTCTCGCCGCAAGGCGTGCGCGCGGCCTACAACGTGGCCCCGCTCTACAGCCAGGGCTTCGACGGCAGTGGCCGCACCATCGCGATCGTCGACTCCTACGGGAGCGACACGATCGCCCACGACCTGCACGTCTTCGACAACGCCTTCGGCATCCAGCCGATGTGCGGCGAGGAAGGCGTGACCTGCTCGAGCGGCATGCCGAAGTTCAGCCAACTCGCGCTGCAGGGCTCGCCCGCGACAAAGGCGCCTCCGGGCACCAGCAAGAGCCCGGGCCAGGAGGACAAGAGCGCCTGGGCGCTCGAGGTCTCGCTCGACGTCGAGATGGCGCACTCGCTGGCGCCCGGGGCGAACATCCTGCTCGTCACGACGCCGACGGCCGAGACGCTCGGCGTGCAGGGCTTCCCGCAGATGATGGCGGCGGAGAAGTACGTCGCCCAACATCATCTGGCCGACGTCATCTCGCAGAGCTTCGGCTCCGCCGAGGAGGCGTTCGGGAGCGCGAAGTCGCTGCAGAACCTGCGCGACGGGTTCAAGGCAGCGGCCGCCAACGACGTGACGGTGCTCGCCTCGTCGGGCGATTCCGGCACCGCCAACGCCCGCAAGACACCGGTCAGCCAGGGCGGCTCGACCATCCCCGTGCCCACGGTCGAATGGCCGTCGTCCGACCCGCTCGTGACCGGGGTCGGCGGAACCGCGCTGTGCACCGATCCGACCGCGTCGACGCGCGTCGTCGACAACACCAGCCAGCCCGCCGCCTGCCAGGACCCGGCAGCGCAGGGGCAGGCTGAGATCGTCTGGGGCGAGGCCTCGCGCGGCATTGCCACCGGCGGCGGCTTCAGCCACGTGTTCGGCCGGCCCGACTACCAGGGCGGCACGCTGCCCGCCGGCAGCACGCCGATCCCCGCCGGGCAGCGCGGCGTGCCGGACATCGGCGCGCAGGCGAGCCCGCGCACGGGTGCGCTGGTGTACATCACGCTGCCGCCGGACGGCGAGAGCGGCCTGATTTGCGGCTCGGCGCCGTGCAGCACCGGCTGGTACGACATCGGCGGGACGTCGCTGGCCACGCCCGAATGGGCGGGGCTCATCGGCGTCGCGGCGCAGATCCACGGCGGCGGCCTGGGCCAGATCAACCCGGCGCTCTACAAGCTCGCGAGCGATCCGGGCACGTACGGCGCCGACTTCAACGACGTCACGGTCGGCAACAACCAGGTCACGCCCGACATCCCCGGTTACCCGGCGACCGCCGGATGGGACCCCGACACCGGGCTCGGCACGCCGAACGCGGCGCTGCTGCTGCCCGATCTCGTCGGCGCGTTGTAGGTAGCTACTAGCCTCCCGGCGCGTGCGTCCACTACGCGTCGGGGTGCAGCTGCCTGAGGTCGAGCGCGAGGTGCGCTGGACCGAGTACGCCGCGATGGCCAGAGCGGCCGAGGAGGTGGGCTTCGACTCGATCTGGGTCGGAGACCACCTCCTCTATCGCGGCGACGGCCGCCCCGAGCGCGGGCCGTGGAACGCCTGGCCGCTGCTCGCCGCGCTGGCGGCGGTGACCGAGCGCGTGGCGCTCGGGCCGCTCGTCGCCTGCACGGCGTTTCAGCGCCCGGGCCAGCTCGCGCACCTCGCGGCGACCGTCGACGAGGTGTCGGGCGGGCGGCTCGTCGTCGGGCTCGGCGCCGGCTGGAACGAGCTCGAGTTCCGCGCCTACGGGATCCCGTTCGACCATCGCATCGCCCGCTTCGCCGAGGCCTTCGAGATCATCCGCCGCCTGCTCGCGGGCGAGCACGTCACGTTCGCGGGCGCCTACGAGTCCGTCGAGGACGCCGTGC
>DATFRW010000187.1:0-10831 GCA_035262945.1 Solirubrobacteraceae bacterium
GGGCGGGACGAGGCCGCCCGCCGTGACCCGCACGGGCCCGAGCCGGTCCTCGGTGTCCGCGCCGCGCCGGGCATCCGAATAGTCGTTCGAGAGGTTCGTCCCGATCTGGATGAAGAGCGCGCCGAGCAGCGTCGCGATGAACGTCAACGGCTTGAACGTGCCGAGCGTCGCCGCGTAGGCCGTGCCGACGAGCACGGGCGCCGCCGCGGCGGGCAGCGTGCGCGGCCGCGCGGCCATCAACCAGATATGGAGAGGACTCAAGGGCGCTTTGGGAACTGCGCGAAGTCGGGCTTGCGCTTGGACTTGTAGGCCTCGCGGCCCTCCTTCGCCTCGTCGCTGGCGTAGAAGAGCAGGTTGGCGTCGTGCGCGAGCTGCTGGATGCCCCCGAGCCCGTCCTCCTCGGCGTGGAAGCTGGCCTTCACGAGCCGCAGCGCGAAGGGCGAGAGCTCGAGCATCTCGTGGCACCACTTGACGGTCTCGGTCTCCAGCTCCGCCAGCGGCACCACGGTGTTCACGAGCCCCATGTCCAGCGCCTGCTGCGCGTCGTACTGACGGCACAGCATCCAGATCTCCTTGGCCTTCTTGGGGCCGACGAGGCGCGACAGCAGCGACGCGCCGTAGCCGCCGTCGAACGAGCCCACGCGCGGCCCGGTCTGGCCGAAGCGCGCGTTGTCGGCGGCGATCGTGAGGTCGCACACGAGGTGCAGCACGTGCCCGCCGCCGACCGCGTAGCCCGCGACCATGGCGACGACCGGCTTGGGCAGGCGGCGGATCTGGACGTGCAGGTCGGTGACGTGGAAGCGCCCGACGCCGCTGCCCGGCTCGGTCTCGTAGCCCTGATCGCCGCGCACGCGCTGGTCGCCGCCCGAGCAGAAGGCCAGCGGGCCTTCGCCGGTCAGGATGATCACGCCGACCGAGCTGTCCTCCCGGGCGCGCTCGAACGCCGCCGCGAGCTCGACCACCGTCTGCGGGCGGAACGCGTTGCGCACCTCGGGGCGGTCGATCGTGATCTTCGCGATCCCGTCGCCGCTGAGCTCATAGCGGATGTCCTCGTACTCACCCGCCGGCGTCCACGTCACTGGCATGGCCGGGCAGGCTATTTATTTCGAACCGCCCCAGACCTCCCGGGCGACCTCCGCCACCAGCGCGAGCTTTGACCACTGCGCCTCGGCCGACAGCTCGTTGCCCTCGGCTACCGACGCGAAGCCGCACTGCGGGCTGATCGCCAGCTGCGCGACGTCGGCGTGCTCGGCCGCTCGCTCGATCTCGCGCAGGACCGCGTCCCTCGTCTCGACCTCGGGGCGCTTGCTCGACACCACGCCGAGCACGGCGATCGGGCCGCCGCGCGGCAGGTGGCGCAGCGCGCTGTAGTCGCCAGAGCGGGCCGGGTCGTCCCATTCGAGCAGGAACACGTCGTAGGGCAGCTCGTTGAAGATCGCCTCGGCGACCGGCTCCAGCGAGCCCTCGTAGATCCACATCGAGCGGTAGTTGCCGCGGCAGATGTGCAGGCCGAACGTCACGTCGGTGGGGAAGCCCTCGATCACGCGCCGGTCGAGGTCGAGCGCCTTGGCGAGGAAGGCGTCGGGGTCGATGCCCTGGCGGGCGATCGCGTACTCGCGCGCGCCCTCGTCGACGAGCTGGACGTAGCTGGGGAAGTCGAGCTGCACGTAGCGTGCGCCGGCGCCGATCGCCTCGCCGATGAGCTCGCGCTGGATAGCGAGCGTGTCCTCGAGCAGCTCGTCGTGCGACTCGTAGGCGCCGTCGCGCTCGAAGAACGCCGCGGGCAGGAACCACGACGCGGCGGGCAAGGTGACCTTGAACGGGTGATCGGTGATCCAGCGCAGGCGCTGCGCCTCGCGGGCGAGCGGGCTGTCGACCTTGCGCAGGCGCCCGGTGATCCGCGGCACGCCCGTGTAGACGACCGACTCGCCGGCGGCATTGCGGAAGCGCACCCGGACGGGGCTCGGGTCGATCCCCTCGATCGCGTCGTAGAAGGAGTGCGTGAACGCCGTGCGGCCGAACTCGCCGTCGGTGACGACGTCGAGGCCGAGGTCGACCTGCCGCGCGACCACGGCGCGCACCTCCTCGTCGACGTCGCGCATCCGCGGCGGGCGCAGCAGGCTGCCGACGACCTCAGCTCGCGCGGGATGACGAGGCATGTACGGATTGTCTCAGGAAGCCTGATAGTGCGAGCTCCCCCGGCGGCGGGCACTCGATACGGTGCCGTGCCGTGCTCGTCGATGCCTGGCTGCCGCGAGCCGCAGCGCGACATCCCGACCGCCCGGCGCTCAACGCGCTGACCTACGCCGAGTTGCTCGCGGAGGTCGACGCCACCGCGCGCCGCCTCGCCGGCCGCGGCGTGCGCCCGCGAGACCACGTCGCCATCGCGTTGCCGCCCGGCGAGCCGTTCTGCGTGGCGCTACACGCCGTGCTGCGCCTCGGCGCCGTCGCGGTCCCGGTCGACCTGCGCCTGCGCGCCGGCGAGCGCGAGCGCATCACCCAGGGCACGGCCGCGGTCATCGACGGGCCCGTGATCGGCACGCCCGCCGCCGAGGCGCGCCTGCGCGACCGCCACGACCTCGACGCGCCGGCGATCGTCGTCCACACCTCCGGCACGAGCGGCGCGCCGAAGCCCGTGGAGTTGACGTACGGCAACTGGCTGTGGAGCGCGCTGGGCTCCGCCGTCGCGCTCGGCCTGGACGCCGAGGAGCGCTGGCTGTGCGCGCTCCCGCTCTCGCACGTCGGCGGCCTGTCGATCGTCCTGCGCTCGGCGATCTACGGCACCACCGCGCTCGTCCACGAGCGCTTCGACACCGAGCGCGTGCTCGACGCGCTCATGGACGACCGCCCGACGATGGTCTCGCTCGTGCCCACCACGCTGCAGCGCCTGCTCGACGCGGGCCTGCGCGACCCGCCGGCGCTGCGTTGGGCGCTGCTCGGCGGCGCCCCCGTGACCAACGCGCTGCAGGGCCGCGCCGCCGCGGTCGGGGTGCCCGTGGCGCCGACCTACGGCCTGACCGAGGCGTGCTCGCAGGTCACCACGCTTGGCGCCCCGCTGTTCTGCACGAAGGTGCGCATCGCGACCGACGGCGAAGTCCTGGTCAGCGGGCCGACGGTCGCGCCCAGCGCCGGCGCCCGCATCGCGACCGGCGACCTCGGCGAGTGGGGCCCCGACGGCGCCCTGCGCATCCTCGGCCGCAAGGCCGACACGATCATCACCGGAGGCGAGAACGTCGCGCCCGCGGAGGTTGAGGCGGTGCTCGAGGCTCATCCCGGCGTCGTCGAGGCCGCGGTACACGGCCGCGCGCACCCCGACTGGGGTGAGGCGGTCGTCGCCACCGTCGTCGCCGACCCGGCGCTTGAGGAAGAAGACCTCCGCGCCTGGTGCGCCGCACGCCTGGCGTCGTTCAAGGTGCCGAAGGAGATCGCGTTCACCGCGGCGCTGCCGCGCACTCAATCCGGGAAGCTCGTAAGGCGGGACCTGTAGATGTCTGACTATCGCGAAGAGAGCCTGAAGGCGTGGGACAAGGTGTCGCCCGGCTGGGCGGCGATGCGCGAGCGCTTCCAGCGCATCGCGCTGCCGGTCTCGCGCTGGATGGTGGACGCGATCCACCCCCAGCCGGGGCAGCGGATCCTCGAGCTCGCGGCAGGCCTCGGCGACACCGGGCTGCTCGCGGCCGAGCGCGTCGGGCCCGACGGCAGCGTGCTCATCACCGACGGCACCGAGGGCATGGTCGAGCAGGCGCGCCTTCACGCGGAGGAGGTCGGGGCGCGCAACGTCGAATTACGGACCATGCAGGCCGAATGGATCGACCTTCCCGCCGCGTCCGTCGACGGCGTGCTGTGCCGCTTCGGGTACATGTTGCTCGTCGACCCCGAGGCGGCGCTGCGCGAGACGCGGCGCGTGCTCAAGCCGAATGGCCGCGTCGCGTTCGCGGTGTGGGGCGAGATGGACCGCAACCCGTGGTTCGGGGTCCTGCGCGACGTCCTGCGCGAGCGCGAGGTCCTGCCGCCGCTGCCCCCCGACGCCCCCGGCCCGATGGCGTTGTCGACGCCGGGCGCCGTCGAAACGCTGCTCGACGCGACGGGATTCGACGACATCGAGGTCGAGCCGCTCGAGGTCACCTTCGACCCGGCGAGCCTCGACGAGTGGTGGGAATACGTCACGACGACGTCGCCCAGCGTGGGGGACGCGCTGCTGAAGCTGTCCCCGGCCGACCACTACACGCTGCGTGATCTTGTGGATGCCGGGTATGCACCGTACGTGCAGGACGACGGCTCCCTCAAGCTCCCGGGCCTCGTGCTCGTGGCGGCTGCCACGGCCTAGGAGCGACCCGCCGTGCGCCGCTTCGCCGATCGGACGTTCGCCTTCTACTGGGGCCAGGGGATCAACGACGACGTTCCGGCCCTCGCCTACTACCTCGTTCTCTCGCTCGCTCCGGTCGCACTCGGGCTCGCCGCGCTCGAGGCGCTCCTGCTCTCCGACACGCGCGCGGCGCTGCACGTGGCGGCCGGCATCAACCGTTTCCTGCCCAACGAAGTCCACGGCGACGTGCGCCATCTCGTCCTGGGTACGCGCGCCCATTCGCCCGCGCTGCTCGGGCTCGCGATCGTCTCGATGCTATGGACGACCTCGGGCGCCATCGGCGTGATCGAGCGCTGCGAGTCGCGCCTCCTCGCCTGCGAGCGCCACCACGCGGTCGTGGGGCGGCTGCGCAACATCGGCCTCGGGGCCGGCGTCGTGCTGATGATCGTCGCGGCGAGCGCCGCCGCGCCAGTGATCGGCGACGTCGCCGACGCCCTCAACGTTCGCCGCACCGTGCCCGGTTGGCTGCTCGTCGTCGTCAACACGCTCGGCTCGATCGTCGTGTTCGCGGTGCTGTACCACTGGGCGCCGCGCGCGCGGCCGAACTGGCGCGCATGCCTGCTCGGCGCGGTGCCCGCCGGCATCGCGATCCAGGCGGTGCCCACCATCGTCGGCCTCTACTTCGGCGCGGGCGCCGGCTTCGCGGTGGTCCGGCTGTTCCTGCTGCTGGCCGTGATCCTGCTTGGCCTCTACGTGATCGCGCTGTGCGCGCTCGTGGGCGCCGGCCTCGCGGTCGGCTCCGAGCTGCGCGACCGGGATAGGATCCGCCGCCCATGTACTACGACGACGATGCGGACCTCACCCTCCTCGACGGCACGACCGTCGCGATCATCGGCTTCGGCTCCCAGGGTCACGCCCACGCCCTGAACCTCAAGGACTCCGGCGTCGACGTCGTCGTCGGCCTGCGCGAGGGATCGTCGAGCGTCGCGACCGCGCGCGAGGCGGGGCTCGAGGTGCTGCCCGTCGCCGACGCGGCGTCGCGCGGCGACATCGTCATGGTGCTCGTGCCCGACGAGCTGCACCACGACGTGTGGGAGAGCGAGATCCGCGACGGGATCGCCCCCGGCAACACGCTGCTGTTCGGGCACGGCTTCTCGATCCATTACGGCGAGGTCGAGCCGCCTCCCGGCGTCGACGTGGGGCTCGTCGCTCCCAAGGGGCCGGGACACCTCGTGCGCCGCCAATACCTCGAGGGCAGCGGCGTCCCGTGCCTCGTCGCGATCGCACAGGACGCGTCCGGCAACGCGGTCCAGACGGCCCTGGCCTACGCGAAGGGCATCGGCGGCACGCGCGGCGGCGTCATCGAGACGACGTTCAAGGACGAGACGGAGACCGACCTCTTCGGCGAGCAGGCCGTCCTCTGCGGCGGCGCGTCCGAGCTCGTGCAGGCGGGCTTCGAGACGCTCGTCGAGGCCGGCTACGACCCGCAGATGGCGTACTTCGAGTGCCTGCACGAGCTCAAGCTCATCGTCGACCTCATGTACGAGAAGGGCCTGCAGGGCATGCGCTTCTCGATCTCCAACACCGCCGAGTACGGCGACTACACGCGCGGCAAGCGGGTCATCACCGACGAGACGCGCGAGCGCATGCGCGCGATCCTCAAGGAGATCCAGTCCGGCGACTTCGCCCGCGAGTGGATCGCCGAGAACCGCGCGGGCCAGGAGAACTTCAAGCGGATGCGCGCCGAGCAGGCCGGCTCGCAGGTCGAGAGCGTCGGCGCCGAGCTGCGCTCGCACATGGACTGGATCAAGCCGGACTTCTAGTCCAGCCCTCGACAGCGGGCTCGGGGCCGAAGCGCCGCGCGATCCCGCCGATCGCCGTGACGCGCTGCGGAGCGGCGGGTGAGAGCAGCAGCCACTGGTCGGCCTCGCTCCAGCGGACGAGCAGGCGGCGGCCATCGGGAGACCACGCGAGCGAGCGCAGCGTCCCGCTCGTGGTGAAGATCGGGCGCCGCGGCACGCGCGCCGAGCGCGTGACGTAGACGCCGGTCGCACCTGCGACGCGCACGGTCAGCGCGACGCGGTCACCACGCGGGGCCCACGCGGCGGCGGTCACCTGCGCGCCGCGCGGCAGGCGGACCCGCCACGCGCGCCTGCCCGCGAGGTCGAACACGACGACGCGCGACGGCCCGCGCGCGATGAGGCGGTGGCCGTCGGCCGACCAGGCGAGCGCTCGCGCGCCGGGCACGCGGGTGGCCGAGCGCCACATGAGCGCGCCGGTGTCGACGTCGCGGACCTCGACGCGGCCGTCCGCACCGACCCAGGCCAGCGTGTGCGGCGCGCCCGGCCGCCACACCGGCGCGACGGGTGCGATCGGGCGGGCGAGCACGCGCGCGCCGGTGCCGTCGCCCGCGATGACCGCGAGGACGTCGTCGCGGCGGTAGGCGATGCGGTAGCCGTCGGGCGACCACACGGCGTCGCGGACCGTGCCGAAGGCCCTCCACGTCCACGCGACGCGGCCGTCCGGGGCCACCGCGTTGAGCGAGCGCCCGCGCCACGCCGCCACGTACAACCCACCCGGCGACCACGTCGCGCCCGTCCACGGCCCCAGGCGCCGGCGCGTGCCGTCGCGCTGCACGATCCACGTCCCGTTGCGCGATGACACCAGCAGGCGGCCGGGCGGCAGTGGTCCGAGCTGCGCGCGCGGCGCGACGGTCGCGTGGTGCTCGCCGAGCGCATGGCGTACCCAGCGCGGCGGCTCCGCCGCCACCGCGACCGCCGCGGCGACGAGGGCGGTGGCGAGCGCGATCGCCAGCACGCGCGCGCGCCGGTGGCCGCGACGCGGCGCTCGCGTGCGCGCGTCGTAGGCGTCCGCGACCACCGCCCACGCGCGGACCTGCGCGGCGTCCGCATCGGGCAGCGGAATCCGCTCGAGCGCGTCCCTCACCGCTCGACCACCTCCTGCAGCCCATCGAGCCCGCGCCGCAGCCGGGAGTTGACCGTGCCGCGCGGCAGCCCGAGTGCCCTGGCGATCTCGCCCGGCGTGAACCCGAGCAGATGGCGCATCACGATCACCGCGCGCTGGTCGGGTGGGAGCGCGGCAAGCGCCGCGATCACGTCGTCGCCGGGGACCTCGCGGTCCTCGGGGGCGGCGGCGTCGACGGCCTCGGCCACCTCGCGCCGCTGCTCCCGCGCACGCGCGTAGTCGATCGCGCGGTTGACGACGATCCGGTGTAGCCAGGGGCCGAACGGGCGGCCGCGGTCGAAGCGGTCGAGCGATCGCACCGCCGCGAGGAAGGCCTCCTGCGCGACGTCCTCGGCGGCTGTGGCGTCGTGGACGACGAGCCACGCGGCGCGGTGAGCGCGCGGCCAGTGGCGGCGGAAGAGCTCGGCGAACGCCTCGGCCGAGCCGCGCTGCGCGGCCCGCACGAGCGCGGGCTCGGGCGCGCGTTGCCACCCCTTCCGGCGCGCGCCGACGCGCAGCGTCTCGATGGCCGCCGTCTGCACGCCCGCGATCGTCGCACGCGCCACGCCCCCAATACGAGCGCGGAGCGCGCCGAGGTCCCGGTCGCCCGAGCGCGAGGAGCGGAGGCGCGCGCCGTCGCTTCGCTACCTTGGCAACCGCTGTGACTGCCACGACCACGCACCTCGAGCTCCCCGCCGACCTGCTGCCCGCCGACGGGCGTTTCGGTTGCGGCCCGTCGAAGGTCCGCCCTGAGCAGCTCGCGCGGCTCGCGAGCGAGGGCGCAGCCGTGATGGGCACCTCGCACCGCCAGGCGCCGGTCAAGGCGCTCGTCGGGCGCGTCCGCTCCGGCCTCGCGCAGCTCTTCTCGCTGCCCGACGGCTACGAGGTCGCGCTCGGCAACGGCGGGACGACCGCGTTCTGGGACGCCGGCGCTGCCGGTCTCGTCCGGGAGCGCGCGCTGCACCTCAGCTACGGCGAGTTCTCGCAGAAGTTCGCGACGGTGACGAAGACGGCGCCGTTCCTTGCGGACCCGATCGTGGTCAGCGCGGAGCCCGGCGACGCCCCCGAGCCGACCTCCGATCCGGGCGCCGACGTCGTCGCCTGGGCCCACAACGAGACGTCGACGGGCGCGATGGTGCCCGTCACCCGGCCGCGGGTGGGTGGGTCCGAATCGCCGCTCGTCCTCATCGACGCGACCTCCGGCGCCGGCGGCCTCCCGCTCGATGTCGCCAATGCCGACGCCTACTACTTCGCCCCGCAGAAGTCCTTCGCGTCCGACGGCGGCCTGTGGCTGGCGCTGCTCAGCCCCGCCGCGATCGAGCGCGCCGAGGCGATCGCGCGGACCGACCGGTGGATCCCTGAGTCGCTCTCGATCCCGACCGCGCTGGACAACTCGCGCAAGGACCAGACCTACAACACGCCCGCGGTCGCGACGCTGTTCCTCCTGGCCGACCAGGTCGAGTGGATGCTCGGCATCGGCGGCCTCGACGGCTGCGTCGAGCGCACCCGCGCGAACTCCGAGCACCTCTACGCCTGGGCCGAGGCACGACCGTTCGCCACGCCGTTCGTCGCCGATCCCGCGAAGCGCTCGCTCGTCGTCGGCACGATTGACTTCGCCGACGACGTCGACGCCGCCGCGATCGCCAAGACGCTGCGCGCCAACGGGATCGTCGACACCGAGCCGTACCGCAAGCTCGGGCGCAACCAGCTGCGCATCGGGCTGTTCCCGGCCATCGACCTCGCCGACGTCCAGGCGCTCACCGCCTGCATCGACTGGGTGGTCGAGCGGCTGTGAAGGTCCTCGTCGCCGAGAAGATCGGCGCCTCGGGCGTCGACCTCCTGCGCAGGCACTTCGACGTCGACGAGGGCGACCACCTCGACGAGATCGGCGAGTACGACGGCATCCTCATCCGCTCGGCGACGCAGCTCACCGCCGATGTGCTCGCCAACGCGACCAAGCTCAAGGCGATCGGGCGCGCCGGCGTCGGGGTCGACAACGTCGACGTCCCCGCGGCGACGAAGCGCGGGATCGTCGTGGCCAACGCGCCGCAGTCGAACGTCGTCACCGCGGCCGAGCACACGATGGCGCTGCTGCTCGCGCTCGCGCGCAACGTGCCCCAGGCCCACGCGAGCCTCGTCGCGGGCAGATGGGAGCGCTCGAAGTTCTCGGGCGTCGAGCTGCTCGACAAGACGCTCGGCATCCTCGGCTTCGGTCGCATCGGCCAGCTCGTCGCGCACCGCGCGCAGGGCTTCGGCATGCGGGTCGTCGCCTACGACCCGTTCGTGGGCGCCGACCGCTACCGCGAGCTCGGCGTCGAGCAGGCCGCCTCGTCCGACGAGGTCTACGGGGAAGCCGACTTCCTCACGCTGCACCTCCCCAAGACGCCCGAGACCGAGGGGTGGCTCGACGCGGCGGCGCTGGCCAAGTGCAAGGACGGGGTGCGCATCCTCAACGTCGCGCGCGGGCCGCTCATCGTCGACGAGGACCTCGAGGCCGCGCTCGACTCCGGCAAGGTCGCGGGCGCGGCGCTCGATGTCTTCCGCAGCGAGCCGATCACCGAGCACCCGCTCTTCGGCCGCCCCAACGTGATCGTCACGCCGCACCTCGGGGCCTCGACGGCCGAGGCGACCGACCGCGCGGGCTTCCAGGCCGCCGAGCAGGTCGTCGCCGCGCTGACCGGCGGCGTCGTCTCGAGCGCGGTGAACGTCCCCGCGGTGGCCGCGGAGGACATGGAGGTGCTCGGCCCGTTCCTGCCGCTGTCCCGCCAGCTCGGCAGGCTCGGCGTCGCGCTCGCCGAGGGCACGGGCATCGACCGCGTCGAGGTCGAGCTGCTCGGCCGCATCGCCGACCGCGACACGCGGCCGCTCGCCGTCGAGGTGCTGCTCGGCGCGCTCATCGGCCACACCGAGGAGGACGTCAACGCGGTCAACGCGCCCGCGATCGCCGAGGAGCGTGGGATCGAGCTGGCCGAGATCAAGAGCACGCAGGCGCGGGACTTCTCCGACCTCGTCAGGGTGACCGTCGTCAGCGGCACGCAGCACGTGCGCGTCGTCGGCACGACGCTCGGCAGCTATCACCGCCCGCATCTGCTCGAGGCCTGGGGGCAGCGATTCAACATGCAGCTCGAGCCGCACATCACGCTGTTCCGCTACAGCGACGTGCCGGGGATGATCGGCCGCGTCGGCACGTGCTTCGGCGAGCACGGCGTCAACATCTCCTCGGCCGCAGTTGGGCACGTCCCGGAGGACGGCGAGGAGGACATGGCGGTCATGGTCCTGACGACCGATCAGCCCGTTCATCAGAGCCTCATCGACGAGATTGTTGCGATGGACGGCTTTGTGGCGGGACGAGCGGTCGCGCTGGGCTAAGCCGCCCATGCGTAGGGCGACGGGCGCCGCGAAGGGCTGACTGGTTCACGCGAGGTTCACCCGGGTACTTTTCCGGCGGCACCGAGGAGACACAGGGAGAGAGACAGCACATGGCCGAGATCGAGTTCGACGACGTCACCAAGCGCTATCCCGACGGCTTCGAGGCCGTCAAGCACATGAACCTCGACATTC
>DATFRW010000188.1:0-11081 GCA_035262945.1 Solirubrobacteraceae bacterium
CAGGAGTACGCGCTGTTCCCGCACATGACGGTGCGCGCCAACGTGGCCTTCGGCGGCGAGGGCCGCGTCGACGAGCTGCTCGAGCGCCTGCGGATCAGCCACCTCGCCGGCGAGCGCCCTGGCGGTCTCTCGGGCGGTGAGCGCCAGCGCGTGGCGCTTGCGCGGGCCCTGGCCCGCGACCCCGACGTGCTCGTGCTCGACGAGCCACTCTCGGCGCTCGACGCGCACACCCGCAGCGTCGTGCGCGGCGAGCTTCAGGACGTCCTCGCGGCGCTCGCGCTGCCGACGCTGATCGTCACCCACGACTTCCGCGACGCCGCCGCGCTTGCGGGCCGCATCGGCGTCATCGTCGACGGGCAGCTGCGCCAGGAGGGGAGCGCGGCCGATCTCGTCGCGCGCCCGGCCGACGCGTTCGTCGCCTCGTTCACCGGCGGGAACCTCCTGCCAGGCCTGGCCGACGGCGGCGTCGACGTGTCGCTCGACGGCGGCGGCACGGTGCGCGGCGCCCAGCCGGCCTCGGGGCGCGTCGGCGTCGCGATCTACCCGTGGGAGATCGCCGTCGCGCTGCAGGCGCCGCCGAACGGCGTGAACGCGCTCCCGGGAGCTGTGCACGGACTGGCGCCCGAAGGCGGGCGCGTTCGCCTGCGCATCGGCCGGGTCACCGCCGAGGTCCCGGCCGATGAGGCCGAGCGCCTCGGCCTGCACGACGGGATGGCGGCGTTCGCGACATTCCCGCCCGAGGTCGTGCGGATCGTCACCCTCGGTTAGCCTGCGCGCCCATGAGGATCAGCGCACGCAACAAGCTTGCCGGGACCGTCACCTCGATCTCCGAGGGCGCCGCCATAGCGAACGTGGCGCTCGACGTGGGCGGAAACCGCGTCGTCGCGTCGATTACCGTCGAGGCCGTGCACGAGCTGGGGCTCCAGGAGGGCACCGAGGTCGTGGCCGTCATCAAGGCCTCGGACGTGCTGCTGGCGCTGCCGGACTGAGCGGCGCGTCCTAGACTGGACTGCAGTGGAACGCAGCCGTCACGGACGCAACACACCTTCGCGCAACGCCGCCGTCGAGGAGATCGGCCGGCCGCGTCAGCGTGCCTTCTGCATCGGGGCGCTCCCCGAGGGCGACGACCTCTCCGAGCTCCACGAGCTGCTGCGCACCGCGGGCGTCGCGGTCGTCGGGCAGGCGGTCCAGCACCGCGACCAGCCGCACCCCAACAGCTACCTCGGCCCTGGCAAGATCGAGGAGGTCAAGGAGGCGGCGAGGGCCGCCGACGCCAACCTCATCGCCTGCGACGACGAGCTCTCTCCCCGTCAGGAGCGCAACCTGGAGGGCGAGCTCGGCATACCGGTCATCGACCGCACGGCGATCATCCTCGACATCTTCGCCGACCATGCGAACTCGGCCGAGGGCAAGCTCCAGGTCGAGCTCGCGCAGCTGCAGTACAACCTCGCGCGCATGCGGGGCCTGTGGACGCACCTCGAGCGTCTCGGCGCCTCGGCGTCGGCTCCCGGCATCGGCACGAGAGGCCCGGGCGAGACCCAGATCGAGACCGACCGGCGGCTGGCGCGCGACCGCATCTCGGCGCTCAAGCGCAAGCTCGCCGAGGTCAAGTCCTCGCGCGCGGTCATGCGCGCCGAGCGCGAGCGCGCTCACCTGCCGCGGATCGCGCTCGCCGGCTACACGAACGCCGGCAAGTCGACGCTGCTCAACGCGCTGACCGGCTCGACCGTCGGCGTCCGCGACCGCCTGTTCCACACGCTCGACCCGAGCACGCGCGCGGCGCGCTTGAACGGCCGCACGTACCTCCTCACCGACACGGTCGGGTTCATCCGCAAGCTGCCCCACCAGCTCGTCGAAGCCTTCGGCGCCACGCTCGAGGAGACGACGATGGCCGACCTGATCCTGCACGTCGTCGATGCCTCGGTGCCCGAGGAGGAGATGGACGAGATGCTGCGGGCGGTCGACAGCGTCCTCGACGAGATCGGCGCCGGGTCGAGCCCGCGCCTGCTCGTGCTCAACAAGGCCGACGCGCTCACGCCGGAGCGCCGCGAAGAGCTGCGCTTCGCCCATACGGACGGGATCCTCGTGTCGGCGCTCAACGGCGAGGGCCTCGACACGCTGGCCGAGCGCGTCGAGCACGCGTTCCGCGAGACGCTGCGCCCGGTCGACCTGCTGCTGCCCTTCGACGAGGGCGGCCGCCTGGCCGAGCTGCACGAGATCGCCGGCGACCTCGAGCGCACCGATACCGCCGAGGGCGTGCGCGTGCGCGGCCGCGTGCCGGCAACCGTCGCCGCGCGCTACGAGCGCTTCGCCGTCGCGAACGGCGAGCCGGCCTAGCGCCGGTCCCCAGAGCCCGACAGCACACCGCGCCGCTGGCGGGAGAGGAGCTTGTCCAGGTTGCCCTGGGCGATCTGGTCGAGGTCCAGCCCCGCCTCGGTCGCGACCTGCGCCACGTACCAGAGCACGTCGCCGAGCTCGCCCGCCAGCGCGTCGCGCCGCTCGGCGCTGAGGACGCCGCCGTCGTCGCGCAGCAGCTTCTTGACCTTCTCGGCGACCTCGCCCGCCTCGCCGGCCAGCCCCAGCGTGGGATAAACGATGTTCTCGCCCGCGTCTGGATAGGTGGCGGTGCGCCGGGACAGCTCCTGGTACTCCGAGATGCGCATGGCTCGCGACGCTAGCAAGCGGACATGACGAGGTACGGCTAACCGAACCTTCGGATACCTGACTGCCGCACCAGGTGCCGAAACACGTTCAATCTACCCTCACGCGCCCATGGCCCTCTCGACGCCAAGACTCGTGCTGCTGGTCGCCGGCGTGCTCTGCGTCGTGTGCGGCGTGGCGGTCGGCGTCAGCGAGGCGTTCAAGAAGGACCGCACCACGACGACGACGTTCGGCAGCCACATCGAGCGCGTCGTCATCCGCGCCGCGACGGGCCACGTCAACCTCGAGGGGACGGAGGCGCCGCGCGTCACGGTCCGCCAGAAGCTGCAGTGGCTCTGGCGCCGGCCGAACGTCCGCACGAGCGTCCACGGCTCGGTGCTCAGCGTCAGCGCACGCTGCCCGCAGACCGGGCCGATCAACCGCTGCAAGGCCGACCTCGACCTCGCGATCCCGTTCGACGCCGACGTCGTCGTCAGCGGCGACAGCGGCGACATCGCCGCCGAGCGCCTGGCCGGGCACCTTCAGCTCACCACCGACAGCGGCGACGTCAACGGGCGCGACCTCAACCCGATCACCGTGCGCGCGACGACCGACGCCGGCAACGTCAACCTCGACTTCACCACCCAGCCGGTGTCAGTGAGCGCGAACAGCAACTCCGGCGACGTCCTCGTCACCGTGCCCGCCGGGGGCGAGTACCGCGTCGACGCGACGACGAACGCCGGCGACGTCACCGTCGAGGGCATCCTGCGCAACGACCGCGCGCTGCGGTCGATCTCCGCGACGGCGGATGCGGGCGATGTCACGGTGCGCGGCGAGTAGCCCGCGCACCGCAACGCTGTCCGCCTAGGACGGAATGAGCTTGAACTGCTTCAGGTAGGCCTGCGCGGCCTGCTCCGGCGTGTCCTTGTCGAGGTCCACGCGCGCGTTGAGCTCCTGCATGACGTCCGCCGTGAGGTTCTTGTTCACGGCGTCGATCGTCGCCGCGAGGTCCGGCCCGGCCTTGTCGGCGACCGACTTCTTCACGAGGAAGGTCGAGTTGTAGGGCGGGAACATGCCCTCGTCGTCCTCGAGGAGAACCTCGTCGTTGCGCTTGATCTGGGGGTCGGTGGTGAAGACGATCGAGACGTCGGCCTGGCCGCTGGTCAGCACCTGGTGGCGCTGGTCGACGTCGACCGGCACGAACTTCTTGAACTTCAGCCCATAAACCTGCTCGAGCCCGAGCAGGCAGTCGCGCCGCGTCCGGCACTCCGGCGAGCCGTAGAGCGTCAGCTGCCCGGCCTTCGGCTTGAGGTCGGAGATCTTCGTGACCCCCAGCTCGGTGGCCTTCTTCTTCAGCAGGCCAACCTCGTTGGACGAGGTGAACGGCGTCGGCGTGAACGCCTCGATGCCCTGCTTGGCCATGCCGGCCTTGACCTCGTCGTAGGCCTCCGCCGGGTCGTGGGGGAGGTTGGCCGCCGACACGTTCAGGAACGACAGCAGCGCCGTGCCGGTGTACTCCGGATAGCCGGAGATCTCGCCGGTCTTCAGCGCCTTCAGCGCCGTCTTCTCGTCGCCGAGGTTCAGCGCCGTCTTGACGTTGTAGCCGGCGGCCTGGAACGCCTGCGCGTAGATCTCGCCGAGGACCTTCTGCTCGGTGAAGTTCTTCGACCCGACGGTCAGCGTCACTTTCGAGTTGGCGTCGTTGTGCTTGATAACCGCCGGCTGCTCGGCGCTCGTCGCGTTTGTCGGCGAGGTCGAGCCGCCACCGCCCCCGTTGTCGTTGCCGCCGCAGGCAGCCGCGCCGAGGGCGAGGGCGAGCATCGCGGCGAGCGCCGGAATGGTGCGTCGCGTGCTCATGGTGTGGGTGCGATCCTCCTCTTGGGAATGGTGAGCAGCCGGCGCCGTGACGCCGCCTGCTCGCTGAGTTTCAACCCGGCTGGGGTCAGCGCGCGCTGCACCGCCGAGAGCCCCACCTCTGCCGCGATGGCGAGCGCGGCGACGACGATGGCCGCTCCCAACTGGCCTGCGTCGCCGTAGCTCGATGGGTTGATGATGGGGTCGCCGAGGGTCACCACGCCGGCCAAGGGGCCGAGGGTGGCGGTGGCGATCACGTTGACGGTGGAGGTCTTGATACCTCCGAAAATGAGCGGCAGCGCGAGCGGAAACTCGATCTTGCCGAAGATCTGGCGCCCGGTCAGGCCCATCCCGCGCGCCGCGTCGACCGCCTCGGGGTCGACCGCCCGCACCCCCGCATAGGCGTTCAGCAGGATCGGCGGGATCGCGAGCAGGACGAGCGCAAGCGTGATGTTGAAGAAGCCGGCGCCGAGCGCGGCGAAGAACAGGAAGACGACGCCGAGCGACGGGATCGCGCGCCCCGCGCTCGTGATGCTGACGACGAGGAACGAGCCGCGCTTCGTGTGCCCGAGCCAGGCGCCGAGCGGCAGCGCGAGAGCGGTGGCGATGCCCACCGCCGCCGCCGTGATCACGAGATGCTCGCGCAGCAGCGGCAGCAGCTGGCTGCCGCCGACCTGCGCGCCGCCCGGGCCCTCGCTCTTGGTGAAGATGAACTGGACGGCGTCGCCCAGCTGGCCGAGGAAGGCGAGGATCATGCCGCCCTCACTCGCGACCAGGGGGTGAGCAGGCGCTGCGCGACGAGCAGGATCGCGTCGAGCACGACGGCCATCAGCACGCACAGCGCGCCGCCGACCGCGACGTTGGAGATGAACTCCTTCTGCGAGGCCATCTGGTCGCCGAGGCCACCCGCCCCGGCGAACGTCGCCAGCGCGGCGAGGCCCACCGTCGTCGTGGCCGCGATGCGCAGGCCGGTGATGATCGTCGGCAGCGCGAGCGGCAGCTCGACGCGCCACAAGAGCTGACGTTGCGTGAGGCCCATGCCGCGCCCGGCGTCGCGCGCCTCGTCCGGCACGCCGTCCAGGCCGTCGACGATGTTGCGGAACAGGATCAGCAGCGTGTACGCGGTCAGCGCGATGATCGCCGTCGTGTTCCCGCGTCCGGTGATCGGCAGCAGCAGGAAGAAGAAGGCGAGGCTGGGGATCGTGTAGAGGATCCCCGTGATCTGCGTGATCGGGCTCACCAGGCTGCGCTGGCGGTGGGCGGCGAGGGCCAGCGCGAACGCGATCGCGAAGCCGATCCCGACGGAGACGACCACGAGGAACAGGTGCTGCCAGAAGGGGGAGACGTAGCGGTCGAGGTGGTGGACGATCCAGTTCGGGCAGAAGCCGTTGTCCTCGACGCAGTTGCTCTGGCCCGAGCGGTTGCGGAAGAAGCCGCTGTCCGCCTGGGCGAGCACGAAGGGAAGGCTCGCGCTCACTCCTCCTCGACCTCCCGCTCGAGCAGCTCGTGGATGACGTCGAGGCCGAGAATGCCGAGCGGGCGGTCGTCCTCGCCGACCACGAAGCCGAGCTGCACCGGACTCGTGAGCAGGTCGCTCAGCGCGTCGCGCAGCGACTCGTCGTCGCGCACGACGCGCAACGGATGGCGCTCGCCGGCGCGCTCCCAGGCCATCGCCCGCCCCTGCTCGTCGCGCACAAGGCGGTAGGGCAGGCCGTCGTCCAGCGGCCGCAGCCGAACGTCGCTGGCCCGCGTGAGCGCCAGGCGCTTGAGGGCGCGGTCGGCGCCGACGAGGCCCTCGACAAAGGCATCGGCGGGCTGCATGAGCAACTCCGCCGGCGTCGCGTACTGGGCGAGGACCCCGCCCTGCTTGAGCACCGCGATCCGGTCGCCCATCTTGATCGCCTCGTCGATGTCGTGGGTGACGAAGACGATCGTCTTGCGCAGCCGCTCGTGCAGGCGCAGGAGCTCGTTCTGCAGGCGCTGGCGGTTGATGGGGTCGATCGCGCCGAAGGGCTCGTCCATGAGCAGCAGCGGCGGGTCCGCCGCGAGGGCCCGCGCCACGCCGACGCGCTGGCGCTGGCCCCCCGAGAGCTGCGCCGGATAGCGCCCGCGCATCTCGCTGGGCTCGAGGCCGATGAGCTCGATGAGCTCGTCGACACGCTCCCTGATCCGCGCGCGGGGCCACCCGAGGACCCGCGGGACCGTCGCGATGTTGTCGCCGACGGTCAGATGCGGGAACAGCCCGATCTGCTGGATCGCATAGCCGATCTCCCGCCGTAAGTCGGCCGGCTTGCGCGCGCGCACCGACGTCCCATCGAGGAGGATGTCGCCGCCGCTCATCTCGATCAGCCGGTTGACGAGCCGCATCGCCGTCGTCTTGCCCGAACCCGAAGGCCCGACGAGCACGCAGATCTCGCCGGCGTCGACCTCGAAGCTGAGGTCCTGGATGGCGGCCTGGCTCGTGCCCTCGTACGTCTTGGACACGTTCTGGAACTCCAGTGTGGCTGCCTGCGGGTGCGCCGAGGATCCCTCGGTGTGGGCGGTCGTGGATGCGGTCACAAAGGAGGAGTCCCCCCCGGGGGCGTTATCGATGGTAGCGAGAGGGCGCCACGTCACAGCGCAGCGCCCTCTCGGCTCCTACCAGGGAAATAGCGCGCTCTAGCCGGCGGGCTGCGGCGCGACTCCCTTGGCACGTGCCGGCGCCTTGCGCTCACCGGCGGCCCGGCCGGGCCACCACGCCCGCCGCCCGGCGAGCGCGGTGATGGCCGGCACGAGGATGGTCGAGACGACCAGGGAGGCCAGCAGGATTCCCAGCGTGATCGCGAAGCCCTGTTCGTGCGAGGCGCTGTCGGCCTCGAGCATCAGGGTCCCGAACGAGCTGGCGAGGACGAGGCCCGCGGCTCCGATGGCCGGCGCCACATGGCGGACGGCCTCTGCGACCGCTTCGCGGACCGGCCGGCCGGCGAGCATCTCCTCGCGCAGCCGCGCGGTCATGAGGATGTTGTAGTCCGTCCCGAGTGCCGCGACGAAGAGGAACAGCGTCAGCGGCAGGATGAAGGCGAGCCCGTCGTGCCCGCCGAGCTGCTGGAAGACGAGGACGGATGCACCCAGCGTCGCCGTGAACTCGAGGACCACGGCGGCCAGCAGGTACAGCGGCGCGACCGCGCTTCGCAGCGCGACCACGAGGATCAGCATCAGCAGCGCCATGGCGACCGGGAAGATCACGTGCATGTCGCGGTTGACTGCGTCGCCGACGTCGGCGTAGACCGCGGAGGTGCCGCCGACCATGGTCTCGGCGCCGGCGGGGGCGGTGGTCCGGACGGCGTCGCGGACGGGGCCGCGGACGGCATCCATGGCCGCCTTGGTCATCGGGGCTGCCTTCAGCGCGACGTCGATCTCCGCGCCGCGACCGTCGGCCGACATGACCGGCTGCGCGACGCCGCTCACGCTGTGCGTGGCTGCGAGGCGGGCCCGCATCGGCGCCAGCTCGGCGGCGGTGAGCTTGCCGGTGTCGGACTTGACGTAGACGTGGAGCGGATCGCTCGCGCCCTTCGAGAGCGTGGCGGAGATCTCGTCGGCCGTGCGCGTTGCCGCGGTCGACGGGCCGCTGCCCATGTCGTAGGACATCTTCGTCCCGATCGCGAAGCTCGAGAGCAGGACGAGTACCGCGACCACGGCGAGCGCGGTGCGACCCGGGGTGCGGGCGATCGTGCGGCCGAGCCGGGCGGCGGGGCCGTTCGTGCGCTCCTTGGCCCAGGACCGCGAGGGCCAGAACAGCGCGCGGCCGGTGACGGCGGCCACGGCGGGCATCAGCGTCACGCCGGCCAGCAGCATCACGAGGATGGAGATGGCGACGCTCGGGCCGAGGACCCGGAACTGGCCGAAGTCCGCGAGCAGCATCGTCGCGAAGGCGGCCGCGATCGCCAGCGCTGCCGAGGCGATGACCGGGCTGACCGAGGCGGCGGCGTTGGCGGCGGCGGTGCGGCGGTCCTCGCCGGCCCGCAGGCGCTCACGCAGCCTGAACAGCAGGAACAGGAAGTAGTCGACCCCGATACCGATGAGGACGACGGTGATGAGATCCGGCGTGCTCGTGTCGAGCTTGAAGCCGAAGGTCTGCGCCGCCATGACGACGACCCCGTTCGCGGCGCCCGTGAGGAACATGATCGTCACGAGCGGGATGACCGCAGCGAGTGGCCCGCGGAAGAAGACCAGGCTCAGCACGACGACGGCGCCCATCAGCAGCAGCTGCGACAGCCCTTGCGTGTGCTCGCTGGCCTTCGCGTTGTCCGCGGCCGTCGCGATGGAGCCGGTGAAGCCGACGCGCAGGTCGTGCGCGCGCGCCTCACTGACTGCCCGGTCGCGCACGTCGCGGAAGTGCTCCTGGGCGATCGGGTCGGTCGGATGGGCCTGCCACTGCAGGCCGACCAGCTGGAAGCGCCCGTCCGGCGCGGTGGGGCCCGCTTGGGCGGCGAGCACGCGACCGGCGCGGTCGCTCGCCTTGCCGACACGCCAGTCGGGAAGGGCGCCGGCCAGCGCCCGCACCTGCACGCGATCGGCGGTGGTCAGTGCGCGGCCGTCGGGGCGCTTGACGAGCATCGTCACGGCGTGCGCGCCCTTGACCTGGCCAAACGCGCTCTGCGCGTACTTGATGGCCTGCGCGGACTCCGAGCTCTTCGGGAGGTACTGCGCCGTGTCGTCGGTGGTGACCTTGTAGAGGTTCTGGTTGCCCACTGAGCCGAGCACGAGCGCTGCGACGGCCCACAGCGCGATGAAGCTCTTGGGGTGGTGGGTGATGAAGGTGATGATGCGGCGGAACATGGTGCGCTCCTTTGGACGTGGTGGTAGAACCGATGGTCCGCTTGCACACCCATAGGAACAACACTTGGTTTCTACGTCTGCCTTAGTCTCTATCTATGACCTTCAGGCAGCTCGAGTACCTCGTCGCCGTCATCGACGAAGGTTCCTTCGGTCGCGCGGCGCAGCGCCTCTATGTCTCGCAGCCCACGCTCTCGCAGCAGGTCCGCGCGCTCGAGGCCGAGATCGGGGGGCCACTGCTCGAGCGCCTCGCGCGTGGCGTGCGGCCGACGGCCGCGGGGGAGGCGCTCCTGCCGGCGGCGCGCGCGGCGCTTGCGGCGACCGAGCGCGCGCGGCGCGCCGCGCGGATGGTCCTCGGCCTCGAGGCCGGTGAGCTCGAGATCGCGACGGTCGGGACCGTCGCCTTCGGCCTGCTGCCGCCGGTGCTCCGGCGCTGGCGCGCGCGGCACCGCGCGCGGACCGTGCGGATGCACGAGTACCGCGACGGCCCCGTGCTGGCCGAGGCGGTGGCGGATGGGAGCGCCGACCTCGGCATCGGCCCGCGTCCGCAGGAGTGGGCGGGGCCGCTCGAAGTGCTCGGCTGGGAGGAGTTCGTCGTCGTGCTGCCGCCCGACGACCCGCTGCGCAAGCACGAGGACACGATCAGGCTGAGCTTGCTCGCCGAGCGCGACTGGGTGCTCTTCGAGCGCGAGCACGCGCTTGGGCAGCTCACCGAGGCGCTGTGCGCCGCCGAGGGCTTCACGCCGCGCCCGGCCGTGCGGACCGCGCAGATCGCCGCGGCGCCGGTCCTCGCGGCGGCCGGGCTCGGTCCCGCGCTCGTGCCGGTCAACATCGTCACGGCACCGCAGCGGCGCTCGGCCCGCGGCCTCGACCCGCCCCGCGCCCGCGAGCTGTGCGCGTTCGCGCGCTCCGAGTGGTCGCCGCTGGCACGCGCGTTCCTCGACCTCCTCGCCGAGCAGCCGTGGCCGGGGCGCGAGCCCGGCACAATCGCCGTGGGCTGATCAGGCCGCGATGCTGCGGCCGGCCGAGCCGAGCTGCTCGCACGCCTGCGCGACGCGCGCCGCCATCCCGGCCTCGCCCTCGCCGCCCCACGAGCGCGGGTCGTAGGCGCGCTTGTCGCCCACGCCGCCGTCGACCGCGAGCACGCCGTCGTAGTGGGCGAACATGTGTCCCGCGACGGCGCGCGTAAACGCGTACTGCGCCTCGGAGTCGAGGTTGACCTTCACGACGCCGCCCGCGATCGCCGCCCGCAGGTCGTCCTCCGACGAGCCGCTCGATCCGTGGAAGACGTACTGGAAGCGCGCGCCCGGGTGCGCGCGCGCCAGCGCGACCTGCCCGTCGGTGAGGATCTCGGGGCGCAGCTTGACGTGGCCCGGCGCGTAGAGGCCGTGGACGTTGCCGAACGTCGCCGCGAGCAGATAGCGCCCGCGCTCGCCGGTCCCGAGCGCAGCGGCGACGAGCATGAGGTCCTCGGGCGTCGTGTACAGGCGCTCGCTCGGGACGCCCTCGCCGCTGATGCCGTCCTCCTCGCCGCCGACGACGCCGCACTCAATCTCGAGCACGATCTCGAGCGCCCGGCACTGCTCGAGCAGCTCGGCCGAGATGCGCAGGTTCTCCTCGAGCGGCAGCGTCGAGCCGTCGAACATATGCGAGTGAAACAGCGGGCGTTCGCCGTGGGTCCGCCGCTGGCGCGATGCCTCCAGCAGCGGCCGCAGGAACGCGTCGGCCTGCTCGGGTGGGCAGTGGTCGGTGTGGAACGCGATGGCGACCGG
>DATFRW010000189.1:0-9459 GCA_035262945.1 Solirubrobacteraceae bacterium
TCGCCGAGTCGACGAGTCCGCGGATGCTGGTCGAGACCGGCCTGCCGGTTCGCTACTACCTGCCGAAGACCCACGTGCGGATGGACCTGCTGTCGCCGACCGAGACGGTCAGCCACTGCCCGTACAAGGGCCAGGCCGAGTACTGGTCCGTCGGCGGCCACGCGGACCTCGCCTGGTCGTACCGCGCGCCGTTCGCCGAGAGTCAGAAGATCTCCGGCCTGATCGCGTTCTACAACGAGAAGGTCGACATCTACGTCGACGGCGTCCTGCAGGACCGGCCGAAGACGAAGTTCAGCTGACCGCCAGCTCGTAGGTGCCCGGCGCGATCGTCGCCGTGCGGCGCCCGTAGACGCTCCAGACCCACGGCCACTGGTTGGGGTCGTTGCCGTTGTCGTCGACGTACCAGTTCGTGCACCCGGAGTGCCACACGGTCTGGCGCAGCGCCGCGCGCAACTCGCGGTCGAAGGCATCGGCGGTCTCGCGGCGCACCTCGATCGCCCGCGCCCCGGAGCGGTCGAGCTCGTCCAGCGCGGCCAGAACGTGGTCCATGCCCGCCTCGATGGTGTAGATGACCGAGCCTGAGCCGCCGTTCGTGTTGGGCCCGTAGAGCAGGAACAGGTTCGGGAAGCCGGGGACGGTCAGCCCGAGGTAGGCGCGCGGCACGCCGCCCCACTCCTCCTCCAGCGTGCGCCCGTCCGCGCCCGCGATCTCCATCGGCGCGACGAACGCGTGGCTCTTGAAGCCGGTCGCCAGCACGATGACGTCGGCCGGGCGCTCGGTGCCGTCCTCCGTGCGGATCCCGGTCGGCGTGACCTCGGCGATGCGGTCGTCGACGAGATCGACGTTGGGCCTGGTCAGCGTCGGATACCAGTCGTCGGTGAGCATGATCCGCTTGCAGCCGATCTCATCCTCTGGAGTGACCTTGCGGCGCAGCTCCTCGTCGGCGATCGCCTTCGTGATCTGGCGCTTGCCCACCGCCCGGAACGGTCCCAGCAGCCAGCGGCGGCGCGTCATCGCGAGGCTGCCGAGCTCGAAGAACCAGAACACGGCCTCGCGGTCGAGGCGCTGCAGCGCGGGGTAGCGCTCGAAGAGCCGCTTGGCGCGCTCGGAGTAGGAGAAGTCCATCTTGGGGATCGTCCAGCCCGGCGAGCGCTGGTAGACGTCGACGTTCCGGACGATCGGCTGGATCGCCGGCACCACCTGGATCGCGCTGCAGCCGGTGCCGATCACCGCGACGCGCTTGCCGTGCAGGTCGACGTCGTGGCGCCATTGCGCGGTGTGGAAGGCCGGGCCCTCGAAGCTGTCGAGGCCGGCGATCGGCGGGACGCTCGGGGTCGACAGCTGCCCGCAGGCGGCGATGAGCACGTCGGCCTCGTGCTTGCCGGCGCTGGTCTCCAGGTGCCAGCGCGTCCCGTCCCAGCGCGCGCCCTTTACGTCGGTGCTCGTGCGGACGCGGTCGAGCACGCCGTAGCGCTGCGCGACGTCTTCGAGGTAGGCCTGGATCTCGGCCTGAGGCGCGTAGCGGCGCGACCAGCGCGGGTTCGGCGCGAACGCGAACTCGTAGAGGTGCGACGGAACGTCGCAGGCGGCACCGGGATAGGTGTTGTGGTGCCAGACGCCGCCGATGCGCTCGCCGCGCTCGAAGATCGTGACGTCGTCGTAGCCGGCGCGGCGCAGCATCGCCGCCGCGCCGATGCCGCCGAAGCCGCCGCCGACAACCGCTACCGAACGTGACCGTGCATTCGCCACAGCCGCCAGCTTAGGGGAGCCTGGCGGTCACGGCCGCGACCAGGTACGCCCCGACGAGCATCGCGGCGATCGACGCCCCGGCCGCGGTGCCCGCGTAGTACGAGAGGTAGAGGCCGCCGATGCCGGCCGCGACGGCGATCGCAGCGGACGCGGCGATCATCGGCCCCATGCGCCGCGAGCCCAGGCGCGCGGCCGAGGCGGGCGCGACGAGCACGGCGACGACGAGCAAGTTCCCGAGGCCCTGCACGGCGACGAGCAGCGCGAGCGCGAGCAGCACGAGGAGCGCCACGTCGATGACCAGCGGGCGCACGCCAAGGCCGGGCGCGCTGAGGCGATCAAAGCCGACCGCGAGCAGCCGGCCGTGCAGCAGCCGGAGCGCGACGAGCGCGACCGCCGCGAGCGCGGCGGCCAGCGCGAGGTCGGTGTTCGACACGCCGAGGATGTCGCCGAAGAGCAGCCCCTGCAGCCCGGGCGGCGACGAGGGCGAGAGCGCGAGCAGCGCGCCGGCGCCGAACAGCGTCGTGACCACGACGGCGACCGACGTGTCGCGCCCGATCGCCGGGACCTGGCCGGCCGCCGCGACCGCGACGGCTGCGACGATGAGCCCAGCGGCGCCGCCGACGAGCAGCGGCGCGCCGATCAGCGCCGCCACCACCAGGCCGGGCAACAGCGCGTGCGCGAGTGACTCGGCGCTGTAGGACAGCTGGTAGAAGACGATCCAGCAGCCCAGCGCGCCGCCGGTGACGCCGAGCAGCGCGACCTCGAACAGCGCGCGCCGGCCGACGGGATCGGCCCAGGGATCCGTCAGCGCGTGGAGGACCGCGAACATCAGTGGTGATGGTGGTGGGGCGGCAGCACGCCGTGGTCGTGGTCGCCGGGCAGCTCGACGATGTCCCCGCCGTAGGTGGCCTCGAGCACGGCGCGGTCGAGGATCGCCGCCGGCTCGCCGAACGCGACCTGCTCGCGGTTCAGGCACAGCACGCGATCCCACTCGCGCGCCTGGTCGACGTCGTGCGTCGCGATCATCAGCCCCCGGCCCTCCGATGCGAGATCGTCGAGCAGCGCCTCGAGACGTTCGACGCTCGGGTTGTCGAGCCCGGTGAACGGCTCGTCGAGCAGGATCACGCTCGCGTCCTGCACGAGTGCGCGGGCGACGAGCACGCGCTGGCGCTGGCCGCCCGACAGGTCGCCGAACGTCGCACCCGCGAGATCCTCGAGGCCGACCGCCGCCAGCGCCTCGCGCGCCGCGCGGCGCTCGGCGCGGCCCGGCCGGCGCCACCACGGCAGCGTGGACAGCGAGCCCATGAGCGACACGTCGAGCGCGCTGACCGGGAAGTCCAGCCGCGAGCGCTCGGTCTGCGGGACGACGCCGAAGCGGCCGGGCGCCTCGAGCGTCCCGGCCAGCGGCTCGAGCTCGCCCATGAGCACGCGGAACAGCGTCGTCTTGCCGCCGCCGTTGGGGCCGAGGACCCCCACCCGCTCGCCCGGGCGCAGCGTGAACGTCACGCCGCGCAGCACCGGCGCGCCGCCGTACCCGGCCGCCAGCCGCTCGGCGCGGACGAGTGCCGCGGTACTTGTCACAGCCCCGGAATCGCGCATCGCTGTGCGCCGCCCGTGAAGCCGCGCACCATCGCGTCGGCGTTCGCCTGCTCCATCCCGAGGTAGGTCGCTCCCGCCGATCCCTTCGGCCCGAGGGTGTCGCCGTAGAGCTCGAGGTCGCTCGTGGCGCCGGTCTGGCTCGCGATCGCCTTCGCGAGCTTCGGATTGATCGAGCTCTCGGGGAAGACCGCCTTGACGCCCTCGCGCCGGATGAGCCGCGTCAGCCGCGCGACGTCGCCGGCCGACGGCTGGGCCTGCGTGGTCTGCGACGGGATCACCGCTCCGACGACCTCGATGCCGTAGCGCCTGGCGAAGTAGTTGAACGCGTCGTGGTCGGTGACGAGCTTGCGCTGGGCGGCCGGCACGCGCGCGACGCACGCCGCGATGCCGCGGTCGAGCGCGCGCAGGTCGCGCAGGTAGGAGGCGGCGTTGCGCGCGTAGACGTCCTTGGCGTCCGGGTTGGCCTTCGTCAGCGCGTCGCGGATCGCGACGACCGCCGCCTCGGCATTGCGCGGGTCGTGCCACCAGTGGGGGTCGCCCGGCGCCCGCACCGGGACGCGCGCCCCGAGGTCGACGACGGCCGCATCGCTGCCGGCCTGATCGATGACGTCCCCCATCCAGTGATCGAGGCCGTCGCCATTCTCGAGCACCACCTCGGCGTTCGCGGTGTCGAGCACGTCGTGGGGGCGCGGCTCGTAATCGTGCGGGTCGGTGTTGGGCTTGAGGAGCTGTACGACCTTGGCGCGGTCGCCGCCGACGGCGCGGGCGAAGTCGCCGAGCTGCGTCGTCGTGGCGATGACCTTGGTCTGCCCTGGCCCCGCCGGCCCGCTGTCGGTGCCGCAGCCCGCGACGAGCAGCGCGGCCGCCACCGCCGGCACCAGGAGCATGCGCCGCAGCGCGACGAGCACGAAGACGCCGCCGGCCAGCACCGCGATCGCGGGCCCGGGCGGCGCGTTGACCTCGACCGAGAGCCACAGTCCCGCGACGCCCTCGACGGCCACGAGCGCGACGGTCGCGAGCTGCCAGGCGCGCAGGCGCGAGCACACGAGGCGCGTCGTGGCGGCGGGCACGACGAGCAGCGCCGTCGCCAGCAGCGCGCCCAGCGTCGACAGCGCAGCGACGGCGACGAGCGCGACGAGGCCGAGCAGCACGGTGTCCGGGACCGCGGAGCGGACGCCCAGCGCGCGCGCGGATCCGGCGTCGAAGCCGCGCGCCAGCCAGCGCTGCTCGAGGACGAACGTGCCCGCGACGACCACGACCGCCGCGACCGCCGCGAAGGCGACGTCGCCCCAGTCGACGAGGAGCAGGCTCCCGAACAGCAGGGTCTCGACATTGCTGCCCGAGTGGAAAACGTCGCTGGCGAGGATCACCCCCAGCGCCAGGGCCGCGACGAGGACGAGCGCGGTGATGGCGTCGTAGCGATCGCTCGCCCGCTCGCGCCGCGCGAGGACCGCCACGGCAAGCGCGACGACAGCGGCGCTCGCACCGGCGCCCAGCACCGCGGCGAACCCGAGGCCGTCGGCAAGGACGAGCCCGGGGAACGCAGCCGTGCCCACGGCGTGCGCGTAGAACGCCAGGCCGCGCAGGACGATCCAGGTGCCGATGAGCCCGCCTGCGACGGCGAGGATCAGCACCTCCACGATCCCGCGCTGCACGAACGGGAGCTGGAAGGGCTCGAGCATCGCCGCCCGAGGTTACAGGAATGAGAATCGTTCTTGTTTGAGAACTCGTGCCGCTGCGGGCGCCCGTACGCCAGGTGGGTGGGGAGGTTGGCGCACAGCGCCCGCAACGGTCACGAACCAAAGCCGACCGCCGGGACGTCCCTCACGGGCCGGTCCAGAGAACCCGCATGCCCCGGCGGCCGGAGCCCAGTCAAGGTGGCACGGCGGGCGTCAACTCCCGATAAGACGACGGGGCGTTTTAGACCGTCTTCAAAAACTCTTAGCCAGCATTGAGAATTGAGGCGTCATCCTCATACAAGCCGAATGAGGATCCTGGTCGCCGAAGACGAGCGCCGATTGGCCGGCGCGATCGCCCGCGGGCTCCGCCGCGAGGGCATGGCCGTCGATGTCACGCACGACGGCGAGTCCGCGCTGGTCAAGGCGCGAGTGATCCCCTACGACGTCGTCGTCCTCGATCGCGACCTGCCCGAACTGACCGGCGACGAGGTCTGCCGCCGCCTCTCCGGCGACGAGCGCGAGACGAAGGTCCTCATGCTCACAGCCGCCGACAGCCTCGACGACGTCGTCGACGGCCTCACGCTCGGCGCCGACGACTACCTGCCCAAGCCGTTCGAATGGAAGGAGCTCGTCGCCCGTATCCGCGCGCTCGCGCGGCGCGCCGGACGCGCCCGTCCCGCGATCCTGACCAACGGCGACCTCGTGCTCGACCCGGCCCGGCGCGTCGTCACGCGCGCGGGCCAGGAGCTCGACCTCACGCCCAAGGAGTTCGGGGTGCTCGAGGCCCTCATGTCGGCGGACGGCGCCGCGGTGTCGGCCGAGGAGCTTCTGGAGCGGGTGTGGGACGAGCACGCCGATCCGTTCACGAACACCGTGCGCATGACGATCATGACCCTGCGGCGCAAGCTCGGCGACCCGCCCGTCTTGCAGACGGTCATGGGCGCCGGCTACCGGATCTGATGCCACGCCCCACGGTCCGCTGATGCCGCGCCCCACGGTCCGCCTACGGCTGACCCTGCTCTACGCGGCCGTGTTCCTCGTCGCGGGCGCGGCGCTGCTGACCGTCAGCTACATCCTCGTCCGCAACAACCTCAACCCCGGCGACGTCGGCATCGGCGGCCCTGGCGACGAGGTTCGCCGCGCGGTGCAGCGCGAGGTCGCCGACGATGCCCTGCACCACCTGCGCGTGCAGTACGCGCTGGCGCTCGCGGCGCTGACCGCGCTGTCGGTGCTCCTCGGCTGGATGCTCGCGGGCCGCGCGCTGCGCGGGCTGCAGGAGATCACCGCGACCGCCCGGCGCGTCTCGCAGGACAACCTCGACGAGCGGATCGCGCTCGACGGACCCCGCGACGAGCTCAAGGAGCTCGCCGACACCTTCGACGCGATGCTCGAGCGCCTGTCGTCCGCGTTCGCCAGCCAGCGGCGCTTCGTGGCGAATGCCTCGCACGAGCTGCGCACGCCGCTGACCGTGATGCGCACCGAGCTCGAGGTCACGCTCGCCGACCCGAACGCCACCAACGCCGAGCTGCGCGAGATGGCCGAGGCCGTCCACGAGGCGATGGACCGCACCGAGCGCCTCGTGCAGGCGCTGCTCACGCTCGCGCGCTCGGAGGGCGCGATCGACCGCCGCGACCCGCTCGACCTCGCGGCCGCCGCGCGGCTCGCGCTCGAGCACACGGCGCGCGAGGCCCACGCCGCCGAGCTGACCGTGACCGCCGACCTCCACTCCGCGCCAGTGCGCGGCGACCGGCGCCTGCTCGAACGGCTCGTCGCGAACCTCATCGAGAACGCCGTGCGCCACAACCACGCCGGCGGCAGCGTCTCGGTCACCACCGGGACGCGCGACCGACACAGCTTCGTCGACGTGGTCAACGACGGCGACGTCCTCGACCCGGCGACGCTGCCGCGCCTGCTCGAGCCCTTCCAGCGCATCGACCGCGGCGCCCGCGGCGACGGCGCCGGGCTCGGGCTCTCCATCGTCCGCTCCGTCGCCCAAGCCCACGGCGGGAGCGTCTCGCTGGCCGCCTGTCCAGGCGGCGGGCTGCGCGCGATGGTCACCCTGCCGCGCGGCGAACCGACTGACCAGACCGATCCATCCAGCTACCCTCGGGAGCGTGCCCATGCCTGACCGCCACCCGCGGTTGCGCCGCGTCGCCTACCTGACCGCAGTGATGATGTGCTGCGCCGCCTTCGTCCTGGCGCTGACCGGGATCGCGACGACGCAGGGTCACGTCAGGCCCAACGGCGAGGCGGCCGCCGCCGTCAAGCGCCTGCAGGAGCAACAGGTCTCCGAGCACTCGGGCCGCTGCCACCGTCAGCAGACGACGGTCGCCGCGCAGCCCGAGGTGTAAGGCCCAGGGGCCGCCCCGGGGGCGGTCGCGGTTTTGTCGCGTCAGCGTGCGGAGCCTGCACAGAGTCGCTGCAGCGGTTGATCTGACGCACGCCACCTGAGACGTTCGCGCCAGGGTTTCGGGCGGGCTGGGGGCATGCGCCGGTCACCGCCTGAGGTCCCGGTTCATCGATCACGCGCGGGCCGCTCTGCATTCCCGCGCCTACATAGGAGGGCCTCATGCCACGGAAGCTCCGACTTCGTTCGCCTGCGCTTGCAACGGTGCTCGGCGGCCTGTTCTTGACCGCCGCAATAAGCGGCGTCGCCTCGGCCCAGATCCCCGACAGCAGCGGCACGATCCACGGCTGTTACAACGTGCACAACGGGAACCTGCGTGTCGTCTCCAATCCCGGCGAGTGCCGGCACCCGGAGGCGGCCATCACGTGGAGCCAGCAGGGTCCCGCCGGTCCGAAGGGCGACAAGGGCGACACGGGGCCGGCAGGCCCCACGGGCCCGCAAGGACCGCAGGGCGACACCGGCCCAAAGGGTGACACGGGTGCGCAGGGCCCGGTCGGACCGCAGGGCGACAAGGGGGACACCGGCGACACGGGGCCGACCGGCCCGCAGGGCCCGCAGGGCGACACCGGCCCGCAGGGACCCGCCGGCCCGCAGCAGGCCGCGACCGGCTTCATCAACCCCGACGGCACTGTGAGCCCGATCTCGGGACCCGCGCCCACCGTGACGCGAACCGCGGCCGGCGTGTACACGTTCACGATCAACATCGCGAACGCCTGCTTCGTCCCCTCGTTCAACCCCTGGGCGGGGAGCTTCACGGTGTCCGGCAACGGGGGCGGCTGTTCGGGCGGCGTCTCGACGACGGTCGCCACGAGCGACGGCCAGGATCACTTCATCAGCTACCTCGCCGTCCCGACGCTCACCTCATCGGCGTCGGCGCTGGCGCAGCGCTCCGCGCGCGCGGCCAACCGGTTCCCGGCCAGCCGCTGAGACGCGCTCGCGAGCCCGCGCGCACCTCGCGCGCGGGCTCGTGGGGGGACCTATGCGCGCGCGCCGCCGGTCGAGCGCACCGCGCGCACGTAGACCGCGCGGCCGATGCCCCCTCCTGACGTGCTCGCCGTCAGGCGATAGAGGCCGGGCCTCCGCAGCCGCGCGGACGCCCGCCAGCTCGTGCGTGTGACCCGCGCCTTGAGGAACCGCACGCGCCGGAACTTGCCGTCCGAGCCCTGGCGCTCGAGCTTCACGGCGACCTTCGACGCCGGCCGGATGCGGCCGGAGAGGTTCACGGTGCCGCCCGCGACCACGCGCCTGGGCGCGGTGCGCGTCGACAGCGCGGGCGTCACCTCGATGTCGATCGCCTGAGACGTCACCCCGGCGGCGCTGGCGCGCACCGCGCCCGCCCGGCGCCACGGGACGCGCACGACCCAAGAGCCGTCGACGTTCGCGGTGGCGCGGCCGACGGTGACCCAGCGCCCGGTCGCCCCGCGCTTCTGCAGCGCGACAACGTCGCCCGCGCCGGCGGTCGAGTCGGGCCGTATCACGGTGCCGGTGAACACCGCGTCGGCGCCATAGGCAACGTTGCGCTGCGCGGGCTGCAGGCTGACGATGCCGCGCGCGACGATCGGGCCCGCGAGCGCCGCGGAGCGGCGGCGCAGGTCGGGCAGCTGGCCGTAGAGCGCGTTGCCCGGGCACGCGGTCGCGTCGCCGTCGCGGTGGCCGGAGATCCGCTGCAGCGCCACCGGCGTGCCCGACGTGTAGCGGTTGAGGCTCCCGCCGCCCGAGACGACGGTCAGCCCCCCTTCGCATGGCACGCCGTGCAGCGACATCTTCCAGCCGAGCAGCTGCGCGACCGCGGCCATCGCGCCGTCGGGGATGCCGGCGACATCGAAGGTGCCCAGCAGCGCGACGCCGGTCGACTGGGTGTTGTAGCCCTGCGCCTGTGCCCCGACGACCGGCTGGTCGACCCCGCCCGCGCGGCCCTCGAAGACCTGGCCGTACTTGTCGACGAGGAAGTTGTAGCCGATGTCGTTCCACCCGTTCGTGTCGCGGTGGTACTTGGCGATGGCGAGCACCATCGACGCCGACTGG
>DATFRW010000190.1:0-5799 GCA_035262945.1 Solirubrobacteraceae bacterium
CCGCGGGATCGCGGCCGAACTGGCCGCGGAGGGCGCGCGCGTGGCGATCTCGTCGCATTCGCCCGAGCGGATCGAGGCGACCGCGCGCGAGATCGGAGCGCTCGGGCTGGTCCACGACGCCGCGGACGTCGACGGTGCCGCCGCGCTCGTGTCTGACGTGGAGAACCGGCTCGGGCCGATCGACATCCTCGTCTGCAACACCGGCGGCCCGCCCGGCGGCCCCGACGCGTTGAGCTTCACGCGCGAGCAGTGGGAGACGGCGTACACGACGCTCGTCCTCGACCCGATGGCGCTCATCGAGGCGATCGTGCCGGGCATGCGCTCGCGCCGGTTCGGCCGCGTGCTCAACGTGGTGTCGGCCGGCGTGCGCGAGCCGATTCCCAACCTCATGCTCTCCAACGCGCACCGGGTCTCGATGATCAACGCGTTCAAGACGCTCTCCCGCCAGTTCGCGCCCGACGGCATCACGTTCAACAGCGTGCTCCCCGGCCGCATCGACACCGACCGCCTGCGCGAGCTCTACGGCTCGCGCGAGGCCGCCGTGGCGGTCGCCGAGCAGGAGGTCGCGGCGCGGCGGCTGGGGACGGTGGAGGAGTTCGCCGCGGTCGCGGCCTTCCTGTGCTCCGCGCGGGCGAGCTACGTCACGGGCGAGACCGTCGTCGTCGACGGCGGGATGACGCGCTCGGTGTTCTAGGTACCCCCAGGGGGAATCGAACCCCCACCTCGAGCTCGAAAGGCTCGCGTGACTAGCCGTTACACCATGGGGGCTGGGGAGGGGCTGAGTGTAGACCGCCGACGCCTACCATCCTTCTCGCCCCCGTAGCTCAGTGGGTAGAGCGGCGGACTTTTAATCCGCGCGGCGAGAGTTCGATTCTCTCCGGGGGCACTACGCCTCGGCAGGCACCCTGGCCAGCACCGCCTCCGGGTCCCGGGCGCGGACGCGGCCGAGGCCGACGGCGGTGATCGCGGCGGCCGCGCTCGTGAGCGCCATCAGGCGCCAGGCCGTATGGAACGTCGCGACCGCGTCCTCGGCGCGGGGGGTCCCGAGGACCGCGACGAGGACCGCGATGCCGAGGACCGCGCCGATCTGGCGGGAGGTCGAGGAGATCGCGCTGCCGGTCGAGAAGCGCGATGGCGGCAATTCGGCGACCGCGGCGCTGCCCCAGGCGGCGAAGCTCAGGCCGACACCGGTGCCGGTGAGGATCTGCCACGGAAGGATCTCGGTGGCGTAGTGGGGAGTTCCGTCGGTCGTCAGCGCGAAGCCCAGGCAGCCGGCGGCGAAGAGCAGGCCTCCGGGGATCGCGACGACGCGCTGGCCGAAGCGGTCGGCGAGGCGCCCGCCGATTGGGGCCGCCATCGACGCCATGATCGGCCCGGGCGTGACCGCGACGCCCGCTTTCAGCACCGACCAGTGCCACACCCCGGTGAGGAAGAGGATGTTCGCGAGAAGCAGCGCGTAGAACCCCAGCGCGAAGAGGAAGACGCCGACGTTGGCGACCGCGAACGACCGCACGCGCAGCAGCCCGAGCTCGAACACCGGCGCGGGATGGCGCGCCGAGCGGACCACGAAGAGCGCCAGAAGCGCCACCGCCAGGACGAGCGAGCCCACGACGCGCGCGCTGTCCCAGCCCCAGTCCTCGCCCTTGACGATCCCCAGCGAGAGCAGCGCGACGCCCGCGACGAGCAGGACGACGCCGAGCGCGTCGGGCCACGGGCCCGGATGCTCGACGCGGATCTCGCGCAGCACGCGCCGCGCGGGGATCAGCGCGGGCAGGCCGATCGCGAGGTTGACGAAGAAGACCCAGCGCCAGCTCGTCGCATCGACGAGGACGCCGCCGAGCGACGGCCCGAGGGCGGCGGCGACGGCGCCGGTGGCCCCCCAGGTCGCCGTGGCCGTAGCGCGGCGCTCGAGCGGGAACTCCGGCAGCAGCAGGCCCAGCGAGGTCGGGACGAGCATCGCGGCGCCCGCGGCCTGGATCACGCGCGCGCCGACCAGGAACTCGACCGATGGCGCGACGCCGCACGCCGCCGAGGCGGCGAGGAACACCGACACCGCCGCGAGGAACATCCGGCGCCGGCCGAGGCGATCGGCGAGGCGACCGGCCGGCACCAGCAGCGCGGCGAAGACGATGTTGTAGGCATTGAGGATCCAGGAGAGGCTCGCCAGCGACGAGTCCGGGAACGACGCTTCGATGTCGGGGAAGGCGATGTTCACGATCGTCACGTCGAGGAACGCCATGAACACCGCGACCGACGTGATGAGGAGGACCTTCGTCCGTTGCGTCACGCAACTGACTCTAGTGAACTGAGTTGCGTCACGCAACTCGGCGCCGCTAGACTGCACACCGAGGGTCATGCTTCCGCGTACCTACGAGGATCAGAACTGCTCCATCGCGCGGACGCTCGAGGTGCTGGGCGACCGCTGGACGATGCTCGTCATGCGCGACGCGTTCCTGCGCGTGCGCCGCTTCGAGGACTTCCAGCGCGAGCTCGGAGTCGCGCGCAACGTCCTCACCGACCGGCTGAACCGGCTCGTCGAGGAGGGCATCCTCGAGCGCGTCCGCTACCAGGACCGGCCGGCGCGCTTCGAGTACCGGCTGACCGACAAGGGGATCGACCTCTGGCCGGTGATGATGACCATGATGCAGTGGGGCGACCGCTACTACGCGCCCGAGGGACGCCCCCGGGTCATCCGCCACCGCGGCTGCGGCGGCGAGCTCATCGCCCACCTGAAGTGCTCGAAGTGCGGCGCCGAGCTCGGTCCCCGCGACGTCGAGCCCGATCCGGGCCTCAGCCTGGGCGCCGCGGCCTAGCGACGACCGCCCAGCCGCCGCAGAAGCAGGTCGATCGAGCGCTCGAGCTGGTCGATCGACGCATCCTCGACGCGCCGGATCCCGCACGAGCGGTTCAGCCACCGGTTGATCTCGGCGTGGCTTCCCCCCTGCGAGCGCCGCAGGTCCGCGACGAGGCGATGGCGCTTGTCGCGCAGCAGCGCGCGCCGTTCGAAGGCCGCCATCGCCGGCGCGGGCTCGTGAGCCGCCGCCGGTGCGGCGACGGGAGCGGGCGCCGGGGCGCCGCCTCCGAAGAGCGCCAGCTGGGGCGCGACGTCGGCGGCGACCGGCACGAATCCCTCGGCCTCCCCGCGCTCGGTCTGGCGCCGCTCCGCCGGCTCCTCGAACCCCTCGGCGTCCTCGACCGGCCGCAGCACATGGCGCAGCTCGCGCTCGACGTCGGCCGCGTGCGCCCGCAGCACCGGATCGGCCGGCAGGTAGAGCCAGCTCTGCTCGAGCGGGCGGCCCGCGATGACGCGCACGAAGCGCCCCACGATCTGCCGGAAGATGAGCGGCGTCTTGGCAGCGGTGGCATAGACGCCGACGCGCAGCCGCGGGATGTCGACGCCCTCGCTGACCATGTTGACCGCGACGATCCAGCGCTGCGAGGAGCGGGTGAACGCCTGGAGCTTGTCGGCTGCGCGCGCCTCGGTGTGGAGCACGACGGTGGGCGCCTCGCCGGTGACGCCGCGCAGCACGCGGGCGACGGCGCGCGCATGGTCGCCGTCCGCGGCGACGACGAGCCCGCCCGCGTCGCGGTGGCCGGAGGCGCGCGTCTGCTCGAGGCGCTCGTGCGCGGCCGCGAGGATGCGCGGCAGGCCGTCGGCCAGCTCGACCGAGATCGCGGTGCGGTAGCGGCGGCTCGCCTCGCGCCCGGAGAGCGCGTCCGCGAACGACGACTCGACGAGGTTGTCGCCGCCGCGCCACTGCAGCGCGCCGTCGTACGGCACGAAGGTCACCGGGCGGCAGATCGCGTCGCGCACGGCGTCGGCGTAGGTGTAGGAGACGTCGGGGGCCGCGACGCCGTCGTCGTAGCGCACGCCCGGGATCGGACACTGATCGGACCGAAAGGGCGTTCCGGAGAGCAGCAGCCGGCGGCTCGCGGAGGCGAAGGCGCGCGCGAAGCCCTCGCCCCAGGCGAGCTCCTCCCCGAGATGGTGCGCCTCGTCGGCGATCACGAGCGTCGCGCCGCCGCACTGACGCGCCCAGCGCTCCGCGACGCTCGCGACGCGGGCATAGGTCACGGCGACGCCGTCGAAGTCGCGCGGCTGGCGCAGCTCGGCGGCGTCGGGCACGAGGTGGACGCCGAGGCGCGCGGCGGCACGCGCCCACTGGCGGGTCAGCGGCGTGGTCGGGCAGACAACCGCGATCCGCCGCACCGTGCCCGCTCGCAGGAGCTCGCGGGCGTGCTCGAGAGCCGGACGGGTCTTGCCCGAGCCGGGCGCCGCGGAGATGAGAAACGGGCCGCCCGACCATGCGCGCATTGCCACGAGCGCGCGCTCCTGCCACGCCCGCAGCGACGTGGCGGGCTGGCGGCTGGACCGAGGCACGGACGCGGCATGCTGAAACCCGCGCCGGACGGATCGCTGTTCAGGCGGTCACGTTGAGGAACGGCTCGACGCGCCAGCGCTCGACCAGCCCTGCCGGCTGGTACGGATCCTCGGCGACGAACTCCTCGGCGGCCGCCTGCGGATCGTCGGCGCGCAGGACGATCATGCCCTGACGCGGCGGGTTGCCGATGCCGCCCGCCATGACGATGCGCCCCTCGTCGTGCCAGCGCTTGATGAGCCCGAGGTGGCCCTCGCGGTGAGGCGCGCGGCGCTCCAGCACGTCGGGGACGTAGTCGTAGAACAGGATGTGCAGCTGCTCGGGCAAGGGCTCAGCCTCCTATGTAGGCGTCGACTTCGATCTCCACCAGCATGCGCGGGTCGATCAGCGCGCTGACCTCGAGCATGGCGGTGACGGGACGGATGTCGCTGAACGCCTCGCCGTGGGCGCGGCCGACCGCCTCCCACTGCGAGATGTCGGTGACGTACATGCGCGTGCGGACGACGTCGTCCATGCGCGCGCCGACCATGGCGAGCGCCGCCTCGACGTTGGTCAGGGCCTGCTGGGCCTGGACGTAGGGGTCGCCGGGGCCCGCGATGACGCCGTCCTCCATGACCGCCGTACAGCCGGCGACCCACACGTGCGAGCCCGCGCGCACCACGCGGCTGTAGCCGACCACCGACTCGTACTCGACGCCGGACCCGTGGCGCTCGACGGTCAATGGCGGAAGTGGCGCTCGCCGGTGAAGACCATCGCGACGCCGGCCTCGTCGGCGGCGGCGACCACCTCGTCGTCGCGGACGGAGCCGCCGGGCTGGACGATCGCGCTGACGCCCGCGGCGATCGCGACCGACGGCCCGTCGGCGAACGGGAAGAACGCGTCGGACGCCATGACCGTGCCGGTCATGTCCTCCAGCCGACACTTCTCGACGGCGAGCCGCACCGCGTCGACGCGGCTCATCTGCCCGGCGCCGATCCCGACCGTCGCGTTGTCGCGCGCGAGGACGATCGCGTTGGACTTCACGTACCGGCACACCTGCCAGGCGAAGAGCAGATCGCGCCATTCGTCCTCGGTGGGCGGACGGCCGGTGACGACCTCCATCCCCTCGCGCTCGACCGGCCCCTGGTCGCGGTCCTGGACGAGCAGGCCGCCGATCACCTGGCGCGCGTCCTTCTCGCCCAGAAGCGGGAGGCGCCGCTCGCGGTCCTCGAGGATGCGGACGTTGGGCTTGGCGCTGAGCGCCTCGAGCGCGCCGTCGTCGAAGCCCGGGGCGAAGAGCACCTCGACGAACTGCTCGGCGATCGCCTCGGCGGTCTCGCGGTCGACCCGGCGGTTGAGCGCGATCACGCCGCCGTACGCGCTGAGGGGGTCGCATTCGAACGCCCGCCGGTAGGCCTCGAGCGCGCCCGACCCGACCGCC
>DATFRW010000191.1:0-2426 GCA_035262945.1 Solirubrobacteraceae bacterium
GGGACCTTCGAGGCCAGCCGCACGATCGTCGGCCCCGAGAGCCAGAACGCGCTCGACGTCTACGGGACCAGGGGCGCGCTCGGGTGGAACCTCGAGAAGCTCAACGAGCTGCAGCTCTACCTGGCCGAGGACGAGCTCCACACCGGCTACCGCACGGTGTTCGGCGGCGACCGCTTCCCGTACCACGGCGCGTTCGTCCCGGGCAGCGCGAACCCGATCGGGTTCGAGGATCTCGTGGCGATCGAGGACTTCGAGTTCTGCCGCGCGATCGCCGAGGACCGCTCGTTCACGCCGGGGTTCGCCGAGGCGGTGGACTGGGTGTCGGTGCAGGCGGCGCTGCTGCGCTCGGCGCAGACCGGCGCCTGGGAGGACGTCGTATCGCTGCGGGAGGAGTGATGCAGGCCGTGACCACCGCCACGCTGCGCATCGGGGTCGTCGGCGTCGGGCGCATCGGGAGCATGCACGCCGAGTTGGTGGCGCGCCAGGTGCCAGGGGCCTCGCTCGCGATGGTGCATGACGCCTACCCGGCCGCCGCCGCGGAGGTCGCGGGCGCGCTCGGCGTGCCCGTCGCGGCGAGCGTCGAGGAACTGCTCGGCGCGGTCGACGCGGTCGCGATCTGCGCCTCGACGGAGACGCACGCGGACCTGCTCGTCGCCGCCGCGCGCGCGGGCAAGCCCGCGTTCTGCGAGAAGCCGATCTCGCTGGACCTGACCGAGGTCGATCGCGCGCTCGCCGCCGTGCGGGAGGCCGGGATCCCCGTGCAGATCGGCTTCAACCGGCGCTTCGATCCGGCGCACCGGTCGGTCGCCGAGGCGGTGGCGAGCGGGACGATCGGCGACGTGCACCTCGTGCGCATCTCGAGCCGCGACCCGGCGCCGCCGCCGCTCGAGTACGTGCGGGGATCGGGCGGGATCTTCCTCGACATGACGATCCACGACTTCGACATGGCGCGCTACGTCAGCGGCAGCGAGGTCGTCGAGGTCTACGCGCGCGGGGCGCTGCGGGTGCAACCCGCGTTCGCCGAGGTCGGCGACGTCGACACCGCGGTCGTCACCCTCACCCACGAGAACGGCTGTCTGACCGTCATCGACAACTCGCGCGAGGCCGCGTACGGCTTCGACCAGCGCGTCGAGGCATTCGGCGCGCGCGGGGTCGCGGCCTCGGAGAACCCGCTCGCGCACACCGGCGTGGTGCGCACCGCGGACGGGACGGTCGCACCGACGCTGCCCTACTTCTACCTCGAGCGCTACGTGCCGAGCTACGTGGGCGAGTGGGAGGCGTTCGTCGACGCCGTGCGCGCGGGGCGGACGCCGCCGGTGACCGTGGACGATGGGCGCGCGCCGCTCGTCATCGGGCTGGCCGCCTGGCGCTCCCTGCGCGAGAACCGGCCGGTGACGGTGGCGGAGGTGGACGGCGGGTGACGCGAGACCCGTTCGCCGAGCAGCGGCTCACCGGCAAGGTCGTCGTCGTCACCGGGAGCACCCAGGGGCTGGGCGCCGCGATCGCGCGCAGGGCCGCTGCGCTGGGAGCGGCGGGGGTGGTGGTGTGCGGCCGCGACCGCGAGCGGGGGGAGGCGGTGCGTGACGGGCTCGGCTGCGACGCGCTGTTCGTGGCCGCGAACCTGGCCGACGAGCACGACTGCCGCGCCGTCGTGCGCGCGTGCGACGAGCGCTTCGGCCGCGTCGACGGCCTCGTCAACGCCGCGGGCCTGAGCACGCGCGGCACGCTCGACGACACGTCCGCCGAGCTCTGGGACCGCCTCTTCGCGATCAACGCCCGCGCGCCGTTCCTGCTCATGCAGGAGGCCGCGCGCGTCATGCGCCGCATGGGCGCAGGCGGGAGCGTCGTCAACATCATCACGATGGCCAGCCACGGCGGCGAGCCCGGGCTCACCGCGTACTCGGCTTCGAAGGCGGCGCTCGCGGCGCTCACGCGCAACGCCGGCTATCAGCTGCAGCCCGACCGCATCCGCGTCAACGGGCTGAACATCGGCTGGACCGCGACCGAGGGCGAGCACGCGCTCCAGACGGCGACCGGCGCCCCCGACGACTGGCGCGAGGCAGCCGACGCGAGCCGTCCGTTCGGCCGCCTGCTCGTGCCCGAGGACATCGCGCCGATGGTCACCTACCTGCTCAGCGATGCGTCGGCGATGGTCACCGGCTCGGTCATCGACTTCGACCAGACCGTGCACGGGCCGTACGGGGCGCGCGCGGCGGTGGCGGCATGAGGGCGTGGGTCACCGGCGCGCGGGGGTTCGTCGGCTCGAACGTCGTCCGCGTGTTCGAGCGGCTCGGCGCGCAGGTGCGCGGGCCGTCGCGCGCGGATATCGACGTCACCGACGCGGCCGCCGTGCGCCGCGACGTCGAGGCCTTCGCCCCCGACGCGATCGTCCACTGCGCGATCCTCAACGACCCCGTCGCGCTGCT
>DATFRW010000192.1:0-11429 GCA_035262945.1 Solirubrobacteraceae bacterium
GCGATCTCGAACGGCGACTCGGCGGCCTGGTCCTCGACGAAGTCGCCGAGCTCGGACTCCTCCTCCTCGCCGATCGGCTTCTCCAGCGAGATCGGCTGCTGGCTCATGCGCAGGATGTCGCGCACCTCGCGCGGTGAGCACTCGAGCTCGAAGGCGATCTCCTCCGGCGTCGGCTCGCGGCCGAGCGCCTGGACGAGCTGGCGCTCCACGTGGACGACCTTGTTGAGCTTCTCGACCATGTGGACCGGGATGCGGATCGTCCGCCCCTTGTCCGCGATCGCGCGCGTGACCGCCTGGCGGATCCACCAGGTCGCGTAGGTCGAGAACTTGAAGCCGCGGCGGTGGTCGAACTTCTCGACCGCGCGGATCAGGCCGAGCGAGCCCTCCTGGATCAGGTCAAGGAAGGTCAGCCCGCGGCCGAGGTAGCCCTTGGCGATCGACACGACGAGGCGCAGGTTGGCCTCGACCATGTGCGTCTTGGCCGCCATGTCGCCGCGCTCGATGCGCTTGGCGAGCTCGACCTCCTGCGCCGCCGTCAGCAGCGGCACGCGCCCGATGGAACGCAGATAGAGCCGCAGCGAGTCCAGCGACGGCTCGACCGTCAGATCGATCTCCGGCTTCTTCGGCGCCTCGACGCCCGGCTTGCGCGCCGCCTCCGCGGCCGCCTCCATCTTCTGGGCCTCGCTCGTCGCCAGCCTCCCGTCGGCGCCGACGACATCGATGCCCTGCTCCTCCAGGTGCTGATGCAGCTCCTGGAGCTGCTCCTTGGTGACCTCGACCTCTTCGAGCGTCGAAGCGATCTGCTCGAAGGTCAGAAATCCACGGTCCTGCCCCTCGACGATGAGCTGGCGCAGATCATCGAGCTCCCAGATCGGCGCCTCATCGGCGAGCAGAACGTCAGTCTTGGTGCTCACGCCCCCACACCCCTCGACGACACAAAGTCTCCTCCGAGGACGGCGCCCTCCACGGACCGCCCTCTCTCTCCTGTCGTTGGCTCCCCTCGGGACTGTTCAGCGCGGCTTCGCCGCTGAACGGCTTTTCAAACACAGCCGTCCGGTCGTGAGTCATAGCACAAGGGGCCGGATGTACCTAGGAACTCGATCGATACCCTGAACAGAAGGATGGAGCCGATCACAATCCCTTCCGGCGCTGACGTGCAGGCCTCAGCGCCCACTGTCCACGTCTCGCTCTCACGAGTGGGCGTCACCAACGTCGAGAAGGTCATCCGCATCGGGCCTCCCGGCGCAGAGCAGCTCTACTACGCCAAGCTCGACTGCTTCGTCGACCTCGGGCCCAAGCAGAAGGGCGCGCACATGTCGCGCTTCGAGGAGGTCGTCAACGACGTCATCGGCGAGGTCGTCCTCGGCCAGTCGGGGTTCAAAGCCGAGCAGCTCGCCCAGCACATCGCCCAATCCGTGCGCGAGCGCCAGGACGCGCTGCGCGCGGAGGTCACGATCGCCGCGCGCTATCCGGAGCACAAGCCCGCGCCGGTCTCCGGCATCGCGACGCAGGAGATCTACACGCTCTACGGCTCGGCCGTGGCGTCCGAGAACGGCACGCGCCGGCTCGTCGGCGTCGCCGCGCAGGGCATGACCGCCTGCCCGTGCGCGCAGCAGCTCGTCGCCGGCCGCTCGCGCGAGCGGCTCGCCGCCGACGGCTTCACCGACGACGAGATCAGCCGCATCTTCGAGGCGGTGCCGGTCGCCACGCACAACCAGCGCGGCCTGGGAACGCTCTACATCGGCTGCCCCGAGACCTGCCGCAACGAGATCGAGGCCGCCGACATGCTCGCGATCGTCGAGGAGTCGATGTCCAGCGAGATCTACGAGCTGATGAAGCGCTCCGACGAGGGCGCCGTCGTCGAGAAGGCCCATCGCCGCCCGCGGTTCGTCGAGGACTGCGTGCGCGAGGCGATCCGCGGCGTGGTCGAGCGCTACGACATGCTCGACGACGAGTCGTTCATCGCCTCACGCCAGGAGAACCTGGAGACGATCCACCAGCACAACGTCGTCGCCGAGCGCTTCGGGCTGCTCGGCGAGCTTCGCCACGAGCTGCGCTCTGGCGAGCACCTCGCGCATCACACCGGGATGCGCGAGTGGCTGGACGCGGCCGGACGCTGAGCTTCGCCGACCCACTGCGACGGCGCCAGGAATACAGCTGCGGGTAAGAGACGCGGCCGGGCGCGCGCAAAGGCCGGCATGCACCGCGTCCGCCGTCTCACCATCCCCGCGATCGTCCTGATCGCGCTCGCCACTGCCGCGCCCGCAACGGCCGCGCCCCCGACGTCCGCGCTCACCGCGCGCCAGGCCGCCTTCCACGACGACATGCGCAAGCTGTGGGAGGACCACGTCACCTGGACACGCCTGGCCATCGTGAGCTTCGCCGCCGGCCTCCCCGACCTTCAGGCCACCGAGGCACGGCTGCTCGCCAACCAGACCGACATCGGCAACGCGATCAAGCCGTACTACGGACGCAAGGCGGGCAACCGCCTCACCGCGTTGCTCAGGGAGCACATCCTCGGCGCGGTGGCGCTGCTCCAGGCGGCGAAATCAGGCGACAGCGCCGCGATTACGAAGGCCAGCAAGGCCTGGTACGCCAACGCCAACGAGATCGCCGACTTCCTCCATGCCGCCAACCCGTCCAACTGGCCGCGCAAGGAGATGCGGTCGATGATGAAGATGCATCTCGATCAGACGCTGAAGGAGGCACAGGACCGGCTGGCAGGGAAGTTCGCCGCGGACATCCGCGACTACGAAGCGGTCCACCGTCACATCCTCGAGATGGCCGACCAGCTGAGCGACGGGATCTTCGCGCAGTTCCCGCAGCGCTTTCGCTGATCAGGTGGCGCAGCCCGCCAGCACGCCGTGCACCGGCGCGCGCTCGACCGCGACGAGTGCCCACACGCTCGGGTCGCGATAGACCGCGCGCAGCAGCCCCGACGGCAGCGGCGGGTTCGTCGGCGATCGCAGCACGAGGACCGCGTAGTCGGCGCCCTGCATGAGGACCGCGCGGTCCTGCCCCACGCGCCAGGTGCGGCGCGGCGGCTCGCGTCCGGCGAGGACGTCGGGGCGCGCCGCGCCGAGCGCCTCCGCGGTCTTCACCGACACCGCTCCCTGACCCTCCGCACAGGCGCGCACCTTCTCCGGCACGCTGTCGTGCGACCGCTGGACCGCGAACACGACCGCCGCAAGCGCGGCGCCGGCGACCACCAGCGCGGTCAGGAGCGCCGCCGCGGTCTTCAGCGAGATCACGGCGCGAAGCCTAGGCTTCGGGCGAGAGCGGTGCGGCACGCGTCACGCCGATGCTCGCCGCGATGACGAGCGCCATGCCGACGATGTCCTGCGCCCGCAGGCCCTGGCCGAGCACGAGGAACCCGGCGATCGCCGCGACCGCCGGCTCGAGCGACATGAGCACGCCGAACACGTTCGCCGGCAGCCGCCGCAGCGCCTCGGTCTCCAGTGAATACGGGAGCACCGAGCTCATGAGCGCCACTGCGCACCCGATCGCGAGCCAGCGCGGGTCGATCAGATCGCTCCCCGCGCCGGCGAGGCCGGGCACGAGCGGCACCAGCACCGCGACGGTCATCGCCAGCGCCAGCCCGCGTCCGCCGGTGAACACCTGCGCCGCGGCCTGCGCGACGAGGATGTAGGCGGCCCAGCACGCCGCGGCGATCAGGGCGAACATCACGCCGAGCCCGTCGACCGCGCCGCCGCCGGGGTCGGCGAGCACAACGATCCCGATCGCCGCCAGCACCGCGCACGCGACGTCGAGCCGCCGCCGCGACAACGCCACCGCGACCGCCAACGGCCCGGCGAACTCGATCGTGACCGCCACGCCGAGCGGGATGCGGTCGAACGATTCGTAGATGCAGAGGTTCATCAGGCCGAGCAGCAGGCCGAACGCGACGACGAGGCGCAGGTCGCGCGCGCCATGGCCGCGCAGCGTCGGCCGCCAGATCGCCTGCAGGATCACCGCGGCGAAGAACGCGCGCAGCAGCGCGGTGCCGGCCGGGCCGATGTTGTCGAAGATCGTCCCCGCTATCGCCGCCCCGAACTGCAGCGACGTGATGGCGATGAGGACGAGCGGAACCCCGCCCGCTCTTACGGCTTGAGCCGGTGCCCGGTCCGAAACAGCCATGAGCTCCACGCCACCATGGCGGCGGCCAGCGCGCCGGTCACCCCGAGCGACAGCAGCACGCTCACGTCGCTGATCCCGAGGAACCCGTAGCGGATCGCGTTGAGCAGATAGAAGATCGGGTTGGCGTGGCTGATCTCGTGCCACGGCGACGGCAGGCGATCGACCGAGTAGAAGACGCCGCCGAGGAAGGTCAGCGGGAGGATCACGATGTTCGTGACGAACGCCGTGTGATCCCAGGAGTGCGCGTAGATCCCGGCGATGACGCCGAACGAGGCGAAGAGCGCCAAGGCGAAGGTCACCGCCACGATGAGCTCGAACGGGTGGCGAACCGGCACGTCGACGACCGCCAGCGCGCAGACCAGCAGGCCGATGCCGATGAGCAGCGCGCGGACGATGCCGCCGATCGACAGCGCGAGGTTGACCTCCCACGGCTTCATCGGGGCGGCGAGGATGTCGTTGATGTAGCGGTCGAAACGCGCCTGGAAGACCGAGGTCGAGTTGTTGGCGTAAGCGGCCTGGATCATCGCCATCGTGATCAGCCCGGGGACGATGAACACCTGGTACTCGACGCCCTGCACCTCCTTCAGGCGCCCGCCGAGCGACAGCCCGAACACGAGGATGAACAGGAACGAGCTGAGGATCGGCGCGACGATCGTCATCGTCCAGATCTTCATGACGCGGACGGTCTCGCGGGCGCTCAGGGCGATGAGGCCGCGATGGCGGACGAGGAGCTCGCTCATGAGATCGACATCGCCTTCACGTAGGCGTCGGCGAGCGAGTCCGCGTCGAACGAGCTGCGCAGGCCGTCGGCGCTGTCGCGCGCGAGCAGGCGCCCGCCGCGCAGCAGCGCGATCTCCTCGCACAGCTCCTCGGCCTCCTCGAGGTAGTGCGTGGTCAGCAGGATCGTCGTGCCCTCGCAGTGCAGGCGCCGGATGTACGCCCACAGCTCCATGCGCAGCTCGAAGTCGACCCCGGCCGTCGGCTCGTCGAGGATGACCAGGCGCGGCTCGTGCATCAGCGCGCGCGCCAGCAGCAGGCGACGGCGCATGCCGCCCGACAGGTGCGGCGCCCGCACGCCGGCCTTCGCGCGCAGGTCGAAGACGTCCATCATCTCGCCGGCGCGCCGGCGTGCGTGCGCGCGGTCCATGCCGTAGTAGCCGCCGTGGTAGAGCAGCGTCTCCTCGACGTCGAGGAAGCGGTCCAGGTTGACGTCCTGCTCGGCGAGGCCGACGAGGCTGCGCGCGGCGTACGTGGCGTGCTCGTGGCCGAAGACGCGCACCTCGCCCGCGGTGACGCGGATGAGGTTGCAGACCGCGCTGATCAGCGTCGTCTTGCCGGCCCCGTTCGGCCCCAGCAGGCCGAAGAACGCGCCCGACGGGACCTCGAGGTCGAGCGAGTCGAGCGCCTGGAAGCCGTTGTCGTAGCGCTTGGTGAGCCCGCTGATCGCGAGCGCGGGAGGAGGGGGCATCCAGACGTTGACGTTAGCGTGGAGGTCATGCAGACACGCATGCTGGGCCGCTCAGGCCCCACCGTTTCCGCTCTCGGCCTCGGCTGCATGGGAATGTCCGAGTTCTACGGCGCCACCAACGACGACGAGTCGATCGCCACCATCCACCGCGCGCTCGACCTCGGCGTGAACCTCCTCGACACGGCCGACGCCTACGGCCCCCACACCAACGAGCGCCTCGTCGGGCGGGCCATCGCCGGCCGCCGCGACGAGGTCGTGCTCGCCACGAAGTTCGGCAATGTCCGCGACCCCAACGATCCGAGCGCCCGGAGCGTCAACGGCAAGCCCGAGTACGTCCGGTCGGCGTGCGAGGGCTCGCTGCAGCGCCTCGGCGTCGACCACATCGATCTCTACTACCAGCACCGCGTCGATCCGGACACGCCGATCGAGGAGACCGTCGGCGCGATGGCACAGCTCGTGCAGGACGGCAAGATCCGCTACATCGGTCTCAGCGAGGCGGCGCCCGACACGCTGCGTCGTGCCAACGCTGTGCACCAGGTCACGGCGCTGCAGACCGAGTACTCGCTGTGGACGCGCGACCCGGCGGACGAGATCCTCCCGACCTGCCGCGAGCTCGGCATCGGCTTCGTCGCCTATTCGCCGCTGGGCCGCGGCTTCCTCACCGGGGCGATCAAGACCGTCGACGACCTCGCGGACGATGACTTCCGCCGCTCGACGCCCCGCTTCCAGGGCGAGAACTTCCAGCGCAACCTCGACCTGGTGAGCAAGGTCGAGGAGCTTGCCGCGGCGAAGGGCGTGACCCCGGCGCAGCTCGCGCTCGCCTGGGTGCTCGCGCAGGGCGACGACATCGTCCCGATCCCCGGCACTCGGCGCATCGAGCGTCTCGAGGAGAACGTCGGCGCGCTCGATGTCGAGCTGACGCCCGAGGACCTCGCCGAGATCTCCGCGGCACTGCCCGAGGGCCTGGGCGACCGCTACGCCCCGCAGGGGATGGCGACGCTCGACCGCTAGGGTCCAGCGAATGCCCCTCGTCCCGATCGTCATCGAGCGCTCCGCCCGCGGCGAGCGCGAGTACGACATCTACTCGCGCCTGCTCAACGAGCGGATCATCTTCCTCGGGCAGCCGGTCGACGATCAGATCGCCAACCTCGTGGTCGCCCAGCTCCTGCACCTGGAGTCGGTCGACCCCGACAAGGACATCTCGATCTACATCAACTCGCCCGGCGGGTCGATCTACGCGGGCCTGGCGATCTACGACACGATGCAGTTCATCAAGCCCGACGTGTCCACGATCTGCTGCGGGATCGCCATGTCGATGGGCTCGCTGCTGTTGACGGGCGGGGCGAAGGGCAAGCGGATGTCGCTGCCGAACAGCCGCATCCTCATCCACCAGCCGTCAGCCGGCTTCGAGGGGATGGCGACCGACATCGAGATCCACGCGCGCGAGATCATGAAGACGCGCGCGCGGATCGACGAGATCTACGCCCACCACACCGGGCAGCCGATCGAGCAGGTCCACTCCGACATGGAGCGCGACCGCTTCTTCAACCCCGAGCAGGCCACCGACTACGGCCTGATCGACAAGGTCATCGAGCACCACTAGCGAGCGCGCTCGCGCAGCAGCTTGGCGAACGCCTTCGGCTTCGCCGTCATCACCCCGTCGACGCCCATGTCGAGCAGCCGCGTCCAGATCGCGCGGCTCTCGCCGTCGTCGCTCAGCCACGTGTGCCAGGCGTAGCCCTCGCGGTGCGCGCGGGCGACGTTGTCGGCGGTCGTGATCTGCAGCGTCTGGCCGTTGAGCTGGTAGGTGATCGGCAGCTGGAACGCGACGACGCCGTCGCCGGGCGACTTGCCGCCCAGCAGCCAGTTGGCCGCCCCCGTGATGCCGGGCGCGACGGGCACGGCGGGCACGAGCTGGTGGAAGAGGTCGACCGCCTCCTGCTTGAACGACACGACGATGACGTCGCGCCGAGTGGTGCCCTTCAGGGTCCGTGCGAGTGCGCGGGCGTTCGTGAGGTACTCGTCGAGCGCCTCGGCCTTCGTCCTGCCCTTGATCTCGACGTTGATCGGCGTGCGCGGGAAGGCGCGCAGCACCTCGCGCAGGGTCGGCACGCGGAAGTCCGCGGCCCTGAACCCCTTGGGCGGCTTGCGCTTGCCGGTGGCGACGCCCCGCAGGCGGTAGGCCGAACGTGCGCGGTCGTGGCGGTAGGCGTTGTCGCCGCCGCTGAACCAGTACGCGGCGTCGAGCTTGCGCAGCTGCTTGAGCGTGAACGATGCGACCGTCCCGTGGCCGTCCGTCGTGCGGTCGACCGTCGTGTCGTGCATGACGACGACCTGGCCGTCCTTCGTCACGCCGACGTCGAGCTCGAGCATGTCCGCCCCGACCTGCAGCGAACGCTTGAACGCGTACATCGTGTTGGACGGGAACTCGTCCTCGCCGCCCTGGTGGGCGATGTCGAGCGGCGTCTTCTCGATCCACGGGTTCGTCGCCGCGCCGGCCGCCGGCGCGGCGAGCAGCAGCGCCGCGACGGCGAAGAGCAGCGCGCGCGTCACGCGACGCGGTGCTCGATCGTGCCGAGCGCCTCGATCTCGATGCGCACGACGTCGCCGCTGCCGAGGAAGCGCGGCGGGTCCATGTACACGCCGACGCCGCTCGGGGTCCCGGTGAGCATGAGGTCGCCGGGCACGAGCGTGCACGTCTCGCGCAGGAACGCGATCAGCTCGGGCACGGAGAAGATGAGGTCGCTCGTCCGGGAGTCCTGGCGCAGCTCGCCGTTGACCCAGGTGCGTAGCGCGAGGTCGCCGGGCGTCGCGACCTCGTCGGCGGTCGTGATCCAGGGGCCCCACGGGCAGGACCCGTCGAAGCCCTTCGCGCGCGTCCACTGGCGTTCGCGGCGCTGCAGGTCGCGCGCGGTGAGGTCGTCGGCGACGGCGTAGCCGGCGACGTCGCCGTCCGCGCCGATGACGACCGCGAGCTCGCCCTCGTAGTCCAGCCGCTTGACGACCTCGGGCGCGTGCACCGCGGCGCCGGGCGCGACCACCGAGCTCGGCAGCTTCATGAAGACGATCGGCACCTCGGGCAGCTCGGCACCCTGCTCCTCGGCGTGCGCCCGGTAGTTCAGGCCGATGCCGAAGATGCAGCGCGGTACGTGCGGCGCGAGCAGCTCGACCTCGTCGAGCGCGTAGTCGGCGCCGCCGGCGGGCGTGCGGTCGCCGGAGGCGAGGCGGTCGAGGACGGTGGCGCCGTCATCGAAGGCGACGGCGCGGCCGTCGCGGACCTCGCCGCTGAGCCGGTCGCCGCTCGGGGAGCGAAAGGACGCGAGCTTCATCGGCGCGCAAGGCTACCGTTGCGCGAGGTCGCGCAGCGCCGCGCGTACCGCGTCGTCGCGCTCGCGGGCCGCGTCGTCGGTCCAGCGCCACGTGACGCCCGCGTGGATGGCGAACCGCGGCTGCATGTGGTCCTGGATCGCCTCGACCTCGAGCGCCACCGCGACCACGCCTTCGACCCCAGCGAGCGCCTCCTGCACGACCTCGGCGCGGGCGTGCGCGGTGCACGCGACGTCCGCGCCCGTGATGATCGTCAGCGCGCAGCGCGGCTCACGCCGCAGGCGCGCGAGCGACTCGCGGCCGACGGCGAGCGCGATCAGGGCTCGGCGCGGGCCGGCCCTGACGGCGGCCGACACCGGGATCGCATGGGGAGCGCCGCCACCGGTGGAGAGGACGGCGACCGTCCCCTCCTCCCACTCGGGCAGCTCCTGCACCCGTGGAGGCTCAGCTGCCGCGCCGTGCGGGAGGCAGCGGGCGCGACGCGGTCCGCGACCGCCGGGTGGGGCGCTTCGGCTGGGCGGCGTCCCGGCTCTTGCCCTGCTTGGCGAAGCGCTTGCGCTCGGCGTCGGTCATCTGGCGGATCACCAGCGATCCGTCGTCGACCTGCTCCTGGATGCGGTCGAGCTTGGCTTTGCGCTGCTCGGCCTCGCGCTCACGCTGCGTCTTCGTGGGCATAGGTAGTACCTACCCTACGACATACCCCCGCAAGCGATTCGCTCAGCGGGCCTGATCGTCGGGCGGCACGCGCTCCTCGCGCGTGAAGCGCTCCTCGCCGATCTGCGTCTCGTCGCGGTCGAGCTGGTCGTCGGCGAGCCCCTGCTCGTGCAGTCGCGCGCGCGTCTCGTGCAGCTCTGCCTCCGCGCGCTCGCGGGCGGCGATCTGCTCGGCCTCCTCCGCGCGCGTCGTGCGCACGGCGGCGTGCTCGCGATGCGCGTCGGCGACCTCGCCACGGCGGCGCGAGAGCTCGCGCTCGCGGCGACGCGCACCCATGCGCGGGAGCGCGAACGCGATGAGCGCGATCGCGACAAGAACGACCACAACGATGACGATGACGGCTGCGGTGCTCATTGCTGCGGCGTACCCGCACCACATCGCGGGAAACTGTTGATCCCGTGACGCACGCGCTCAACCTCATCCTCGCCCAGGCCGGCGGCGGCTCGTCCGGCTTCGGCGGCGGGGGCGGAGGTGGTGGCGGCGGTGGAGGCGGCTTCGGCGGCGGCGGCGGGACCGGCGGAGGCGGCGGGTTCAGCATCGTCGTGTTCCTGCTGATCGCGCTGATCTTCCTGATCGTCGCGATCACGTCCGCGATCACGGCGGCCCGGCTGCGCCGCCGGCGGCGCGAGCGCGTGCAGCGGGTGATGCTGGCCGCCGCCGAGGCGGCAGAGGACGACCCCGCGTTTGCCCCCGACCGCATCACGAGCGACGCCGTGCAGCTGTTCACCGGGATCCAGCACGCGTGGGACGAGCGCGACCGCGCGCGCCTGCGCGAGCTCATCGGCGGCGATCTGCTCGTCGAGTGGGAGCGGCGGCTGGACGACTTCGACGCCCGGGGCTGGCGCAGCCGCGTGCAGGTCGTGCGCGACCCCGACGTCGAGTACGTCGGGCTCGTCAACCGCGCGGAGGACGAGGAGGACCGCGCGGTCGTCCGGCTGAGCGCGCCGCTGGACGCGTGGGTCGAGACCCCGGGCGGCCAGCGCGTCTACAAGCGCGGCCAGCAGAGCCCGCGCATGGGCTTCGCCGAGTACTGGACGCTGGCCAAGCACGACGGGCACTGGATGCTCGTGTCGATCGAGCAGGACGACGAGGGCGTGCACCACCTCGACGACGAGATCGTCGCCTCGCCGTGGGCGGACAGCCGCCTGCACGACGAGGCGCTGGTCGAGCAGGCGGTGGCCGACCGCGTGCCCGACGGGTTCTCGCCGGCCGACGCGGCGACCGTCGACTTCGCCGGGACGGCGCGCGAGGAGGCGCTTGACCTCTCGCTCGCCGATGCCCGCTTCGCGCCCGACGTGCTGGAGGCGGCCGCGCGGCGCGCGGTGGCGGCATGGGCCGAGGCCGTCGACGGCGACGACGCGCCGCTCGAGAAGGTCGCTGCGCCCGCCGCGATCGACGCGCTGCTCTACGGCGGCGACGGGCAGCGCCGCACGCGCCTGGTCGTGCGCGGGCCGCGCGTCGAGGGGATCACAGTCCAGCGGGTCGATGCGCAGGCGCAGCCACCGCGGATGGAGGTCGGCGTCGCGGTGCGTGGCCGGCGCTACCGCGAGGACCGCGACACGGCAGCGATCGTCTCGGGCTCACGCGACCGCGAGACGTCCTTCCAGGAGCGCTGGGCGTTCGCGCTCGACGGCGCCGGCGAGACGCCGTGGCGCGTCGTGGGTGTAGCGTCGACCGCATGACGACGAAGGCAGACTTCACCGAAGAGGAGTGGACCCGGCTCGGGCGCTCGCCGCTCGTCGCCGGCATGGCGATCACCCTCGCCGACCCCGGTGGCCCGATC
>DATFRW010000193.1:0-6229 GCA_035262945.1 Solirubrobacteraceae bacterium
TCGGAGCCCACGACCAGCCCGTCGAGGACCCGCTGGAGGTCGGGGCGCGTCGTCGCCGCGCCGCTCCCTCCGCACGCACTGGCCGCCGCGGCGAGCACCAGGCAACCGACTGCCAGCGCACGCCACACTTGTCACCGCCGAGCGGCTGCCGCCTGCGCAGCCGCCACCCGGGCAATCGGCACCCTGAACGGCGAGCAGCTGACGTAGTCGAGCCCCGCGCGGTCGAAGAAGCGGATCGAGGCGGTGTCCCCGCCGTGCTCGCCGCAGATGCCGACCTCGAGGTCCGGACGGGTCGCGCGCCCGCGCTCGATGGCGATCTGCACGAGCTCGCCGACGCCGGTCTCGTCGATGGTCGCGAACGGGGAGCGCTCGACGATCCCGTGCTCGACGTAGCTGGGGACGATCTGCGCCTCGATGTCGTCGCGGGAGAACCCCAGCGCGGTCTGAGTGAGGTCGTTCGTTCCGAAGGAGAAGAACTGGGCGTGCTTGGCGATCTCGCCGGCCGCCAGGCACGCGCGCGGCAGCTCGATCATGGTGCCGACCGTGAACGCGCCGTCGGGCTCGAAGCCCTCCTCGCGCCCGACGCGCAGGACCAGGTCGCGCGCCGTGATCAGCTCGCCGGTGTAGGCGACGAGCGGGATCATGATCTCGACGCGCGGGGCGTTGCCGGTGCGCTCGCGCACCGCCCGGGTGGCGCGGAAGATCGCGCGCGCCTGCATCTCGTAGATCTCCGGGTGGATGATCCCGAGGCGCACGCCGCGGGTGCCGAGCATCGGGTTGCCCTCGTGCAGCGAGCGCGCGCGATCGCGCTCGGGGCCGTCGGGCAGCTCGTTGACGTCGGGGAGGAACTCGTGCAGCGGCGGGTCGAGCAGCCGGATGGTGATCGGCAGGCCCTCCATCGCCTCGAAGATGCCCTCGAAGTCCGCCTGCTGCAGCGGCAGCAGCTCGTCGAGCGCGGCGCGCCTCCCGGCCTCGTCCGAGGCCATGATCATCCGCTGCATCTTCGGCTGGCGGTCGGCGGCCATGAACATGTGCTCGGTGCGGCACAGCCCGACGCCCTCGGCACCGAAGGCGCGGGCGCGGAGCGTATCCTCAGGCGTGTCGGCGTTCGCGCGCACGCCGAGGTTGCGCAGCTCGTCGCACCAGCGCAGCAGGGTCTCGAAGCGCGGGTCGACGGTCGGCGTGACCAGCGGGACGTCGTCGAGCGTGATGGCGCCGGCGGTGCCGTCGATGGCGATGAGGTCGCCCTCGTGCAGGACGTGGCCGTTGACGCGCACCTCGCGGGCGTGCAGGTCGATGTCGAGGTCTCCGGCGCCCGTGACCGCGGGGCGGCCCATGCCGCGCGCGACGAGCGCCGCGTGCGACGCCTTGCCGCCTTCGGAGGTGAGGATGCCCTTCGCCGCGTGGAAGCCGGCGACGTCGTCGGCCTCGGTGAACGGGCGCACGAGGATGACCGCGCGGTCCTCGTTGGCGGCGGCGACTGCGTCGGGCGCCGTGAAGACGATCTCGCCCTTGGCCGCGCCCGGCGACGCCGCGACGCCGCGCGCGATGACCGCGTAGTGCGCGTTTGGGTCGAACGTCGGATGCAGCAGCGCGTGCAGTGAGCGGGCGTCGATCGTGGCGATCGCGCGCGCGCGCGTGAGCAGTCCTTCGTTCACGGCGTCGACCGCGAAGCGCACCGCGGCTTGGGCGGGACGCTTGGCGTTGCGCGTCTGCAACATGTACAGGCGCCCGTCCTCGACCGTGAACTCGGTGTCCTGCATGTCGCCGTAGTGGCGCTCGAGCGTGCGCAGGATGCCGACGAGGCGGTCGTGCACCGCCGGGGACCAGCTTGCAAGCTCGGACAGGTCGCGCGGCGTGCGCACGCCGGAGACGACGTCCTCGCCCTGCGCGTCGATGAGGAAGTCCCCGCTGGGCTCGGGCGCGCCCGTGACCTCGTCGCGCGAGAACGCGACGCCCGAGCACGAGGTCGCGCCCTTGTTGCCGAACACCATCTGCTGGACGTTGACCGCGGTGCCCCAGTCGTCGGGGATGTCGTTGATGCGCCGGTAGGCGACCGCGCGCTCGCCCATCCACGAGTCGAAGACCGCGGCGATCGCTTGCTCGAGCTGCTCGCGCGGGTCGGCCGGGAAGTCGTAGAGCGCCTGGAAGCGCCGGGTCAGCTCGCCCAGCGCGTCGGTATCGAGCTCGGTGTCGAGCGTCACGCCGCGTTCGCGCTTGATGCGGGCGATCTCCTCTTCGAAGCGCGCGCCGGGCACGCCCCGCACGACGTCGCCGAACATCTGCACGAGACGCCGGTACGAGTCCCAGGCGAAGCGCGCGTTGCCCGTTCGCTCGGCCAGCCCCGCGACGGACGCGTCGTTGAGGCCGAGGTTCAGGACGGTGTCCATCATGCCCGGCATCGAGTCGCGCGCGCCGCTGCGCACCGAGACGAGCAGCGGGTCGGCGGCGTCGCCCAGCCGCTTGCCGGCGCGCGCCTCCAACCGCGCGAGTGCGGTGTCGACGGCGGCGGCCAGTCCCTCGGGCGCCTCGCGGCCGGCCCGCATGTACTCCACGCAGGCCTCCGTGGTGATCGTGAAGCCGGCGGGGACGAGGTCGGGGCCGAGGACGCGCGTCATCTCGGCGATCCCGGAGCCCTTGCCGCCCAGCAGCTCGCGCATGTCGCGCGAGCCCTCGGCGAAGTCGTAGACCCACTTGGTGGCGGTCGCGGTGCTCATCAGATGGCCTCCGGTTGCATGGTGATCGCGCCTGCCGGACACTCGGCGGCGCACAGGCCGCAGCCCTTGCAGTAGTCGAGGTCGATCGCGTACGCGTAGGCGCCCGCGGGCTCGAGCTTGATGACGGCGTTGTCGGGGCAGACGCCGTAGCAGTTGTCGCAGGCGAAGCAGTTGCCGCATGACAGGCAGCGCCGCGCCTCGAAGAGCGCGGTCGACTCGTCGAAGCCCTGCGTGACCTCGTCGAAGGTCGACTGCCGGCGCACCGCGTCGAGCTGGGGGCGGACCGTCTTCGGCGCGTCCGCGTAGTACCAGGTGTTGAGGTCCTCGAGGCCGACGACGGCGCCGTCGGCGCGCGGCGCGTAGCGCTCGCCGCGCAGCCAGGCGTCGACGCTGCGCGCGGCGGCCTTCCCGTGCCCGACCGCCATCGTCACCGTGCGCTCGGCGGGCACGATGTCGCCGCCCGCGAAGACGCCGGGATGGCCGGTCATGAGGTCCGGGCCGATCTGCACGACCCCGTCCTCGATGCGCACATCGTCGATGCGCTCGAGCAGGCCGAGGTCGGACTCCTGCCCGAGGGCGAGGACGAGCGAATCGGCCTCCAGCTCCTCGAGCTCGCCGGTCGGCTGGGGAAACCCCGTGTCGTCGAGCTCCATGCGCTCGAGGACGAGCTTGCCGCCGTCGGCGTGCTTGACCGTCGAGAGCCACTTCATGAGCACGCCCTCTTCGAGCGCCTCCTCGACCTCGAAGTCGTGGGCAGGCATGCGGTCGCGCGTGCGCCGGTAGACGATGATCGCCTCGTCGGCGCCGAGCCGCTTGGCCGTGCGCGCCGCGTCGAGCGCGGTGTTGCCGCCGCCGTAGACGACGACGCGCCGCCCGAGCTGCGGCGGCTCCTCGCCCTCCATGCTGCGCAACATCGTGACCGCGTCGACGACCTTCGCCGCGCTGCCCGCGGGGATGTAGGCGCGCTTGCCGAGGTGGGCGCCGACCGCGACGAAGGCGGCGTCGTAGCGGCCGTCGCGCATCGTCGCCAGCAGGTCGTCGACCTTCGTGTTGAGCTGCAGCTCGACGCCCATGTCGAGGATCCGCTGGATCTCGGCGTCGAGCACGTCGCGCGGCAGCCGGTAGGCCGGGATGCCGAAGCGCATCATCCCGCCCGCGCGCGGCCCCGCGTCCATGATCGTCACCGCGTGGCCGAGGCCGGTGAGGTGGTAGGCCGCGGACAAACCCGACGGACCGGCGCCGACGACGAGCACGCGCTTGCCGGATGGCTTGCGCAGCGGCTTGACCGTCCAGCCCTGCTTGATCGCCTCGTCTCCGAGGAAGCGCTCGACGGAGTTGATGCCGACCGCCTCGTCGAGCTGGCCGCGGTTGCAGGCCGTCTCGCACGGGTGGTAGCAGACGCGGCCCATGATCGCGGGCAGCGGGTTGTCCTGCATGATCTGGCGCCACGCCAGCTCGTAAGCGCCCTCTTCGGCGTGGTAAAGCCATTGCTGGACGTCCTCGCCGGCGGGGCAGCCGTGCCCGCACGGCGCGGTGCCGTGGACGTAGACGGGGCGCTCGGTGCGCCACGAGCCGGTCTTGTTGGCCAGGCTCGAGCCGACGTCGAGGGTGATGGCAAAGGGCTTCTGGGTCATGGCAGGAGCCCGAAGCGGGCGATGTTGCGGTCCGCGCGCGCCTGGATCTGGGCGATCACGTCGTGGCGGACCTGGGGCTTGAAGAGGTGCGCGTAGCGGCGCTGGGGCCGCAGGTACTCCTCGACCGGGACGTGGCGGCGGATCGTCGTCGCATGCGTGATCTCGCCGGCCTCGGCCTCGAAGACCGGGAACAGGCCGCTCTGGGTGGCAAGCCGCGCGATGCGCACGGCTTCACCGGGGCCGGTTCCCCAGCCCAGCGGGCAGCTCACGAGGATGTGGACATAGCGCGCGCCATGGAACTCCATCGCGCGCTCGACCTTGGCCTCGAGGTCGTGCAGGTCGGCGACGGTCGCGGTGGCGACGTACGGGATCTCGTGCGCGACCGCGATGAGCGGGGCGCTCTTGCCCTGGCCGAAGACGTTGCCGGGCTCGTCGCCGACCGCCTGCGTGGTCGCGGTCCGCGCGGCCGGGGGCGTGGCGCCGGAGCGCTGCACGCCCGTGTTCATGTAGGCCTCGTTGTCGTAGCAGACGAACAGCACGTCGTCGTTGCGCTCGAACATCCCCGACAGCGCGCCGAAGCCGATGTCGACGGTGCCGCCGTCGCCGCCCTGCCCGATGACGCGGACGTCGGTACGGCCCTTGACCTTCAGCGCGGCGGCGATGCCGGTCGCGACGGCCGGCGCGTTGCCGAACAGCGAGTGGATCCACGGCAGCTGCCACGAGCTCTCCGGATACGGGGTGGAGAAGACCTCGAGGCAGCCCGTCGCGTTGGCGGCGATCAGCCGGTCGCCGCTGGCGCGCATCGCCGCATCCAGCGCATAGCGGGCGCCGAGCGCCTCGCCGCAGCCCTGGCAGGCGCGGTGGCCGGAGGTCAGCGTGTTCGAGCGGCGGACGTCTGCCTGGACCGTTCGCTCGTCGGGCTCGAGCAGGCGGTTGCCCACCACGAACGAACCCGCCTGGTAGTACTTGATCGGCTGGTAGGGCATCAGGTCGCTCCCGCCGCGACGATGCCCAGATCGCGCAGCATGTTCTCGGCGTGTGGGCCCGGCCGGCGCTCGCTGCGCCCGCGGGCGAGCTCGCGCTCGACGAGCTCGGTGTCCAGGTCGAGGAAGGTCAGCCGCCCGAGGCGCCCAGCCTTCGCTTCGTCGAGCATGCGCCGCAGCGAAGCGCCCGTGATCGCGCGGCCTCCGAGGCCGGCGATGACGTCGCAGACCTCGATCGGCAGGCCCTGCAGCGCGAGGCGCACGTTCTGGCCGACGATCCCGCCGACGCCGACCGCGAAGGCCTTTTCGACCACGACGACCCGCCTGGCGTGCGCCAACGCGGCGCGCACCTCGTCGAGCGGGTAGGGGCGGAAGCAGCGCACCGCGAGGGCACCGATGCGCTCGCCGCGGTCGCGCAGTTCGTCGACGACATCCTCGATGGTGCCCAGCACGGAGCCGAGCGCGACGATGACCGTCTCGGCGTCGTCGGCCCGGTACCCGCGCACGAGGCCGCCCGAGTCGCGCCCGAAGGTCTCCGCGAAGTCGGCGGCGATCTGCGGGATCGCGTCGAGCGCCTGCATCTGCTTGGCGTGCATGAGGTAGCGGACCTCCATGAACGCCTCCGGCCCGACCATCGCCCCGATCGTCATCGGGTCGTCGGGGTCGAGGACCTGGCGCGGCTCGAACGGCGGCAGGTAGGCGTCGACCTGCTCCTGCATCGGGAGGTCGACGCGCTCGTGGGCGTGCGTGAGGACGAACCCGTCCATGCACACCATGACCGGCAGCGAGAGCTGCTCGGCCAGCCGGAAGGCCTGGACGTGGAGGTCGAGCGCCTCCTGATTGGACTCCGCGTAGAGCTGGATCCAGCCGGAGTCGCGCTGCGACATGGCGTCGC
>DATFRW010000194.1:0-13299 GCA_035262945.1 Solirubrobacteraceae bacterium
CGGCGCTCGCCATCCCGTCTGTCGCCCGGCGAGCCGGTGATCGGGTACGTGACGGTCGGGCCTGAAGGCGAGCGCACGGACACCGACGGCGCCGTCCGCGAGATCGAGCGCGCGTGCGAGGAGGCCGGCTGGGCGCTCGCCGAGGTCGTCACCGACCGGGAGAACGGCCGGGTTCCCGAGCGCCCGGGACTCTCCTATGCGCTCAAGCAGATCGCGGCCGGTAAGGCCCGGGGCCTCGTCGTCAACGATGTGCGGCGCCTGAGCCGCTCGATCGTCGACCTCGCGACCCTCATGGAATGGTTCCGCGACGCCCAGGCGGCGCTCGTCGCGCTCGACCTCGGGGTCGATACGTCGACCCCGGGCGGCCACGAGGTCGCCGCGACCCTGATCACCCTCGGCGGGTGGCAGCGCGAGCGCATCGCGCAGCGCACGAAGAGCGGCCTGGCCGAGGTCCGCGCGAGCGGCCGCCCAACGGGCCGCCCGGCGGTGAGCGACAAGCCGGATCTCGCGGAGCGCATCACGGCGATGCGCAACGCGAACATGACCCTGCAGGCGATCGCCGACAAGCTCAACGCGGAGGGCGTGCCGACCCTGCGCGGCGGCGCGATGTGGCGGCCGTCGAGCGTCCAGGCGGCGCTGGGCTACCGGCGCCCGAGCAGCCGCAACCCGCGCGACCAGCTGCCGACCCTGGAGGACAGGGCCTAAGACGAACCCACCCACGACATACGCAACCGGCCGCCCGTGTAAATCGAGAAAGTGCTCATTTGCAGGTATTTTCGAACTTGACATAAAGACCTCGCCCCGCGGAGCATGCTCCTGCGCGCTGCACCGCACCCGAACCGGGGGGGACGCAAGTCGCGGCGTACCGGGGGGCTCGCCGGCTCTCCAGCGGAGCCCGGCGGAGGGAGACCGAGGGCGCGATGCAACGTGGCATCGCGCCCTCGATCGCCGCGTGCTCGACTGCTGACGCCGCCGTTATGCGCGCGTCCCTACCGTCGCTCATGCGATGGACGAGTTGCACTTTCCCCGAGTGCATGTCGCCGGCGCCGGTGGATCCATCGGCGCCGCGGTCGCCGCGGAGCTCGAGGCAGGCGGTCACGAGCTCCTGCATGCGACCGCACCGGTCGACGCGATCGTGCATTGCCCGGCGCCCACGCCCCCCGGGCGCCTGACGCACCGCCGCCTCGCCGCGCATCGTCGTGCCGAGGCGGCGCGTGCGCAGTCCCTCGCTCGCGACGCGCTCACGTCCGAGGCGCGGCTCGTGCACGTCGGCACCGCCTTCGCCTGGGGCGATCACGGCTCGACCTGGATCGACGAGGCGACCCCCCAGCGGCCCGCGCCCCTGGGCGCCGGGGACGCCGACGTCGCGCGGCGGCTACTGAGGATGCGGGCCGAGCGCGGCCTCGACGTCGTGTTCGTCGCGCTCGGCCTCGTCTACGGACCGGACGGGCTCTTCGAGCGAGCGCTGCTCGATGCCCGCGCGCGGGTCGTCGGCTGGGGCGGCAACTACCTCAGCTGCGTGCACGTCGACGACGCGGCGCGGGCCGTGTGCGCCGCGGTCGAGCTGGGCGTCACCGGGACGACGTACCTGGCCGTCGACGACGAGCCGCTGACGCAGCGCGCGCTCGCCGACGTCGTCGCCGACGCCGTCGGGCGCCCGCGCCCGGGCAGCGCGTCGCTCGGTCGCGCGGGAGCCCGGGTCGGCTTCCCGCTCGCCCGCTCGCTCGCCGCGTCGCAGCGCGTGCGCAACGCGCGGGCGAAGGCCGAGCTGGGCTGGGCACCGCGCTTCCCGAGCGTCCGCGAGGGCGTCTGGGGCGTCGCCGCGCGGCATCAGCGCTGACCGTTCCCCGCGCGTGAACATCGTGTCGCGCGCTGTCACGTCCCCGGGACATGGTCGCGCTCGGGCTGGCGCTCGGGGCGAGCATCGCGTGGGGAGGGTCTGACTTCCTCGCCGGTCTGGCCTCGCGGCGCCTGCCCGTGCTGACGGTACTCCTGCTTTCGCAGGGGGCCGGCCTTGTGCTGCTGCTCGTGCTGCTGGCGGCGTCCGGTGACCCGGCGCCGCCGGCAGCCGCGGTAGCGGCGGCGGCCGCGGCGGGGCTGGCCGAGGTGCTGGGCTTCATGGCGCTGTACCGCAGCCTCGCGGTCGGCCCGATGAGCGTCGTCGCGCCGGTCTCGTCGCTGGCGGCGATCGTGCCCGTCGGGTTCGCGGTGGCGGGCGGCGAGCTGCCGTCGTCGCGGGTCGCCGTCGGGCTCGGGATCGCGCTCGCCGGCGGCGCGCTCGCGTCGCTCGAGGCCGACCCCGCGCACCGCGGGCGTGCGCGCGTGGCGCCGGGAGCCGCGCTTGCGGCCGTATCGGCGCTGAGCTTCGGCGCGTTCTTCGTCGCGATCGACGCCGCGGCCGATCGCGGCGGCGCGGGGTGGGCGGTCTCGGTCGACCGCGCGGCCTCGTTCGCGGCGCTCGCTATGATCGTCGTGGTCGGGCGGCGCGGGCTCGGGTTCCGCCGCGGCGACCTGCGGGCGGCGGGTGCGGTCGGGGTGCTCGACGCGGCCGCAAACGTGCTCTTCGCCGTGGCGCTCACCGAGGGCCTGGCCAGCACGGTGTCGGTGATCGGGTCGCTGTACCCGGTCACGACAATCGTCCTCGCCACGATCGTCCTGCGCGAGCGCCCGCGCCTGGTCCAGACGATCGGCGTGCTCTACGTGCTCTACGGCGTGGGGCTCGTCACCGCGTGGGGCGGGGCGTAGTTCACCAGCGCGCGCGGTGGCGCTCCATCACGCCGTAGCCGCGCGCCAGTTCCGTGCCATCGGGCAGGGTGCCGGCGAAGGTGCCGAACGGCTGGCGGTAATCGCTCGCGAGCAGGAGCAGGTCGTCGCGGCGCACGCGCTCGGCCTCCGGCGTGAACCGCAGCTCGCCGACGCCCTCCAGCCCCTCCGCGAACGCCACTGGGCCGACTTCCAGCGCATCCCCGTCGATCCATACCGTGCGCTCGCTGTGCACCGGCGCATCGTGCACGCCGGCGACGAGGTTCCAGACCACGCGCTCGCCGTCCACCGAGGTCCCGGCGCCCGCGCTCCACTCCCAGGCCGTGCGGCGCGCGTGGTACCCCGCGGAGTCGTCGAGCAGGCCGGGCGCATCCACCGCCAGCGTGCGGCCCTCGAGCGTGACCAGGCCCGTCACACGCAGCGGCGTCTTGCGGGTCCAGATGTACGAGCTCCCGTGTGGGCTGACGACCTCGACCGCCTCGCCGGCGGGCTCGAGGACGAGGTCGACACCGACCTGGCGATCGGCCACCCGCCCGGCCCCGTCGGGCAGGGCGACCGCTCCGCGGCGCACCGACGTCCGCTCCCAGAGGCGCGAGCCGCCCCGATCCCACACCGCCCAGAACGACTGCGGGAGGCCCGCGACCGTCGCCAGCCCGGCGCAGAACATCACGTCGGGGCCGTAGACGCCGACGTAGCGCCAGCGCTTCAGCGGCCGGCGCCCCTGGCGGCGCGGCATCGGCGCCGGGGGCAGGGCGAGGCCCGCGGGGCGGTCGCTTCCATCGCCCCGGTAGGGCAGCCCATCGTGCATCGAGGCTATGCTCCCTGCGATTGACTCGTCAGTCAATTGAGGAGCGATGGCTGCACGCGGAGAGAGGACAACCGAGCGCCCCGGCGCCGCCGAGAAGCGGCGCCTGATTCTTGATGCCGCGGTGCGCGTGTTCGCGCGCCAGGGCTTCAATCGCTGCCGCGTCAGCGACATCGCCGACGAGGCGGGCGTGGCGTACGGCCTGGTCTACCACTACTTCCGGTCCAAGGACGAGGTGCTCGACACGCTCTTCCTCGAGCGCTGGAACGTGATGCTCGAGGTCATCCGCGACCTCGACGGGCAGGACCTCGTCGCGCGCGAGAAGCTCTACGCGATCGCGTCGTTCATCGTGGACTCCTACCGGCACGACCCCGACCTCATGAAGGTCATCATCGTGGAAGTGACGCGTGCCGCGAACTCGTTCGGGCAGACCCACCTCGAGAAGATCACCGAGGCCTACGAGTTGATTGCCGGGATCGTCGAGCGCGCGCAGGTCGAAGGCGCCTTCAAGGACACCGTGACCCCGCGCTTCGCCGCGCTCGCCTTCTACGGCGCGATCGAGCAGGTGCTGTCCGGCTGGATCTTCGAAACCCTGCCCCGGGGCGACGCCGAATACGAGCAGGCGAAGCGGCTCGTCATCGAGACGATCTGCGGCGGGCTCGACGCCGTCCCCGCGACCGCGTGAGATAGGGTCCGCCGGCGATGGACCAGAACGACATGTTCAAGCGCCTGATATGGGCGGGGCTGCTCGCCGGCCTTGGCGCGCTGGCATCGGTGGCCACCACGCGCGTCGCAGCCATGATTTGGCGCCGCGCCTTCGGGGAAGATCCGCCCGAGTGAGCGACGACCTCCACACCCCCACGACCGCCGGGCCTGAACCGACGCCGGTCGTCGGGGCGAGTGAGGCGACGACTGAGCATCCCGCGGGGACCGCGGCCGGCGGCGTGACGCTGCCCGGCCCGCTGGCCAACCTGCCGGTCGAGGAGCACCCCGAGATCCTCGTGGGTGCGGCCTTCGTCGGAGGGGTCGCGGCCGCCTTCATCCTCAAACGCCTGGGACGATGACCGACCAGCAGACACCTCGGAACAACACCCAGAACATCGCGGAAGCGATCCAAGACATCCAGGACCGCGCACAGCTCCTGGTGCGCGAGGAGATCGAGCTCGCGAAGGCCGAGGTCACGGCCAAGGTCACCAAGATCGCGAAGGGCTCGGCGATCGGGGTCGCGGCGGGCATCTTCATCATCGCGGGCGTCGGGCTCGCGCTCGAGGGGTTCGCGTGGCTGGCGTGGTACGAGCTGTTCCCCGACAACCAGTTCTTCTGGGGCTTCTTCGTGGTCGCCGCGATCCTCTTCCTGCTTGCCGCGCTGGCCGGCTTCATCGCGTCGCGCGCCTTCAAGGCCGGCGCGCCGCCGATGCCCGAGCTCGCCATCGACGAGGCCAAGCGCATCCGCGAGACCGTCCAGTCCCCCGAGCTGCCGGAGCGGACCGCCTGATGGCCGCGACTCGCACGCCCGAGGAGATCCGCGCCTCGATCGAGGCCAACCGCATGGAGCTCGCGCACTCGCTCGTGCGGCTGCGCGGCGAGGTGGCCGAGCTCACCGATTGGCGCAAGCACATCGCCGAGCACCGCAAGCAGGTGCTGATCGGCGCGGCGGTCGCCGGCTTCGTCCTCGGCGGCGGCATCGCCGCCGTGGGCGGCCTGTTCCGGCGCAAGAAGTAAGCGTCGCCGCGTCATGCGGGTCTCCCCGGAGGTCGCCGAGGCGCTGCTCCGCGGGGCCGCCGTCGTCGCGCTCGAGTCGACGATCATCGCCCACGGCCTGCCGCGGCCGCGCAACCTCGAGGTGGCTCGCGCCCTGGAGGCCGAGGTGCGCGAGGCCGGCGCGGTGCCGGCGACGATCGCGATCCTCGACGGCGAGCCGCGCCTCGGGCTCGACGAGGACGGGCTGCAGCGGATCGCAACGTCCGACGTTGCCAAGCTCAGCCTGCGCGACGTGCCGCTCGCGGCGGCGCGGGGCCTCGACGGTGCCACCACGGTCGCATCGACCGCGCACATCGCCGCGCGCGCGGGTATCCGCGTCTTCGCCACCGGCGGTCTCGGCGGCGTGCACCGCGAGGCGCGCGACTCGTGGGACGAGTCGGCCGACCTGCCGACGCTGTCGCGCACGCCGATCACAGTGGTCGCGGCGGGCGTGAAGTCGATCCTCGACGTCGGCGCGACGCTCGAGCGTCTCGAGACGCTCGGGATCGCCGTCGCGGGCTGGCGCACGAACCGCTTCCCCGGCTTCTACCTCACCGACGGCGGCTTCGACCTCGACTGGCGCGTCGACGATCCCGAGGAGGTGGCCGCGGCGATGGCGCAGGCCGACGCCCTCGGCGTCGACGCCGCGCTCGTGATCGCCAACCCCATCGACCCGGCCGCGCAGCTCGATCCCGCCGAGCACGAGCGCGTCCTCGCGGACGGGCTCGAGCGCGCGCGGGCGGGCGGGGTCACCGGCAAGGCCGTGACGCCGTTCCTCCTCGACCACCTGCACCGCGAGACCGCGGGGCGCTCCCTGGAGGTCAACGTCGCCATCGCGCGTGGCAACGCCGCCGTCGCCGGGGCCATCGCCGCGGCGTGGGCGGCGCGATGATCCTCGTCGTCGGCGACGTCATGGACGACGTCGTCGTGCGGCCGCGGGGCGACGTCGCCGCCGACAGCGACACGCCGTCCGACATCGAGAGCCGCCCCGGCGGCTCGGGCGCGAACGTCGCGGCGTGGCTCGGGCACCTCGGGGCGCCTGTGCGCTTCGCCGCGCGGGTCGCGAGCGCTGACGTCGCCCGCCACGCAGCGGCCCTCGCGGCGTGCGGCGTCGACGCGCGGCTCCAGGGCGACGAGGACGCGCCGACCGGGCGGGTCGTCGTCATCGCGGGCCGCGACACCCGCGCGATGTTCACCGACCGCGGCGCGAGCGCCCGGCTCACCGAGCTGTCCGAAGCTCTGCTCCACGGCATCACGTGGCTGCACGTCTCCGGCTACCAGCTCTTCGCCCCGGCCTCGCGCACTGCGGCGCTGGCGCTCGCCCGCGTGGCCGCCGAACACGGCATCGGCCGCTCGGTCGACCCCAACTCCGAGTCGTTCCTGCGCGCGCTCGGCGCCGGCGTGTTCCTCGACGCCACCGACGGCTTCGAGCTGTGCTTCGCCAACGCCGAGGAGGCGGACGTGCTCGGCGGCCCGGAGGCGCTCGTCCGCCGCTACGAGGTCGCCGCGGTCAAGCGCGGTCGCGCCGGGGCGGTGCTGCACCGCCGCGACGCGCCGCCGCTCGAGGTTCCCGGCGAAGCCGCCGACGCCGTCGACCCGACCGGCGCCGGCGATGCCTTCGCCGCCGGCTTCCTCGCGGCGCGGCTGCGCGGCGAGGACGACGCCGCCTGCGCCCGCGCCGCGGTGCGGGCCGCCGCCGCGGTGGTCACCCGCGCCGGCGGCCGCCCCGCGTAGTCGCTAGGGCGCGGTCTGCACCGACTGGCAGGCCGCGTTGCCGCACGGGTTGGTCACCGTGCCGCCCACCTGCAGGAAGTCGGACTTCTGCTGGCGCGCGGCCGGCGTCGCCCGCGGCAGGCCGTGGGGATCTTGGCCCTTGCGCGGCGGTACGTTCGTCAGCGGCGGCGCGGGCACCACGCTTGGCCCCGCGTCCCACATGACGATCGCCGAGCCGGGGTACGGCGCGGCCGGCAGCGCCGGGATGCCCCAGAACGGGTTGCGCTGCGGCGAACGCCCGGCGGCCAGCGCCGGCTGATGCACGAGGGCGCCGACCGTCCGCGCCTCCACCTCGGCCTGGAACATCGAGACCTGGTGGTCCCCGAAGGCCACCTGCATGAGCACGGTGTGCTTCGGGGTGTTCGGCAGCGGATCGCTGGTCATGTGCGCGGCTACGCCGTCAGGCTCACCGCGGTCCCAGAGGATCTGCGCAAGATCGAGCACGAGCGGGCGCTCGATCTGCTTCGGGTAGGCGGGGTACAGGATCTGCGCGTAGGTGTCGAAGTCGACCGAGCGCGGCAGCAGCACGCTGTAGTTGATCGCCGGCACGCCGAGCGACGCACGGGTGAAGTCCGGTGCGAACGCGGTCAGCGCGCCGCCGAAGATCCCGCCCTGGCTGTTGCCGTCGTAGTACAGGCTGCCCGTGTTGAGCACGGTCTGCCCGGCCTGCTGGAAGGCCGGGTTGGCGGTGAAGCCCTGCGGGTGGATGAACAGGCGCCCGAGGTAGAGGAAGTTCAGGAAGCCCTGCTGCAGGCGATCGGCCAGCGTCTTCATCCTCGAGAAGTCCTTCAGGACCGACACCGCGTTGGGGATGTCCTCGCTGGACATCCCCGCCCAGTCGGTGGCGCAGAACACGAAGTCGTGCTCGTTGGCCATGAGCTCAACGTTGTTGGCGTTGACCTCGTCGCGCGAGCCCAGCAGGCCGTGGCCGTACAGGCTCAGGCGCGCGGGCGCGGCGGGCGAAGCGGACCGGGGGATGAGGCAGGTGAACCCGGGGGTCGCGACGTTGCCCGGCGTCTGGCTGGGCAGGAAGTCGCCCTTCTTGGCGTAGTGGAACGACGAGCCGGGCGGGCAGCCGGGCTTGTCGAGGTAGCACGGCACCGTGAAGGTGCCCGAGACGCGACGCGCGATGTTCGGGTTCTCGGCGGGCGTGAAGTCCTCGACCTTGGTGACCGCGTACTGCGGCGCGGCGCCCTGGACCTGCACGTCGGCGAGGTTGTGGTCGCCGAGTTGGGCGAAGGCGTCATCGCGGATGTGCAGCATGCGCGCGCTCAGGGAGCGCTCGCTGGCGACGGTGAAGTCCCAGGCGGCGTAGAGGCTGCTGCCGGTCTTCACCTTCGCCTTGCGCAGCGTGCTGCGCAGGCGCGACGGCACGCGGCTGCCGCGCGGGGCGCGGATCGCGCTGCCGTCCGCGCGGCGCAGGTTGCGCAGGACGACGACGTAGCGGCGAGCCTCGGCGAGGTTCTTGGCGGGATGGATCTCGAGCAGGCGCTGCGAGGCCTGCGTGGCGTTCGAGTCGAGCTCTGCCCACACGGGCCAGCGCTTGCCGGTCTTCGTGTCGATGACGAGCACCGGGGCGTCGGCGCGGGAGTAGCGCGAGATGTCGCTCAGGCCGACGGGGTTCGTCCGCTTGAGCGCGGCCGGCGTGTCGAGGCCGGGGACGCGGGCGAGGATGACCGAGCCGGGGCTGAAGCCGTCGAACGCGCTGTAGGGCGCGGGGTCGATCGCCTTGCCCTGCTTGTTTCGCGGCATCTGCGCCTTCGTGAAGCGCAGGTGCAGCCCAGTGGGTGTCGAGGAGTCCTTGACGGTGTAGGCGTTGCTCGGAAACGGGAGCAATGCAGGTGTTTTGGCGGCGGCGGGAGCAGCGACTATCAACGCCGCGACGAAAGCCGCCACCGCGGCGCGTGCTTGGGACATGGCGCGGCACCCTACATCAGCAGTGCGGGCGGCAAGCCACCTACTCCGAGCAGTCCCGGGCCGACGTGGGCGCCGATCACTGGGCCGACCTCGGAGACGAAGACGGGGTCGTGGCCGAAGATCTGGAGGCCGCTCTCGATGAGGCGGTCGGCGACGTCGGGCGCCTGGATGTGCTGCACGACCCAGGCGTCGGCGCCGTCGTCGTGGCGCGCGCGCAGGTAGTCGACCATCCGCTCGAAGGCGCGGCGCGAGGTGCGCACGCGCTCGATCGGCACGATCTCGCCGTCGATGGTGAGGATCGGCTTGATCTTCAGCGCGCCGCCGAGCCAGGCCTGCGCGCCGCCGATACGCCCGCCGCGGCGCAGGTACTCGAGCGTGTCGACGGCGAACCACAGACGGGTCGCCTCGCAGGCGTCGTGCGCGCGGCCGGCCACCGCCCCGACGTCGGCGCCGGCGCGCGCCCGCGCGGCGGCGGCGAGCACGGCGAGGCCGAGCGCGCCGCAGGCCAGGGCGGAGTCGACCACCTCGACGCGCGCGTTCGGCGCCTTCTCGGCGAGCTGGCCCGCGGCCTGGCGGGCGGCCTCGACCGTGCCCGAGATGCCGCCGGCGATGTGGATCGACACGATGTCGCGGCCCGCCTGCGCCAGCGGCTCGTAGACGGCCAGGAAGTCGCCGATCGACGGCTGCGACGTGGTCGGCAGCGACGCCGAGGTGCGCAGGCCCTCGTAGAACGCGCCGAGGTCCGTGATGTCCGATTCGCGCTGCTGACGCGCGCCCTGGTTGACGTAGAGGCTGACCTGGTGGACACCGTGCTCGGCGGCCAGTGCGGGCGGGAGGTAGTGCGTGGTGTCGGTGACCACTGCAACGTCCGGCATCGCGCCACCCTAGATAATCGCCGGCGATGACGACCCTCGTGACGGGTGCGACGGGCCTCGTCGGGTCACACGTGGCGCGCCTGCTCGTCGCGCGCGGCGACCGCGTGCGCGCGCTGGTGCGGCCGACGGCGCGGGTCGAGGACCTCGACGCGCTCGGCGTCGAGCTCGCCCACGGCAACATGCTCGACCGCGAGTCGGTGCGTCGCTCGCTGCGCGACGTGCAGCGGATGTTCCACGTCGCCGGCCTGACCTCGCTGCGCGCGAGCGCCGACACCCTGTTCGCCGCCAACGTCGAGGGGACGCGGATCGTGCTCGAGGAGGCGTTGCGCGCCGGCGTGGCGCGCGTCGTCTACACCTCGTCGGTCGCGGCGATCGGCCCTGCGCCGCGCGGCTCCACCGCCGACGAGCGCCAGCCGTTCAGCGCGAGCCGCTACCGGCTGCCCTACATCGACTCCAAGCGCGAGGCGGAGAGGATCGCCTCGTCGCTCGCCGCGCGCGGCCTTCCGGTGGTCATGGTCAACCCCGCGCACGTCTTCGGCACCGGCGACCACGGCCGCTCGTCGACCGAGCTCGTCCGCCGCTTCCTGCGCGGCCAGATCACGGCGTACGTGGACGGCGCGCTGAACATCGTCGATGCCGACGACGTCGCGCGCGGCCACCTGCTGGCCGACGAGCGCGGCACGGTCGGCGAGCGCTACATCCTCGGCAACCGCAACTTCACGCTCGACCGGCTTTTCGCCGACCTCGGACGGCTGTCGGGCGTCGAGCCGCCGGCGTTGAAGCTCCCGCTGCCGGTGGCGGAGGCGTTCGCGCGCGCCGCCGAGCTGGCGCCGGGGCGGCCGCCGGTGACCGTGAACGAGGTCCGCGCGGCGTCGCTGTGGTGGTCGTTTCGCTCGACGAAGGCCAAGCGCGAGCTCGGGTGGCGCCCGGCGCACCACGAGGACACGCTGCAGACGACGATCGACTGGTACCGCGAGCGCGAGCCTGAGCGGCTCAAGCCGGCGGGCAGTCGGCAGCCGCTGCCGTTGCGGGCGGCCGGGTTCGGGATGCGCGTGGCGAGCGGTGTCGCGGGGCGGCTCGTGCCGTGAGCGGCGCGGTCGTCATCGGCGCGGGCCCGGGCATCGGGCGGGCCGTCGCGCAGCGCTTCGCCCGCGAGGGCCTGCCGGTCGCGGTCCTGGCGCGGCGCCAGGAGACCGTCGACGACGCCGCGGCCGCGCTCGCGCCGGCCGGGGTGCCGGTGCTCGCGCTCGCCGCGGACGCGCGGGACGAGCGCGACCTGCGCGCGGCGCTCGACGCCGTCGTCGAGGCCCACGGCGTCCCTGCCGCCCTCGTCTACAACGCCGCGCTCGTCCGGCCCGACGCGCCGGGCGAGCTGTCGGCCGCCGAGCATGTCGACGCCTGGCGCGTGAATGTCTTGGGCGCCTACACCGCGGCCGCCCACGTCGCGCGGCAGATGGCCGCTCGCGGGACCGGGAGCATCCTCCTCACCGGCGGCATGCCGGAGCCCGTCGCCGCTTACACGAGCCTGTCGCTCGGCAAGGCGGGGCTGCGGACGCTGGCCGCACTGCTCCACGAGCACCTGGGGCCGCGGGGCGTGCACGTCGCCACGGTCACCGTCGGCGGCTACGTCGAGCCGGGCGGTGACTACGACCCCGACGACATCGCCGAGCACTACTGGCGGCTGCACGTCCAGCGCCCGGAGCAGTGGGAGCTCGAGGTGCGCCACGGTTGACTACGGTCACGGGGATGGCCACGACGCTGCACCGCTGCCGCACCGCCACCGACTGGCTGTGCCCGTGCGGCCGGGTGGCGCGCGAGCTGCGCCGGCAGGGCGTCGACTACGACGAGGTGCGCGTGGCCTGGCGCAAGGGCGACCGCGACGAGATCGGGACGCTCAGCGGGCAGCGGCGTGTGCCGCTGCTGGTGATCGAGGGGGAGGCGATCTGCGACTCGTTGCGGATCGTCGAGCACCTGGAGTGGCGCCGAGCAGGGCGTCCGTGACCAGGCGCTCGGCCCCCTCCGTCGACGCGCGGAACATCGGGTCGAAGGCGAACAGCACCGCGCGCCCGGCGCCGACGTGCTCCTCGAGGATCGCGGGCCGCCCCGCGGGCGAGCCGGACGCCCAGCCGCTCACGACGGCGCCGTAGGTGGCGAGCACGCTGCCGCCGACGACGAGCGGGTCTCCGTTGTCCAGCACGACGGTGCCACCGACCCGCACGGCCGCGCCCGGCACGAGCAGGGTCGGCGAACCCGCGCCGATCGTCGCCGCCGTGAGCCCCGCCGCGTGCGCGACCGCGATACCGCGGACCCGCCAGCCGACGTAGGTGCCCCCGGCCGCGATGTACGCGCCGACGGCCTGCAGCGCGCCGGGCGAGAGTCGTGCCGGCGTGCCGTCGGCGACGACGAGCGCGTCGTGCCCGGCCAGGGCGCCCGCGCTCAGCGCCGCGTCGTCGACGAGGTCGACCTGCGCGCCCAGGCGGTAGGTCAGCACCCACCGGGCCCAGCTCGTCCCGGCGTCCGGCTGCTCGAGCCCCGGCGCGACCGGGACGGAGGCTCCCGGGTCGGCGAGGAGCGCGACGCGGCGGCCGGCGAGCGGGCGCGGCGCGGGAACCGCGAACGCCGTCGCGCGCGGCGCCGCCGGCAGCGGCGACCCGATCGCCCCGCCGGCGACGCCCATGAGCAGCGGGCGCGACCACGCGCCGACGTCGGATGCCGACGGCCCGCGCGCCAGCGGGCTCTCGCCGAGCAGCGCTTGGACCCAGTGCTTCAGCGGCTGCGCCGACGGCACGAGATAGGTGCCCGCGGGCAGCGTGGCCGGGCCGCCCGGCGCGGTCGTCCCGTACGGGCGATAGGCCGCGACCCCGGCCGGCGTGGCCAGCCGCCGGACGCGGACGCCCTCTTCGAGCAGCCGGGACACGAGCGGCTCGGCGCCCGCGCCCAGGGCGTACCCGTACACGCGCTGCTGCGGGCGGTGCTGCAGCTCGCCACGCCCGCCTTGGCGCTTGGCCTCGGCGAACGACCGCGCCCAGGAACGCAGCAGCGCCGTGCGGTGGCGGTCGACCGCGTCCAGCACCGCGCGCGCCGCCGCGAGGTGCTCGGCGACCCTGCGCGCATAGGGTTGCGCGGCGCCCGACTCGAGCGTCATGCCGGCCGCGCCGAACAGCAGCGTCGTGGCGCTGTCGCCGTAGCCGGGGTAGAGGAGGTCGAAGCCGGTGTCGCTCAACGCCCCGAAGCCGTCGCGCCTGAACGCTCCGCGGATCGCCGGGCCGAGCACGTCGTGCTCCGCGGCGAGCGCCTCGTCGGGCAGCTCGTGGAAGAGCGGCGTCTCGTAGGGCGGCGCGAAGAACGACACGCCGCCCTGCTCGTGCTGGTCGGCGTAGACGAGCGGGGGCATCGCGAGCAGCGCGTGCAACCGCGCCTCGGTCT
>DATFRW010000195.1:0-8546 GCA_035262945.1 Solirubrobacteraceae bacterium
GATGCCGACCCCGAGCTGCCAGGGCCCGAGATAGTCGACGCCGCCGACCCCCGCGACCCCCTGCACTGCGAGCACCAGGATGATGGCGAGGAGGATCACCGGCACGATGCCCACCACGAGCAGGACGCCGATGATGAGCGGCTTGGTCGCCAGCAGCGCAACCATCCGCCACAGCGCCCGATCGGCGAGGACGTCGTGGGAGCGCTGGCGCAGCGTGCCCGCGGTCGGGACGGCCGCCGGCACCGGCGGGACGTGCAGGTCGAGGAAGCGGTTGGCGGCGCGCCGGTCGAGACGCACGAGCCAGCGGCACAGCGAGGCCGCGCCGAGCAGCAACGGCAGCCCGATGCCGATCATGCTCAGCGCCGCGCCGAGCGCGAGCGCGATCACCGCGATCACGCCGAGGATCGTGATCGGCACGTTGACCGCCAGATACGCGAGGGCATGCCACGCGCGCTGCGCGCGGAGGTCGAGCTGCAACGCCGTGGTCACCGCTGCCCCTCGACGGTGACGTCGCCCGAGCTGCTCAGCGCCTGGATCGAGAACGGCGCGTCGGCCGCCGACGCGACGCCGACCACGCGGTGGCTGCCCGATGCGCTCTCGGCCTCGATGCGATAGCGACCGGTGGGCACCGTCGCGTGGACCGAGCCGCTGGTCGACCGCAGCGTGAGCTGCTGCGGCGCGCACGCCGCCATGGTCGTGATGGTGCCGCTCTCGGCGCGCGCCTCGAGCGAGAACCCACAGAACGATGCGATGTCGATGTCGCCGCTGCGCGTGGTGATCCGCGCCGACCCGCGGTAGTCGCTGAAGCTGACGTTGCCGCCGGAAGTGCGGATCGTGACCGGGACGTTGTCCGGCACGACCAGGCGGTAGCGGACCGAGCAGCCGTGCGGGATGGTCGACGGGCAGCGCGAGTAGATGCGCAGCTCGCCGCCGACCACCCGGCGGCTGACCTCCGCGTCGTGGCCGAAGGCGTACTGGTCGGTGCGCTCGACGTCGAGCCGCGTGCGCTGGCCGCCGCCGGCGATGACGACGTCGCCGTCGCCGAGATCGAGCGCCACGCCGCTGGGCGATCCGCGCACCGCGAACGAGACCTTGCGCTCGTGGCTGGACGCAAGGCTCGCGATGAGCAGCGCGACCGCACCGCCGACGACCAGCAGCGCCGACACCGCGACGAGGATGCTCCACGCGGAGAGGCGCGACCCACCTTGCACAAAGTCACTCTAGAGCCGGGTTAGACAGCGCGCAGGATTGCTGTCACCGCAGCGGCGACCACGACGCAGCCGATCACCGACCCCGTACGCCACGCCACGATGCCTCCTGCGAGCACGCCGAACGCGTTCGCGCCGACGTGCAGGTGGCCGTCGTGCGCGAGCGTCTGGGTGACCACGAGCGCGGCGAGAAGCGCCGGCGCGAGGAGCACGACGACGCTCTGAAACCACGCCGGCAGGTCGCGCCCGCCGAGCGCCGCGGGACCGGCCGCCTTGATCGCGACGGTGACCATCGCGCAGCCGCCGATGAGCGCGGTGGCCGTGCTCACGCCGCCGCCTCCGCCACCGCCCGGCGCCGCAGCCCGACGAGGGCCGCGAGGCTGGCGACGAGCACAGGCACGCCCGCCGGAGTGAACGGCACCAGCGCGAGGGCGATGAGGGCGCCGAGCGCCGCCACTCCACGAGCGCGCCCGTCGCGCAGCTCGTGGACGAGCAGCGCCACGAAGAACGCCGGGTAGACGGCGTCCAGCCCGAGGCTGTTCGGATCGCCGAGGGCGCTGCCGCCGAGCGCGCCGGCGATCGTGCCTCCGCCCCAGCCCACGTATTGCACGGCGGTGGCGCCGAAGAGCCGCCAGCGGTCGAAGGTGCCGTCGCCGCGGTTGGCGAGCGCCCACGAGGCGTCGATGACCGCCTGCCCCTGGACGCCGCGGCGCAGCGGACCGCCCGGCAGCGACTGGGCGAGCGCGACGCCCATCGGGAGGAAGCGCGAGTTGATGAGCGCCGCCGCCACGACCGCGGTGCCCGCGCCCCCTCCCGAGGCGACGATCGCGACCGCGGTGAACTGCGCCGATCCTGCGAACACGATGAGCGACATCGCGATCGCCGCCCACTGCGACAGCCCCGCCTCCTGGGCGACGATGCCGAAGGACACGCCGGTCACCCCCGCCGCCACGGCGAAGGCCAGGCCCTCCCGCAGGCCGGCCCTGAAGCGCGTGTTGCGGTCCACGTCGACAGCGTGCCAGCCGCACGGCGGGCTGACCAATGACGATCGCAGAGGTCAGTCATCAGCGCCGCTGATGGCTCGGCTACATTCCGCACATGGGCGCCGACCTCGGGGACCCGATCTCCTATCTCGCGCTGGAGAAGCGCACACCGGTCTACGCCGCCGACGGCGAGCAGATCGGCCACGTCGAGCACGTCCTCGCCGTCGAGGAGGAGGACGTCTTCGACGGCATCGTCATCGACGAGGGGCTCAGAGAGCATTCGTTCGCGGACGCCGATCAGGTCGCCGCGATCCATGAACGCGGGGTCACGCTGACGCTGCCGGCCGACGAGGCGCGGGCGCTGCCGCGGCCTTCCCCGAATCCGGCGGTGATGGAGGTCGACCCAGCCGAAACCGGCCGCTCGAAGCTCAGCGACAAGCTGCGCCGCGCATGGGACCTCGTCTCGGGCGACTACTAGACCGCCCCGCGCTGACGGCGCTGTTCAACGACGCGTTCTCCGACTACCTCGTCCCGATGCGGCTCGACGAGGAGGCGTTCGCCGCGCACGTCGAGATCAACGACATCGACCTGTCCGCGTCGCCGGTCGCCTTCGACGGCGATCGCCCCGTGGCGTTGGCTCTGGTCGCGATCCGCGGCGGCGACGCGTGGATCGGCGGGATGGGGACGGTGCCGTCCGAGCGTCGCCGCGGGCTCGGCGAGGCCGTGCTCGTCGCGGGGCTCGACGACGCGCGGGAACGCGGGTGCCGTGCCGCGTGGCTCGAGGTGATCGATCGCAACGAGCCCGCGGTCCGCCTCTACGAGCGGCTCGGGTTCCGACGCGAGCGCGACCTCATCGTCTGGTCGCTCGACGGCCGCGACGACGCGTCCGCCCCGGCGCGGACGCCGACGGTCGACGACGCGCACGCGTGGATCGCCGCACACCGGCCGAGCCGCGAGCCGTGGCAGCGAACCGACGCCGCGCTCGCCGGGATGCGCGAACGCAGGCCGCTGCGGGCGCTCGCGGTCGACCGCGACGGCGCGATCGCCGCCGCGATGATCCACGACGACACGCCCACCGTGATGCAGATCGCCGCGCGCGACGAGGCGGCCGCGACCGACCTCCTGCGCGGGCGCGGCGTGCGCATGAGCAACGCGCCCGCCGGCGAGCCGGCGTCGCGCGCGCTCGAGGCACTCGGCGCGCGGATGGTCGCCCGCCAGCACGAGATGCGTATCGCGCTCTGAGCGCATACGCACGCGAGCGTAGGGGCGATGCCGCCGCCTGCCCGACGACAGAGGGCGCGACCGTCGTCAGCATCGACGGTCATGCAAACCCTCATGACAACCATGTTCGCAACCTGGCACCACGACGGTCCAGGCTGGTGGATCGTCTTCGTCCCGCTCTTCTGGATCGCGGTCGCGGCGGCCGTGATCGTGCTCTTCCGCTCGCGTGGTCCTTGGGGGCCGCGTCCGATCACCGAGCCGCGGGAGACCGCGCTCGACGTGCTCGAGCGGCGCTATGCGGAGGGCGCGATCGACGAGGACGAGTACCGCCGCCGCCGCGCGGTGCTGACCGGACAAGGGGCACGGCCACCGGAGTGACCGTGCCCCCGCCGGGGGGGTCAGGTCAGGAGGCGGGGACCTCGATGACCATGAGCGAGTTGCCCTCGGGGTCGCGGAGCCAGAACAGCGGCGGAACGGGGTCGCCCATGCGGCTGATCTCGTCGTCGACGTCGATCCCGGCGGCCTTCATGTCAGCGTGGACCGCGTCGATGTCGGAGGTATGGAGACCGATCCCGGTCTCCATGTTTCCGGCCGGCTTGCCCGGCGGCGGCGGCGCGATCGCGATCGTGGTGTCGGCGCCGCGCGGCGCCACTTCGACCCACCGGTACTCGTCGCCGGCGAACGGCACGTCCGCGCGCTTCTCGAACCCGAGTTTGTCGACGTAGAACTCGATCGCCTTGTCGGTGTCGAGCACCGGCACGCACACGACGCCGACCTTCGCGATCCGGGTCTGGGTCTTGCTCACGACGGGCCTCCTGAATTGGGTTACGCGTCTAAGACCGCCCCCGCTTCGCAATCTCATCGCGCCTTGACATATTCCTATATGGGTATACGATTCATCGCCATGGCACGGGCAGCGACGACCGCAGATGCGTTCAACGCGGTGGCCGAGCCCCGGCGGCGGCAGATCCTCGACGTCCTCGCCGGCGGCGAACGCGCCGTCAACGACCTGGTCGGCGTGCTCGGGCTCGCTCAGCCGCAGGTGTCCAAGCACCTGCGGGTGCTCCGCGAAGTGGGAGCGGTCGACGTGCGCGACGAAGGACGACAGCGGCTCTACCGGCTCAACGGACAAGCGCTCAAGCCCATCCACGACTGGGTCAAGGACTACGAGCGCACCTGGGCCGAGCGGTTCGACCAGCTCGATGCCGTGTTGGAAGACCTCAAACGGAAGGAGCAGGACGCATGACACCCGCGACCAGCAGCGGCACCGCGAAGGTGACGCTGCCCACCGACGAGCAGATCCTCATCACGCGAGAGTTCAATGCCCCCAAGCACCTGGTGTACAAGGCCTACACGACGCCCGAGCTGGTCGAGCGCTGGTGGAGCGGCTGCCGCGGCGAGGTCACGAGCGCCGAGATCGACCTGAGGGTGGGCGGCATGTGGCGCTACGTCATGGTGGCCGACTCGGGCGGCTTCGAGGTCGCCTTCCACGGCGAGTTCCGCGAGATCGTGCCCGACGAGAAGCTCGTGACCACCGAGGTCTACGAGGGCTATCCCGATGCCGCGGCGCTCGACATCGTGACGTTCACCGAGGTCGACGGGCGCACGACCCTCGAGGTCCTCGTGCAGCACGAGACCAAGGAGCATCGCGACGCCCACATCAACTCCGGGATGGAGGTCGGCATGCAGGAGGCGTACGACGCGCTCGAGCAGGTCGCGGTCGGCCTCATCGGACCGTGAGCGCAAGCTCGCCGACGTGCGGCTCGATCCATCCTCCGGCACGCGGATCCTCGGCGAGCCGGAGGGTCGGGAGCTGCTCGGCGAGCCTGGCGAACATGACGCGACCCTCGAGCCGGCCGAGGCCCGCGCCCAGGCAGAAGTGGATGCCGTGCCCGAACGCAAGGTGGCGGGCACCGTCGGCGCGGCGGATGTCGAACACGTCCGGGTCGCGGAACGCGTCGGGGTCGCGGTTGGCGCCCAGGAGCGAGAGGCCGACCTTCTCGAACGCTGGAATCGTCGCGCCGCCGAGCCGCACGTCCGTGAACGTGTAGCGCGGCGGCGCGAGCTCGACGGGCCCGTCGAACCGCGCGATCTCCTCCACTGCGGCCGCGGCGAGCGACGGATCCGCGCAGAGCGCGTCCCATTGCTCGCGGTGGGTCAACAGCGCCCGCAGCCCGTTGACGATGAGGAAGACGCTCGTCTCCTGGCCCGCGATGAGCAGCAGCTGGATCATGGCGACGAGCTCGTCGCGGTCGAGCTCGAGCGCGACAAGCCGCGAAAGCAGGTCGTTCTCCGGCTGTGACCGGCGCCGCGCCGCGAGCTCGTCGATGTACGCGGCGAACTCGAGCGTTGCGTCGTCGCGGTCGCCCGCCGGCCCCGCCATGATCGTGGCCGACCAGGCGCGGAACCGCCGGCGGTCGGCTTGCGGCACGCCGATGAGGTCGGCGATGACCGCGACGGGCATCGGCTCCCCGAGGTCGGCCACCGCGTCGATCACCTCGCGCCGCCGCGCCGCCGCGATCAGCCCGTCGACGATCGTCGCGACGCGCGACTCGAGCCGCGCGACCGTCCGCGGCGTGAACGCCGTGCTGACCAGCTTGCGCAGGCGGGTGTGGTCGGGCGGGTCGAGGTCGATGAGCTGCCGGGCGCCGATGCGCTCGACCTCGCTCGCGGGCCGCCGCTCACCCTCGCCGGGCCGGTGGCGGTGCACCTCGTGCCCGATGCCCGGGTGCCGCAGAGCGTCGAGCACGTCCTGATAACGGGCCAGGATCCAGAAGCGCTCGCCCGTCGCCGGGTCGATCTGCGGCACCGGGGCGCCGGCCTCGCGCACGCGCGCGTAGAACGCGTGGCGGTCGGCGCGGACCTCCGGCTCCCAGAGCTCGGATTCGCCGAAGCTCAGGGGCGCAGCTCCTGGGACGACCGCCCCGCCGCAGACATGACCAGCTCGCGTTCGTCCGCGGTCATCACGCCGGCGTCGACGAAGTCGTTCGCGGTGTGCGCGACGGTGGAGACGAAGGCGCCGTGGTTGTCGAACGGCGCACGGTCCCAGACGATGTCCAGGAACGTGAGGCCGTCGGTCCCGGGCGACTGGATGCCGGAGACGGGCACGTCGTAGTCGGGCAGCCCGTCGTTGCGCTCGTAGTTGGGCACGCCGGTCTGGATCGAGCCGAAGACGATCTCCGGCTCCACGCGCCGGAAGTACGGCGACTGCGACTGCGTGTCCCCGACGAAGTGCGGGCGCAGGGAGAAGCCCTGCGCGGTGAAGGTCAGGTCGCCCGTCTTCGTGACCGCCTCGCGCGAGTAGTCGCCGTCGCGCTTGAGGTAGCGGTAGAGCGTGAGCTCGCGGAAGCTGCCGCTCCCGGGGTTGCCGAGGATCGGCAGCATCAGCGGGCCGTAGAAGATCGTCTGCGTGTCCGGCCGGTCGCGCGCCCGCTCGACGCGGATGCTGAACGGCATCGAGATCTCGATGGTGTCGCCGCTGCGCCAGGTGCGCTTGAGGCTCAGGTACGTGCCCGGCTTGGCGTTCACCTGCTGGGCACGCCCGTTGAGCGTGACGTCGAAGCCCTTCTCGACCCACGCCGGGACGCGGACCTTGATGGTGAGCGGGCCGTTGCCGTCGACCGTCAGCTTCGTCGCCTGCTCGCGCGGATAGTCGGTCTCCTGCTTGATCGTGAACCCCTTGTCGGCCCAGTCCAGCGTGGAGGCCATGAAGAGGTTCACCCAGAGCGTCGACTTGTCGGCCGAGTGGAAGTAGATCGACTCCTGGTACTTGGTGTGGTTCTCCAGGCCCGTGCCGCCGTCGCAGGTCCCGGTGTTGCCGTAGCTGCGGCGCGAGCCGGGGTTCAGCGGCTGGAAGTAGCAGACCTGCGGGTTGGAGGTGTTGTCGTTGTCGGCCCGCTGGCCCGGGATCTGGTTGACGAGCCCGCGCTCGCAGTAGTCCATGCGCGCGGGGTCCTCGTCGAAGAAGAAGAGGTTCCTCGCCAGCTTGAGCAGGTTGTAGGTGATGCAGGTCTCGGCACCGCCGTCCGCCAGCGCGTTGGCGATGTCGTCCCGGTTCTGGAACATCTCGATGTTGTTGTTCGAGCCGGGGTAGTTCCCGCCGGTGCCGCCGTGGGCGAACATCCGGTGCGGGACGACCATGCCGAAGAAGTTCTTTGCGGCCGTGAGGTACTCGTCGTCGCCCGTCTGCTCGTAGATGCGCATGTAGCCGATGAAGTTCGGCACGTGCTGGTTGGCGTGCAGGCGGGGCGGCCGGCGGCGCCCGGGCTGGGTGCCGGGCACGCGGACGAGGATGTCCTGGTTGTTCACGCACGCCCCGAAGAGCGACTCGCGGTTGTCGAAGCACTTGGCGGTCTCCAGGTGCTTGGCGTCGCCGGTCAGCGCGTAGATCTCGGGGAACACCTCGTTGGCGCCGCCGTACTCGCCGGCGATGTAGGTGTCCCACATGAAGTTGAGGTCGTCGCGCGTGAGCGGGCCCTTGTAGGCCGGGTGGTGGATATCGCCGAGGGTCAGCGCCAGATGGGCCCAGTTGGCCATCTTCTCGACGACCTCGAACGCGCGCTGGTTGCCGGTGAGGTAGTACGCGTCGAGGAAGCCGCGCATGATCTTGTGCTGCGTGTACCAGGGGGCCCAGGTGTTGGTGTCCTGGTTGCCGCCGTAGACGGCGAAGCGCGGCGGCCCGAGCCGGATCACGACGTCCTCGGGCTTGGCGCCGACGTACCCCGGGTGCACGGTCGCACCGGCGGCGGCGAGCGCGTCCTGGCACGCACCGATCTCGTCGACCATCCAGCCCAGCTTCTCGTTGAAGATCGGCTCGCCGGTGCTGACGTGCGCCTGCGCGAGCGCGGTGAGGAAGTGGCCGGTCCAGTGGCCGCTGAGCAGCCCGCCGTCCTCCCATCCGCCGGGGACGGCGACGCCCGGCGGGTTGGGCCGGCCGGCGACGTTGTTGAAGAGCACGAGGAATCGGCGCTGGTCGTACGCGCGCAGGAACTTGAGGATCCGTTCGCGCTTCTCGGTGTACAGGCTGTCGCCCAGCGCGACCTGGTAGAGCGGGAACGGCCGTATCGAAGCGTTGCTGCCCGCGCCGACGTAGGGCGGAAGGTCCGCCGCGCTGACCGCCGCCGCGGACGACGCC
>DATFRW010000196.1:0-11637 GCA_035262945.1 Solirubrobacteraceae bacterium
TCGATGCGCGCCGTGCCCTGGTCGGCGAGGGCCTTCTCGCGGGTGACGGCGTCGAGCAGGTGGGGCGGGACGACCATCCACCCGAGCCGGAGCGCCGGCGCGAGCGTCTTGCTCGCCGACCCCGCGTAGACGATGCGATCGCGCTCGAGCCCCTGCAGGGCGCCGACCGCGGCGCGGTCGTAGCGGTACTCGGCGTCGTAGTCGTCCTCGATGGCCACCGCGTCGCGCGCTCGCAGCCAGCCGAGCAGCGCGGTGCGGCGCTCGCCCGCGAGCACGGCGCCGGTCGGGTCCTGGTGGGATGGCGTCAGGACGATCGCGTCCGCCTCGACGCCCGCGAGCGCATCGGTCCGGATCCCGGCGTGGTCGACCGGGACCGGCACGGGCTCCAGGCCGGCGCGCGCCGCGATGAGCCGCTGGTCGGTGTGGCTGGGGTCCTCGACCACGATGCGCGTCGCGCCGCCCTCCGCGAGCGCGTGGCATACGAGCCCGAAGCCCTGCCAGTAGCCCGAGGTCACGACGATCCGCGCGGGGTCGGCGACGACGCCGCGCACGCGGCCGAGGTACTCGGCCAGCGCCTCGCGCAGGGCGTCGACGCCGCGCGGGTCGCCGTAGCCGAGGTCCCGGTCGGTGATCGTCGCCAGCGCCTCGCGCAGCGACCGCAGCCACGCGGTCCGCGGGAATGTCGAGACGTCCGGCACGGCCGGGCGGAAGTCGAAGCGGGGCAGCGGCGCGGCGGCGGCCGCGGTCGCCGCCGCGGGCTCGGTGGCGGCGCCCTCGGCGACCCGCGGGCGGGCGCCCTGGCGCAGCACGAGGTAGCCCTCGGCGGCGAGCTGCTCGTACGCGTCCACCGCGACGCGCCGCGAGATCCCGAGCTGGCGCGCGAGGTCGCGCGTCGAGGGCACCCGCGCCCCGGCGCGCAGCGTCCCCTCGCGGATGGCCTGCCGGAGCTGGTCCTCGATCTGCGCTCCGAGGGTCCGGCCGGCGCCGCGCTCGACGGAGAGCAGGAGCTCTAGCGGCTGACTGGTCTCGTCCACGGCCGCGCCGATCGCTCCGCAGGGTGCACCAGTGCAGCCTATGCGAGCATCCCGCTCGTGCCGACCTCGCGCTCCGAGCAGCTCGCCGACCTCGTCCCGCGCGCCGCGGACCTGATCGCCGCGTGGGAGGACCGGTTCGGGCCCTATGAGCCGCACGCGGCCAGTGGGCTCGACGCCGACCGGCTCGCCGCCGCCTGGGACGCGTTCGGAACGCGGATGGCCGACCACTATCCGTTCTTCCACCCGCGGTACGCCGGGCAGATGCTCAAGCCGCCGCACCCCGTGGCGGTCGCGGGCTACCTCGCGGCGATGCTCGTCAATCCGAACAACCATGCGCTGGACGGCGGCCCGGGCGCGAGCGGCCTCGAGATCGAGGTCGTCGAGCAGCTGCGCGCGATGTTCGGCCTGCCCGCGCCGGTGCTCGGGCACCTGACGTCGAGCGGCACGATCGCCAACCTCGAGGCGCTCTGGGTCGCCCGCGAGCAGCACCCGGGCAAGCGCATCGTCCACTGCTCCGCCGCGCACTACACGCACGCGCGCATGTGCGAGCTGCTGAAGGTGGAGGGCACCGCGGTGCCCGCCGGCAGCGACGGCCGCATCGACCTCGACGCCGTCGAAGCCGAGTGCGCGCGCGGCGACGTCGGCACGGTCGTGCTCACCCCCGGCTCGACCGGCCTCGGCGCCATCGACCGCGTCGACGAGGCGCTGGCGCTGCGCGACCGCTACGGCGTGCGCATCCACGTCGACGGCGCCTATGGCGGTTTCTTCACGCTGCTCGCCCACGGCGACGACCCGCTCGTCGCCCCCGAGCCCTACCAGGCGATCGCGCAGTGCGACTCGGTCGTGGTCGACCCGCACAAGCACGGCCTGCAGCCCTACGGCTGCGGCGCGGTCCTGTTCGCCGACCCGGCGGTCCAGCGCGTCTACCGCCACGACTCGCCGTTCACCTACTTCATCGAGGCCGACCTGCATCTCGGCGAGATCAGCCTCGAGTGCTCGCGCGCCGGCGCGGCGGCGGCGGCGCTGTGGCTGACGCTGCAGGCGCTTCCGCTCGCGACCGACGAGGGCCTCGGCCCGGTGCTCGCGGCGGGGCGGCGGGCGGCGCTCGACTGGGCCGCGCGCCTGCGCGAGTCCGACGTTCTCGCGCTGCACATCGAGCCCGAGCTCGACATCCTCACCTACCTGCCGCGAGCCGCCTCGCTGTCGGCGGTCGACGCGGCCAGCGGAGCGGTCCTCAACGCGGGCATGGAGGACCCGGACGATCCGGTGTTCCTCAGCACGGTGTACCTGGGCCGCGAGCCGCTGACCGCGCGCCACCCGTGGCTCGAGGCCGATGCGGATGGCGCGCGGCTGCTGCGCAGCGTGCTCATGAAGCCCGAGCACGAGGGCGTCGTCGGGTGGCTGCACGAGCGCGTCGAGGCTCTGGCCCGCGACGCGCTCGCGCCTACGCCACCCGTCCCGCGCGCGGCAGCGCCTGGATGAGCGCCGCGACGGCGACGCTGCCCGCCGCCAGGCACAGAAGCGCCGCGCGGAACGCCGTGGGGATCGCGTGGCCCGCCGCGAGCCCTCCGAAGAACACGACGCCGATGAGGGCCGCGCCGAGCGCGTTGCCGACCTGTTGCGCGGAGGCGAGCACGCCGGACGCGGCACCCGCGTGACGCGGGGCGACACCGGCCAGCACGATCCCGATCATCGGGCCCATGACCAGGCCCATCCCGGCGCCGTCGACCACGAGGCAGGCGGCGATCACGCCGATCGGGGCATGCGCGCCGATCGCGGCGAACAGGGCCACGAGCGCGACGGCCCGGACGAGCGCGCCGAGCGCGAGCGCCTGGCGGCCGAGCCGCGCGACGAACCGCCCCGCGGTCAGGGTCGTAATGAAGAACCCGATGCCCTCGAACCCGAATACCAGGCCGCTGTCGAGCGCGCTGAGGCCGCGGCCCTCCTGCAGCTCGAGCGCGAGCACCAGGAAGAACGACGCCACCGTCGCGTAGAAGAGGACGACGGTCGCCAGGCCGGCCGAGAACGCGCGCTGCGCGAACAGCTCGGGGTGCACGAGCGGGCTGCCGCCGCGCCGGGCGACGCGCCGCTGGTAGAGCGCGAAGACGACCAGGAGCGCGCCCGCGGCGGTGAACGACGCCCACGTCCACAGCGGCCAGCCGTGCTCGCGGCCCTCGATGAGCGGGAGCAGGATCGCGACGAGGCCGAGCGTGATGAGGTCGGCGCCGAGCAGGTCGAGGCGGCTCTTCTCGCCGGAGCGCGACTCGGGCACGGTGCGGCCGACCAGCGCCAGCGCGGCGAGGCCCACGGGCACGTTGACCAGGAAGCAGGCGCGCCAATCGAGGCCGGCGGGGTCGAGCGCGATGAGGGCACCGCCGATGAGCTGGCCGCCGACGGCGGCGATTCCGAGCGTCATCGTGTAGGCGGTCAGCGCCTTCATCCAGTCGGCGCCGGGATAGGCGACGCCGAGGATCGCGAGGACCTGCGGCATGAGCAGCGCCGATGCGGCGCCCTGGGCGACGCGCGCGATGATGAGCGTCGTCGCGGTCGGCGCGACGCCGCAGGCCAGCGAGGTGACGACGAACAGCGCGAGGCCGAGCGTGAACATGCGCCGGCGGCCGAGCTGGTCGCCGAGGCGCCCGCCGGTGATGAGGCCGGCGGCGAAGGCGAGGCCGTAGCCGGCGACGACCCACTGGATCGCGCTCGCGCCGGCGCCGAGGTCCTGCTGCATGGTCGGCATCGCGACGTTGACGATGAAGAAGTCGAGAACGACCATGAACACGCCGATCAGGACGACCGGCAGCGCCGCCCACTTGCTCAGGGCGGCAACGGTCCGGGTCTCGAACCGGACGGTCGTGAGGGTTTCTGTGCGGGCGGACATGGCGCCGAAGGTGCCAGCCCGCCGGACGCCCCTCAATTCCCTGCGAGGTAATGCTCAAGCGCCGCGCGTACTCCGCGCTTGACCTTCGTGGCCGATCACGGTCGGATAGTCACGTTCATCTATCCGGTCCGCCCGACGGCAACGCCGACGAGGTGCTGGCGAGGCCGGAGGCGCGGGCCGACCGATTGGGGGGCCTATGCCCAAGTACATGGTTCACGCGTCCTACACGCCCGAGGGCGTCAAGGGCGTCCAGAGCAAGGGCGGCACCAGCCGGCGCGAGGCCGTCGCACGGATGGCCGAGAGCGCGGGCGGGTCGCTCGAGTGCTTCTACTTCGCGTTCGGAGAAGCCGACGCTGTCGTGATCGTCGACCTGCCGGACAACGAGGCCGCCGCGGCAGTCGCACTGGCGGTCAACGGGTCCGGCGGCGCGACCACCAGAACGTGGGTCCTGCTCACGCCGGAGGAGGTCGACGCCGCGGCCGAGCGGTCGGTGTCGTACACGGCGCCCGGCGGCTGAGCCGCAAGGTCCGCGAGGTCATGCGCGAGCGCTGCGTGCGTACTCGCGCATGGCCTCGCCGGTGGCGGCGTCGGCGGGGAAGAACGACTCGATCCCGAGCTCCGCGACGGTGATGTCGACCGCCGCGCCGAACGTCGCGACGGTGCTGAAGAACGACAGCTCGCCGAGCCTCGTGCGGATCCGCAGTGGCACGAAGATGTCGTTTGACGGGCCGACGTCGGAGTCGTCGCCGGGGTAGTCGCTGAGCTCGTCGTGGAGCGCCTGGAGCTCCGGTGCGCCGATGCGCTCGACCTGGCGGCGCAGCCGGTCGAGGAGGTGCGCGCGCCACTCGCCGAGGTTGACGATCCGCGGCGCCACGCCGTCGGGGTGCAGGCCGACGCGCAGGAGGTTCACGGGCGGCTGCATGAGCTCCGGGGCGACGCCCTCGACGAGCAGGCCGAGGCCGGGGTTGGCGGCGACCATGTTCCAGCTGCGGTCGACGACCGCCGCCGGCCACGCCCCGTGGCCGTCGAGCACGACCTGCAGCGCGTCGCGGACCGGCTCGAGCTCGGGATCGTCGAGCGGCCGCTTGCGGTAGGCGGGCGCGTAGCCCGCGGCGAGGAGCAGCTCGTTGCGCTCGCGCAGCGGGACCTCGAGCTGCTCGGCGAGGTGGAGGACCATCTCGGGGCTGGGGCGTGAGCGGCCGGTCTCGACGAAGCTCACGTGGCGCGCGGACACCCCGGCCTCGAGCGCGAGATCGAGCTGGCTCAGGCGCCGGCGCTGGCGCCACGAACGCAACAGCGGCCCGACGCGGACGTCGGTGGCGACGATGTCGGTCATTGCCCAACGACGTTACCGACGACGTGCGGCCGTGCACCTACCTCTCAGGTAATCGACAATCCGAGGCGATGCTGGCCCAGCTGAGCGATCCCCACATCCGCGTCGGCGAGAACGACCGCGACTCCGCACGGCACCTCGAGGAGGCGGTCCGCGCTGTCGCTGCGCTCGATCCTGTGCCCGACGCCGTCCTCCTCAGCGGGGACGTGGCCGAGAGCGGCAAGCCCGCCGAATACGAGCGCGCCCGCGATCTGCTCGCGCCGCTCCCGATGCCGGTGCACGCGATCCCCGGCAACCACGACGACCCCGAGGCCCTGCGCGCCGCGTTTCCCACGCACGGCGCCCCATACTGCGGCCCGCTGCGGCTCGTCCTCTGCGACACGACGCTGCCCGGCCGCGACGACGGCGGGCTCGACCACGAGCGGCTCGCCGAGCTCGAGCGCACGCTCGCGGCGGACGGCATGACCCCGACGATCGTCGCCATGCACCACCTGCCGATCGTCACCGGCGTGCGCGCGATGGATGGGATGGGCATCCCCGCGGCCGATCGCGCCGCGCTCGCCGAGGTCGTCGCCCGTCACGCGAACGTCCGGCTCATCGCGACCGGCCACGTCCACCGGGCGATGGTCGGGCGGGTCGGTCCGTGCGCAGTGCTTGCATGCCCGAGCGTCTACCTGCAGCTCTATCTCGACCTCCGCCCCGACGGCGACGAGCGCGTGGGCACGCTGCACGAGCCGCCGGCGATGGCGATCCACCTCCTCGCCGGCGGCGACGTGACGTCGCACATCAAGCCGATCGGCGACTACGGGCCGCCGCACCACTGGGAGTAGTGACCGAGGTAGGTCGATCTAGCCGGCGTCGACGGCCACCGCAAAGGGGACGGTGGCACCCGTGATGAAGCTCTGGTTGGCGCCCGTCCCGTCCAGGTTCGCCCGGCCGATCGTGCCGGTGGCGAGGTTGGTCCAGTAGACGTGGTCGGCGTCGACCGCCACCCCGGCGGGTTCGGTGGCGCCGGTTATGAAGCTCTGGTGGTTGGCGTCCGTGCCGTCCAGGTTCGCCCGGCCGATCGTGCCGGTGGAGCGGTTGGTCCAGTAGACGTGCTCGGCGTCGACCGCCACCCCGAAGGGTTGGGCGGCGCCGGTGATGAAGCGTTGGTTGGCGTCCGTGCCGTCCAGGTTCGCCCTGCCGATCGTGCCGGCTGTCCAGCTGGTCCAGTAGACGTGCTCGGCGTCGACCGCCACCCCGAAGGGTTGGAAGGCGCCGGTGATGAAGCTCTGGTTGGCGCCCGTGCCGTCCAGGTTGGCCCGGCCGATCGTGCCGGTGGCGGTGTTGGTCCAGTAGACATGGTCGGCGTCGACCGCCACCGCGCGGGGCTGGGAGGCGCCGGTGATGAAGCTCTGGTTGGCGCCGGTGCCGTCCAGGTTGGCCCGGCCGATCGTGCCTTGCGTGGAGTTGGTCCAGTAGACGTGGTCGGCGTCGGCCGCCACCCCGATGGGGCCGGTCGTGCCCGGGATGAAGCTCTGGTTGGCGCCTGTCGCGTCCAGGTTCGCCCGGCCGATCGTGTTCGCGTTGAGGCTGGTCCAGTAGAGGTGGCGGAATGGGACCCCGAAGCTGAAGTGACGCGTCGCCGTGGCCGTGCCGCCGTCCGACAAGGTGAGCGAGACCGTGAACGTGTACGAGCCGATCGCGAGGCCGCCGTACGACGTTCCCGACTGCGACCCCTTTGCCCCAGCAGCAATGGGCGCGTCGCAGGGCCCCATCGAGGAGGTGGGCCCCGCAAGCGAGCAGACGAGCGCGTGGGTCGCTTGCGGCTTGCGGTTGTAGGTGAACGCGAACGCGACCGAGTTGCTCGTCAGCGTCGCCCCGTCCGCGGGCGACGGAGACACAAAGGCGATCGTCGGCCTTGCCGCCGAGGCGTCCGCGGAGCCAATGCCGACGAGCGCGAGCGCCGCGACCGCGACAACCAGCGCCGTTCGTACGAGCCGGGCCATACCCCTTCTCCTTCCGACCGTGCGGGCGCGGTCGCGCGCCCGCTAACTCGATCCGGACCATCGCGCAGCCGCCTTACACACCTCTGATGCGCCGCTAACACCGGGCTAACCCCGGCGCGGCCGCGGCAACACGGTCAGCGTTCGGCGCTAGCCAGGACGAGATGGTTCGGGTCCGCCATCCCGGCCTGGAGGTCACGGATGATCCCGCCCAGAACGCCGGAGGCGAGTACCCGGGTCCGAGCGGGCCGGAGGAATTCTCACCAACGGGCGGGAGCTGCCGCAGGGCGCGTTTGGCCGCCGCGGACATATGACCAAGCTGCCAGCGAATCTCCTCACCGACAGCGTCTGGCCGGTCGCAGACCGCCAGCCCAACCGCGTGAGCGGCATACGCGGCGGCACCCAGGGCGTGCGCACCCATATGGGGAATGCTCGCGGCTTGCCCCGCGGCTCGCGCGGCGATCCGCCGATCGGCTTCGCTCAGCGTCTGCGGAGAAGCCATGCACACATGTTCGCGGTTCCGCCGCGCGCAGAAGCGCTTGGCGACGTCGATCGCCTCCTTCAGGAGCCCTGCTCCCGCGAAAGAACTGCGCCCTTGTTGGTGCCGTAGGCGGCGCGGACGTACAGGTCGTCGCCGGCCCGCGCGACCCAGATCGGGGTCGCGCGGCGCAGCTCGTTGTCGGTCCAGGCGGCCATCAGACGCTCCCGACGCGCACGAGTGACTTGATGGCGCGGCGCTCGTCCATCGCCGCGTAGGCGTCGGCGATGCCTTCCAGGTCGGTCGTGAAGTCGAGCACCCGCCCGGGATTGATGCGGCCCTCGAGGACGTCGGGCAGCAGCTCGGGGATGTAGGCGCGCGCCGGCGCCGAGCCGCCGCGGACCCCCTTGTTGCGGAAGAACATCTCGCCGATCGGCAGCTCGACGCCGTGCGGCACGCCGACGTAGCCGATCATCGAGCCCGGTCGGGCGATCGCGATCGCCGTCTCGAAGGACTGGCTGGTGCCGACGCACTCCAGGGTCGCGTCGACGCCGACGCCGTCGGTGAGGGCCATGACGGCCTGGATGGCCTCGTCGCCGCGCTGCTCGACGATGTCGGTGGCGCCGAACTCCTTGGCCAGCGCCTGACGGTCGGCGTGCCGCGACAGGGCGATGATCCGCTCTGCGCCCAGGCGGTTGGCCGCCAGCACGCCGGACAGGCCGACGGCGCCGTCGCCGACGACGGCCACCGTGCCGCCGGGGCGGACGTCGGCGCAGACAGCAGCGTGGTGACCGGTGGCCATCACGTCGGAGAGGGTCAGCAGCGAAGCGAGCATCTCGTCGGAGTGGCCGGAGCCCGGGACCGCGACGAGCGCGCCATCGGCCAGCGGGACACGCACCGCCTCGCCCTGGCCGCCGTCGCCGTTGGCCGGATAGAAGCCGCCGTTCACGCACGCCGACGTGATCCCGTGGCGGCAGTGCGGGCACGTGTTGTCGCAGAAGCCGAACGGCGCGATGACCAGCTCGCCCTTGGTGATGTGTGCGACCTCGGCGCCGACATCTTCGACCACGCCGATGAACTCGTGGCCGATCGGTCCGGGCTCAAACGGCGAGTCGCCGCGGTAGTACCAGAGGTCCGAGCCGCACACGCAGGCCAGCACGACACGCACCACGGCGTCGGTGGGCTCGCGGAGGCTGGCGTCGGGCCGGTCGCCGGCCTCGACGCGATGGGGCTCGTGGAAGATCGCTGCACGCATGACGTTCACTTTGCCCGGAATCCGCGGCTGCTGGGAGGCCCTGTGAAGGGGGTACTGGCAGGGCACCCCACCGAGGCCCGGCGCGGTCTACCGTGAGGACCCGATCGGGAAGGACCATGACCGTGGGCGCCGCCAACGACATCGCCGAGTTTCTCACCACCCGCCGGGCCAGGATCACGCCCGAGCAGGCCGGCCTGCCGAGCTACGGCCAGCGCCGCGTGCCCGGCCTGCGTCGCGAGGAGGTCGCTTCGCTGGCCGGCGTGTCGGTCGAGTACTACAAGCGGCTGGAGCGCGGCAATCTCGCCGGCGTCTCCGATCTCGTCCTCGAAGGCATCGCCGGCGCGCTCCAACTCGACGACGCCGAACGCGCGCACCTCTTCGACCTCGCCCGCGCGGCCGCGCCTGCTGTCATGCCGCGACGCCGCCGGACCGCGCAGCAGGGGGTGCGCCCGAACGTACAGCGCATCCTCGACCAGCTCACGGCACCGGCGATCGTCCGCAACAGCCGCGTCGACTACCTCTCCGCCAACGCCCTCGGCCGCGCGCTCTACGGGCCGGTCTTCGACAGCCGCGAGCAGCCCGCCAACAGCGCCCGCTTCACCTTCCTCGACCCGGCCGCCCACGACTTCTACGTCGACTGGGAACGCACCGCCAAGGACCTCGTCGCGCACCTGCGCTCCGAGGCCGGCCGCAACCCTTACGACCGCAACCTGTCCGACCTTGTCGGCGAGCTGTCCACCCGCAGCCCCGAGTTCCGCACGTGGTGGGCCGCCCACAACGTCCGCTACCACCAGACCGGCATCAAGCGACTGCACCATCCTGTCGTCGGCGAACTGGAACTCGCGTACGAGGTCATGGACCTGTCGGCCGATCCTGGGCTGACCGTCGCCGTCTACACCGCCGAGCGCGGCTCGTCCGCGCAACAGGCGCTGGATCTGCTGGGGAGCTGGACGGCGACGCGCGAAGCGGCCGAGGTCGACGCCCCCGACACACGCTTGAAGTAGCAACGCGCCGGCGGACGCCGACGCTCACCGAAGGAGATCCGATGGACTACCGCCCGCTTGGACGTACCGGCGTCCAGGTCTCGAAGCTCTGCCTCGGCACGATGATGTTCGGCGCCTGGGGCAACAGCGATCACGACGACTCGATCCGCATCATCCACCGCGCCCTGGACGCGGGGATCAACTTCGTCGACACCGCCGACGTCTACTCCGCCGGCGAGTCCGAGGAGATCGTCGGCAAGGCCTTGAAGGGTCGCCGCGAGGACGTCGTCCTGGCGACGAAGTTCTTCATGCCGATGGGCGATGACCCGAACCGGGGCGGCGTCTCGCGCCGCTGGATCATCACCGAAGTCGAGAACTCCCTGCGACGTCTGGGTACCGACTGGATCGACCTCTACCAGGTCCATCGCCCCGCGCCCGGTGTGGACGTCGAGGAGACGCTCGGCGCGCTCACCGACCTCGTCCACCAGGGCAACGTCCGCTACATCGGCTCCTCGTCCTACAACGCCGGCGAGATCGTCGAGGCCCAGTGGACGGCGCGCGACCGCAACCTGCAGCGCTTCCGCACCGAGCAGCCGCCCTACTCGCTGCTGGTCCGCGGCATCGAGCTCGACGTGCTCCCCACCGCGCAGCGACACGGCATGGGCATCCTCACCTACAGCCCGCTCGCCGGCGGTTGGCTGTCGGGATCCTGGACCGCCGACAGCTCCCCGACCTCCCCGGCACGGCAGCGCCTGGCGGCGCGCTTCGACATGTCGCTACCCGAGAACCAGCGCAAGCTCGAAGCGGTCGAGCAGCTCGCGCAGGTTGCCGACGACGCCGGCCTGTCCATGATCGAGCTCGCGATCGCGTTCGTCGTCAACCACCCCGGCGTGACGTCGGCGATCGTCGGACCGCGAACGATGGAGCAGCTCGACAGCCAGCTCCCCGCCGCCGACGTCGTCCTGCACCCGGCCACCCTGGACCAGATCGACGAGATCGTCCGCCCGGGCGTGAACCTCAACCCCGTCGACACCAGCTACGGCGAGCAGGTCCTCCAGCCCGCCCTGCGGCGCCGCTAGACCGAAGGAGCCTCCGTGCAGATCACCCACAGCAGCATCGACACCCAGAAGGGCCCCGCCGATTGGTTCACCGGCGACGTCTACATCGACGCCATCGCCGCCCCCGCCGGCACCTCCACCTTCTCCGCCGCCCTCGTGCACTTCACGCCGGGCGCGCGCACCGCCTGGCACACCCACCCCCACGGCCAGACGATCTTCGTCACCGAGGGCACGGGCCTGTGCCAACGCGAAGGCGGCCCTGTCGAGGTCATCCGTCCCGGCGACCGCGTGTTCTTCGAGCCGAGCGAAAACCACTGGCACGGCGCCGCCCCGAACCGCTTCATGGTCCACGTCGCCATGCAGCAAAACGACGAGAGCGGCAGTCCGGTCACCTGGGGCCAGCACGTCACCGATGAGCAGTACGCCGCCGCGCCGACACCGTGACGAAACGACGCGGGGATGTCGCTTTCCATGCGCTCGGTAAGCATCCTCGCGGGCCGCGACGTGCCGTCGGCGGATCCCCTGACGGCCACGAGATCCCATGGGTGGCGCGAGGCCGCGCCGGTCCGAGGTCGGGCATTCAGCGCCTGGTCTCGTACCTGGTCAGGAGCACGCCGTCGGGAAACG
>DATFRW010000197.1:0-5721 GCA_035262945.1 Solirubrobacteraceae bacterium
CGCGAGCGCCAGCAGGGCGTAGACCGCACCGGCAAGGGCGTCGACCGGTCCGCGCTGGGCCTGGGCGTATGCAGTCTGGTCCCGCACCTGCAGCAACGGGTTCTCCGCCACCGCGGCCGCCAGCCCGGGCGCGGCCTCGGCCGGCTGGACGCCGTCGTCGAGGTCGACGTACAGCGCCGAGTCCGATACGCCACCGCCGATCCGGCCGAACGCGTCGAGCGAGACGACGATCGCGTTGAGCTGGGTGTTCGGCGCGAGCACCGCGGCCACCGCGAGCCGGTGCCGACCCGCTGCGACGCGTGCGGCTCGGTGTCGATCGCCCGCCACGGCACCGGCACCGAGCGCCTGGAGGCCGAGCTCGATGGCAGGGTCTTCCGGCTCGACGCGGGGATCGCCGACCCGGCGCGCGTGCTCGCGTCCTTCGAGGCGGCACCCAGCGGCGTGCTAGTCGGCACCCAGATGGTGGCCAAGGGCCACGACTTCCCCGACGTCGATCTCGGGGTCGTCGTCGACGCCGACGCGACGCTGCGCTTCCCCGACTTCCGAGCGGAGGAGCGGACGTTCGCGCTGGTCACCCAGCTCGCGGGCCGCGCGGGCCGCGGCGCCGCCGGCGGGAGCGTCCTCGTCCAGACGCTCGACCCCGACGCGCCGGCAATCCGCTTCGCCGCCCACCACGATGCCGACGGCTTCCTGGCCGGCGAGCTCGAGCGGCGCGAGGCGCTGCGCTACCCGCCGTTCTCGACCCTGATCCGCGTCGTCTGCTCCTCGCAGGCGCCCGGCGCGGCGCTGGCCGCGGCCGGCGCGGTGCGCGAGCGCCTCACCAACGCGCTCGGGCCTGCGTCGCTGTTCCGCCTGCGCGGTCGCGAGCGCGCGCAGGTCGTCGTCAAGGCCGCCCAGCGGGCGCCCGCTGTGGCCGCCGTCGGCGCCGCCGTGCGCGCGGTCGCCGGCGACCGCGCGCACCGCGCCGCGGCCTTCAGCGTGGACGTCGACCCGCAGTAACCTGCGTGGCCCATGGCAGAGCAGGACTCAGAGGTCGTCGAGGAGCCCGAGGCCGAGCAGGCGACCCTCGATCCCGAGGTCGCCGCGCGGCGCGATGCCGCGCTCGCGCACGTGCGCACCTATGGCGATCCGGTCCTGCGCTCGGAGGCGCGCGCGATCGAGGTCTTCGACGACCGACTGCGCGAGCAGGTCGCCAAGATGGCCGCGATCATGAACGACTCGCTGGGCATCGGCCTGGCCGCGACGCAGGTCGGTGTCCTGCAGCGCGTGCTCGTGTACCGCGTCGAGCACGAGAGCCCCGTCAACGCGCTGATCAACCCCGTGCTCGAGTGGTCGAGCAAGGACGAGGAGATCCTCGAGGAGGGCTGCCTGAGCCTGCCCGGCGTCCACGTCGACGTCGAGCGCCCGATCTACGTGCGCGTGCGCGCACAGGACGCCACCGGCGAGCCGATCGTCGTCGAGGCCAGCGGCCTGGAGGCCCGGGTCATCCAGCACGAGATGGACCACCTCGACGGCGTGCTCATCCTCGATCGCACGCCGCGCGATCAGCGCAAGGAGGCCATGCGAGCCCTCCGCGAGCGCCTCGAAGCGGCTTGACCACCGCGTTTTTGGGCACGTCCGCGTTCGCCGCCGGCGTCCTCGAGCGCCTCGCCGCGACCGCCCACCGTCCCGCGCTCGTCGTCACGCGCCCCGACCGCCCTGCGGGCCGCGGGCGGCGGTTGACGCCGCCGCCGGTGGCGACGCTGGCAGGCGACCTCGGCCTCGACGTCATCCAGCCCGAGGCGGTCAACAGCGAGGAGGTGCGCGACCGGATCGCGGGCAGTGGCGCCGATGCCGTCGTCCTCTGCGCCTTCGGCGCGCTCATCAAGGACCCGCTGCTCTCCGACTTCGAGATCTTCAACGTGCATCCGTCGCTGCTGCCGCGCTGGCGCGGCGCCGCGCCGGTCGAGCGCGCGATCATGGCGGGCGACGCGGAGACGGGCGTCTCGATCATGCGGCTCACCGAGGGGCTGGACTCCGGGCCCGTCTACTTGGCGGAGGCAGAGCCGATCCTCCCCGACGACGACTACGGCACGCTCGCCGCCCGCCTGGAGGACCTCGGCACCCGGCTGCTCACGCGCGTGCTCGACGAACGACCCGCGCCCGTCGAGCAGTCCGAGCAGGGCGTCACCTACGCCGAGAAGATCACCGCCGAGGACCGCACGCTCGACCCGGATGCACCGGCGCAGGTCAACGCGCGCATCGTCCGCGCTCTGCACCCGCACATCGGCGCGCGGCTGCCGCTGCCGGACGGCACGTTCCTCGGCGTGCGGCGGGCGCGCGTGGCGGCCGACGGCTCGCTCGAGCTGCTCGAGGTCCAGCCTCCCGGCGGGCGGCCGATGGCCTACGAGGACTACCTGCGAGGCCACGCGGCGCGCTGAGATGAGCGAGCCGCTCATGCTCATCCCCGGGCTGCAGTGCACGGCGCGGCTGTTCGCACCGCAGCTCCCGGCGCTCTGGCTTCGCGGCCCGGTGACGATCGCCGACCACACCCGCGACGACAGCATGGCCGCGATCGCGGGACGCATCCTCGCGACCGCGCCGCCGCGCTTCGCGCTCGCTGGCCTGTCGATGGGCGGCTACATCTCGTTCGAGATCCTGCGCCAGGCGCCCGAGCGCGTGGCCCGGCTCGCGCTGCTCGACACGAGCGCGCGCCCCGACACGGCGGCGCAGACCGAGCGCCGCCGCGCGCAGATGGAGCTCGCGCGTGCCGGCCGCCTGGACGAGGTCGTCGAGCAGCAATGGCCGCTGCTCGTGCATCCCGACCACCTCGACGACGAGGCCCTGCGCGCCACGGTCGAGGTGATGGCCGAGGAGACCGGGGTCGAGGCGTTCGTCCGCGAGCAGACCGCGATCATCGGGCGTCCCGACTCGCGCGGCGACCTCGGCGCGATCCGCTGCCCGACGCTCGTGCTCGTCGGCGACCGCGACGCCCTGACCCCGCCCGAGTTCGCGCATGAGATGGCGGCGGGCATCGAGGGCGCTCGGCTCGTCACGGTGGCGGACGCCGGGCATGTCACCACCCACGAGCGCCCGGAGCAGGTCACCGGCGCGCTGCTGCAATGGCTTCGGGACTGAGCGATCGCGAGCTGGCCGAGCGCGCCGCCCGCGCCGGCGGCGAGCACGCGCTCGCGCTGGCCGGCGGCGACCTCGACGTCCGCGCGAAGTCCTCGCCCGCCGACCTCGTGTCCGCCGCGGACCGCGCCAGCGAGGACGCGATCGTGGCGATGCTGCGCACCGAGCGGCCGGGCGACGCGGTGACCGGGGAGGAGGGCGCGAGCGTCGCCGGCTCCGCCCGCCGGTGGCTCGTCGACGGCCTCGACGGCACGTTCAACTTCCTGCGCGGGATCCCGCAGTGGTGCGTCGCTGTCGTCGTCGAGCAGCACGGCGATCCGCTCGCGTGCGCGATCTTCGATCCGGTCCGCGACGAGCTGTACTCGGCCGCTCGCGGCGAGGGTGCACACCGCGACGGCACCCCGCTGCGGGTGCGCGAAGGCGCGCCCCTGCGCGCGGCGGTGGTGTCGAGCTTCTTGCGCGAGGACAAGCTGCGCGGCAGCGATCCGGTCGACGGCTTCGGGCGCCTCGCCCGGACCGCCGCGCTCCTGCGCATGGGCGGGGCGGGCTCGCTCGAGCTCGCGTGGCTCGCGGCGGGCCGCACCGACGCGTGGGCGCAACCGAACGTGGACGACTGGGACTGGCTGCTCGGGCGGCTGCTCGTCGAAGAGGCGGGCGGCCGAACGGCCGTCATCGACGGCGATCCGCTGCGCTGGCACGTTGCCGCCGCACATGGCACGTTCGATGAGTTGCGCGCCGTGTTGACCGCCCCCGCGGACGCTCAGTAGAAACTGGCGCCTCCGCCGACTCGGGAGGGTCACCATGGGGTCCCGTCGTCTTCTGCACGCGGTCGCCGCCGCGTGCTCGCTGCTGCTCGTCCTCGCCGCCGCCGCGCACGCATCCGACGAGTGGCAACGCAAGACGCCCCCGCTGAGCACGCGCTGGACCGACAGCGTTGGCCCCGGCAACGCGCTACCCGAGTACCCGCGGCCCCAGATGACGCGGCCGCGCTGGGAGAACCTCAACGGCGTGTGGCAGTTCTCGGCCGCGAGCGCGGGCGAGGCGCCGCCGACCGGCCGCGAGCTCGGCGAGCGCATCCTCGTCCCCTACCCGGTCGAATCGGCGCTCTCCGGGATCATGCGCCACGAGCAGCGCATGTGGTACCGGCGGACGTTCACGGTGCCGCGCAACTGGCAGGTGGGCAACCAGAACCGGCTCCTGCTGCACTTCGGCGCCGTCGACTTCGACGCGACCGTGTACGTCAACGGCACGCAGGTCGCCCACCACACCGGCGGTTACGACGGCTTCGACGCCGACGTGACCGACGCGCTGCGCCCAGGCGACGCGCAGGAGCTCATCGTCGGCGTCGACGATCCGACGGACGCCGGCGGCCAGCCCATCGGCAAGCAGCGCATAAACCCGGGCGGGATCTTCTACACGCCGACCTCGGGGATCTGGCAGACCGTGTGGATGGAGCCGGTGCCGGCCGCGGCCCACGTCGCGTCGCTGCACATGACGCCGGACGTCGCGACGAGCACGCTGCGGCTCACTGTCGATGCCGGCGGCGCGCCGAACGCCACGGTGGTCGTCGCGGCCTTCGACGGGCGCAACCAGGTCGCCGGCGTCGCGGGCCCCGCGGGCGCCGAGCTGCGCCTGCGGATCCCGAACGCCAACCTGTGGTCGCCGGACCGGCCGTTCCTCTACGGGCTGCAGGTGAACCTGAGGCTCGGCGGCAAGCCGACCGACCAGGTCGAGTCGTACTTCGGCATGCGCTCGGTGGGCATGGCCAAGGGCGCCGACGGGCGCCCGCGGCTCCTGCTCAACGGCAAGCCGATCTTCGCGATGGCGACGCTCGACCAGGGCTTCTGGCCCGACGGCATCTACACCGCGCCGACCGACGAGGCGCTGCGCTTCGACCTCGAGGAGCACAAGGCGCTCGGCTTCGACTCGGTGCGCAAGCACATCAAGGTCGAGCCGGCGCGCTGGTACTACTGGGCCGACCGCCTCGGGCTGCTCGTGTGGCAGGACATGCCGGCGATGAACCTCGTCACGCCGACGGCCGCGGCGCGCGCCGAGTACACGCGCGAACTGCGCGCGATCGTCGCCCAGCACGACAGCGACACGTCGGTCATCGCCTGGGTCCCGTTCAACGAGGGCTGGGGCGAGTTCGACCCGGTCGGGATCGCCGCGCAGGTCAAGGCGTGGGACCCGTCCCGCCTCGTCGACGCCGACAGCGGCGTGAACTGCTGCCTGTCGTTCCCCGACAGCGGCGAGGGCGACGTCTACGACGACCACACCTACGTCGGGCCGGGCGCGCCGCCGCCCCAGGCCGACCGGATCTCGATCGACGGCGAGTACGGCGGGCTGGGCCTCGTCGTGCCGGGCCACGTCTGGCCGGGACCGCCGGGCTCCCCCGAGATGGAGCCCGACGCCGCGACGCTCACGCGGCGCTACACGGAGCTGAGCAAGCGGCTCGTGGAGGTGCAGAACGCCTGCGGGATCAGCGGCGGGATCTACACCCAGCTGTCCGATGTCGAGAACGAGGTCAACGGGCTGCTCACCTACGACCGCGACGTGCTCAAGGTCGACCGCGACCGGGTGCGCGCCGCCAACCTCGCGCCGCAGGCG